>NZ_JBWKFL010000001.1:259425-304926 GCF_056434305.1 Streptomyces sp. NPDC044061 | reverse complement strand
CGCCTGTAGCGAGAGAAAAAAAACATCCCGGGGGGGGGGGGGGGGGGCCTCCCCCCCCCCCCCCCCCCCCCCCCCCCCCCCCCCCCCCCCCCCCGCGACCACCCGCCCGCCCGCGTCGCCGCCGCCCGGACCGAGGTCGATGACCCAGTCGGCCGTGGCGATCGTGTCCAGGTCGTGCTCGACGAGGACCACCGTGTTGCCGGCGTCGACGAGCCGGTGCAGCTGTCGCAGCAGCAGCGCGATGTCCGAGGGGTGCAGCCCCGCCGTCGGCTCGTCGAGCAGGTAGAGCGCGTGCCCGCGGCGGGCTCGCTGCAGTTCGGTGGCCAGTTTGATGCGTTGCGCCTCACCACCGCTGAGTTCCGTCGCGGGCTGGCCCAGCCGCAGATACCCCAGCCCCACCTCGCGCAACGTCTCGAGACTGCGGGAGGCCGCCGGGACGGCGGACAGGAACTCGGCGGCGGCGTCGACGGACAGCGCCAGTACGTCCGCGATGTTCTTGCCGCGGTAGGTCACTTCCAGCGTCTCGGCGTTGTACCGGGCGCCCTCGCAGGCCGGGCACGGCGCGTAGGTGCCGGGCAGGAACAGCAGTTCCACCGCGACGAACCCCTCGCCCTGGCAGGTCTCGCACCGCCCTTCGGGCACGTTGAAGGAGAACCGCCCGGCCGAGTAGCCGCGCGCCCTGGCCTCGTCCGTCGCCGCGTACAGCTTGCGCACCGCGTCGAACATCCCGGTGTACGTGGCCAGGTTGGACCGGGGCGTTCGGCCGATGGGCCGCTGGTCGACCAGGACCAGCCGGTCGAACGACTCCACCCCCGACGCGTCCTGGACGTCGACCTCCCACTGCGCCTCGTCGGGCTCCTCGGGTACGAGTCCGAGGTGGCCACGGACGACCTCGGCGAGCACCTGCGTCACCAGCGTCGACTTCCCCGAACCGGACACGCCCGTCACCGCCGTCAGTACGCACAGCGGCACGTCGACGGACACGTCGTGCAGATTGTGGCGGGAGACGCCGCGCAGGTGCAGCCAACCGTGCGGTGTGCGCGGGCGGTGAGCGAGCGGCTGGGCGCGCCCGAACAGGTACCGGCTCGTGGCCGACTCCCCGACCCGCTCAAGACCGGCGACCGGGCCGCTGTACAACACCCGTCCGCCGCCCTCGCCCGCACCGGGGCCGATGTCGACCACCCAGTCCGCCCGCCGTACGACGTCCATGTCGTGCTCCACGACGAACAGCGAGTTGCCCGCCGCCTTGAGGCGGTCCAGCACCTCCAGCAGCGGTTCCGCGTCCGCCGGGTGCAGGCCCGCGGAGGGCTCGTCGAGGACGTAGACGACGCCGAACAGCCCCGAGCGCAGCTGGGTGGCGATCCGCAGCCGCTGCGCCTCGCCCGGCGACAGGGTCGTCGAGCGGCGCCCGAGGCCGAGATAGCCCAGGCCCAGGTCGAGCAGCACATCGATCCGCGCGACCAGATCGCCGCAGATCCGGACCGCGACCTCGGTCGTCTCCCCGGACCGGGCGGTCGACGTGGTGGCGTCGGCCTCGGAGAGCCCCGCGACGGGCCGCAGCAGCGCCACGACCTCGGTGAGCGGCATCGCGTTGATCTCGGCGATGGAACGTCCGGCGAAGGTCACCGCGAGCGCCTCGGGCCGCAGTCCGCTGCCGTGACAGGCGGGGCAGGGCACACTCCTGACGAACCGGAGCGCCCGTTCGCGCATCTTCTCGCTCTTGGAGTCGGCGAGGACGTGCATGACGTGCTTGCGAGCGCTCCAGAACTTGCCCTGGTAGCCCCAGTCGACGCGGTCTTCCTCCGGCTCGATGTACACCAAGGGCTGCGCGTCCGTGTACAGCAGCCAGTCCCGGTCCTTCTTCCTGAGCCTGCGCCACGGCCGGTCGATGTCGATCCCCAGGCCGCTCACGACACTGCGCAGGTTGGCGCCCTGCCAGGCGCCCGGCCAGGCGGCGATCGCCCCCTCGCGGATGCTCAGCGAGGGGTCCGGGACGAGCAGGTCCTCGGCGACGTCGTGCACGACGCCCAGTCCGTGGCACTCCTGGCAGGCGCCGGCCGCGGTGTTGGGTGAGAACGACTCGGCTTCCAGCCGTGCGGCCCGGGGCGGATAGGTGCCGGCGCGGGAGTACAGCATGCGCAGCAGATTGGACAGCGTGGTGAGGGTGCCGACCGTCGAGCGCGAGCCGGGCGACCCGCGTCGCTGCTGCAGGGCCACGGCCGGTGGCAGCCCGGTGATCTCCTGCACGTGCGGTGCGCCGACCTGGTGCAACAGCCGTCGGGCGTACGGCGCTACGGACTCGAAGTAGCGCCGCTGGGCCTCCGCGTAGAGCGTGCCGAACGCGAGCGAGGACTTGCCCGAACCGGAGACGCCGGTGAAGGCCACCAGCGCGTCCCGCGGAACGTCGACATCGACGTTCCGCAGGTTGTTCTCACCGGCGCCCCGGACATGCACGAAGAGGTCGGTCGCGTCCTTGTCCACCGTTCCTGAGTACCTGATCGCGCCGCTTACCGCGCGACAGGCGCCGTCACCAGGCCCCACTCCCAGGTATGGCCCGTTGGTATTGGCAGGGGCCAGCGTGTCACGCGGTGTCGGCGCTATGTCGGGGACATTCTGGGCACTGGTGAGCGCCGGGTCAGCCGACTGGAAGGGGCCGGTCATGCGGGAGTCATCGCAGGACGTTACGGTCGTGGCTCTCCTGGCGGATCCGGACGCGCCCACGGAGATCGCGCAGCGCATGGCCCGGATGCTTCCTGACCGGCTCGCCGACAGGTCGGGCCCGGGACGACGGTTCGACGTCGAGGTGGTCAGTGAGCCCTTCACAGCAGGGACCGAGGACCTGCCCACATTGACGCGCCGGATCATGGACCGCGGAAATGAGGGGAACTGGGACATCGTCGTGGCCCTCACCGACCTTCCGCTGCACTCACATGGGCGCAAGCTCGTGCTGGATCTGAGTCACGAACACGGCCTGGCGCTGCTGTCCCTTCCCACGCTGGGGGGCTTCCGGCTGCAGACAAGGGCCCGGCAGGCCGTGGAAGAAGCCGTGCTCAGCTTGACGGGCCGCCCGCAGGCCACTGGGCCTGAGGAACCTCCGGGAAGTCAGCCGCTGCGGGGGCCGTTCATCGGTCGTCTCGCGCCTATCCATCCGGGCCAGGTCGGTGAGGAGGAGATCGCCGATCTGCGGTACGTCGTCAGTGGGCCGCGCGGTTACCTGAGGGTGCTCCTCGGTATGGTCCGCGCCAACCGGCCGTGGCGTTTGGTGCCGGGCTTGTCGAAAGCCCTGGCGGCCGCACTCGCCACGGGAGCAGTCGCCACCGTGAACTCCACCATCTGGAACCTGGCCACCTACCTGAGCACGCCACGCCTGGTGATCGCCATGGTCGGGTCCGTCGCTCTCATGATCGGCTGGCTGATCGTGGACGCGAACCTGTGGCATCGAACGGATGAGGTTTCGCCGGAGGCGAGGAAGAGGGCGGCTCTCTACAACGCCTCGACGATCGTGACCGTGGGTATCGGGGTGCTCGTCTGCTACGTGGGTTTGATGGTCATCAACCTGGTGTGGGCGCTGTTCATCCTCAACGACCGGGTGTTCGCTTCCACGACACGAACCCCACTGCACGCCGCGGAGTACTGGACGCTGTCCTGGTTCGTCGCTTCCGTCGCCACGGTGGGCGGCGCGCTGGGATCGGGCCTGGAGAGCGACGAGGCGATCCGGACGGCCGCCTACTCCAAGCGCGAACAGGAACGTCGCCGCATGCTGGCGGACGACCACGGCGACCAGCCGGTGACCTGAGCCGGAGAGGCGTCTACGCTTCGGTGGCCGTCCCGGGGACGGAACAACCGCTGATCGATCGGTGAAGGGTCGTTTCGCGCTGCATGGGGACGGGGACCCGCACCGCACGCCGCCGAGTGCTGAAGCTCCGAGCGGGCCGGCGGCAAAACCACCGTTCCCCTCACCAAGGTGAACGGCCCCCAGAGGCGTGCCGGAGCCCCGGACCCCGTCGCAGCACTTCCGAGAGTCAGGCTCTCTGCGCCTTCCCCATCACCGCCGTACCGCGACATCAAGGGAAGCCACCATGAAGGCAGCGGTATACGAAGGCCCGCGAACGGTCACAGTGAAGGACGTACCGGACGCGAAGATCGAACACCCCTGCGACATCATCGTCAAGATCACCACTACCAACATCTGCGGTTCGGACCTGCACATGTACGAGGGCCGCACCTCGTTCGAGTCCGGCCGCACCCTGGGACACGAGAACATGGGCCAGGTCGTGGAGGTCGGCTCGGCCGTCCGCAAGGTCCAGGTCGGCGAGTACGTGGTCCTGCCCTTCAACATCGCCTGCGGCTTCTGCAAGCAGTGCGAGCAGGGGCTGACCAACTACTGCCTGACCATGCAGCCGGAACCGGCCCTCGCGGGAGCCGCCTACGGATTCGCCGACATGGGCCCCTACCAGGGCGGCCAGGCAGAGCTGCTGCGCGTGCCCTACGGCGACTTCAACGCCCTGCGTCTGGGCGAGGACGCCGCCGAGCGGCAGACCGACTACGTGATGCTCGCCGACATATTCCCCACCGGCTATCACGCCACCGAGATGGCCAACGTCAAACCGGGCGACCAGACGATCGTCTTCGGGGCCGGTCCCGTCGGGCTGATGGCGACCTACTCCGCCCTCCTCAAGGGCGCCGGGCGCGTCTGGACGGCCGACCACCAGCCCGACCGGCTGCGCAAGGCGGAGGAGATAGGGGCCATCCCGATCAACACCGCCGAGCAGAACCCGGCAGAGGTCGTCAAGGAGGCCACCCTCGGTCTGGGCGCCGACAACGGCTGCGAATGCGTCGGCTACCAGGCACACGACCCCCAGGGGCACGAGGACGCCAGCCTCACGCTCAACGGTCTGATCGACTCGGTCAGGTTCACGGGCGACATCGGAGTGGTGGGCGTGTTCCTGCCCCAGGACCCCGGGGGCGCGGAGGCGCAGGGGGAGCTGGAAGCTCATGGCAAGGTCCCGATCGACTTCGGCATGATGTGGTTCAAGGGCCAGCGCATGGGAACCGGGCAGGCACCGGTGAAGAAGTACAACCGGGCCCTGCGGGACCTGATCGCCGGCGGGAAGGCCAAGCCGAGTTTCGTCGTCTCCCACGAGCTCAGCCTGGACGAGGCCCCCACCGCCTACGAGCACTTCGACGCCCGTGACGACGGCTGGACCAAGGTCGTCCTGCATCCCAACGGACACGGCAACGGCCACAAGCGGTAAGAGACCAGGGCCGCCGTGCCCCCTGAGCCCCCTGGCCCGGTCCGAGCGACGGGTGGCGATCTGCCCGTCCGCCGGACGGGGCCGGGGCAATCGCCGCGCTCCGGCCGGACCTGAACCAACAACGATTGCCATCGCTCCGGCTTGGAGGACGGACGGCGGACGTTCAGCAGGGTCCGCAGTGGCAGCACCCCTCCAGCGGCTGCGGCCGCGAGCCGGCGAGCGGGCCGTGTGGGAGGCTTCCTTGCCCGACGGTTGCCGCACCTCAACCAGGCCGACGCGCCCCGGCGCCGCGTTCCGGCCAGGCGGACACCGGTGACGTGGCTGCGGACCTTCGGGGAGGTCGTACGATCCGGGCTCACGATCGAGGAGACGCGGCTGGAGCCCCTGCTCGCGCTGCGCACGGCCGCTGGGGTGGCGATCGTCATCGGGCCGACGCTGTGGCTGGTCTCCCCTGCGTATGCCGCGTCCGCCGCCCTCGGCGCCTACTCCGCGGGTGGGGCCACCTTCCAGCGCACCTGGCGTCCACGCAAGGTGGTCGCGCTCGGCGCGGGCGCGGGTCTGGCGCTCAGCACCTTCGTGGGCTACCTGGCGGCGGGGCGACTCGTGACGTTCCTCCCACTGCTGGCCGTATGGGCTTTTGCCGCGGGAATGGCGTGGGCCGTCGGATCGACCGCTGGGATCGTCGCAGCGACGACGGTCGGCAGCATGCTGGTGACCATCACCTTGCCCACGAGCATCGGGCGAGCCCTGGAGCACGCCGGGGTCATCGCACTCGGGGGCGTGACCCAGGCCGTGCTGATCTTTCTGTTCCCGATCCGGCGTTGGGGAGCGCATCGTGACGCGCTCGCCGACGCCCTGGCCGCCGTGGCGGACTACGCCCGCCGGCTGCGGCACGACCCGACCGCCCCGTTCGACCCGGAGCCGTTGATGACGGCCCGGGACGCGGCTGCCGTGACGCCGTCACAGGCCCGCACCCGTCCCCCCGTCCTGCACGGCCCCCGGGGACTCGCCGAGCGCATTCGGCCGGTCGTCGCCGCGCTCGCCGACCCGGACGTGGGCGCCCCGGCGGAGGGACCCGGGCGGGACCGCGCGCGGGAGTTGCTCGACGCGGCCGCCGACGTCCTGGATGCGGCCGCCCGTTCGATCCGCTGCGGCACTCCCGCCGAGGTGCGGCCCGAGAGCACGGACGTCCTGCGCGTCGACGAGGAGCACGAGGTGCTGGAGGGCCCCGCGCGGCAAGCCGCCGAGCGGCTCGTGGAACTGCTCGGTGAGGCGTTGGAGATCGCCGGGAGCGGCTGCGCGCGCGGGAGGACGCCCACGCCGCCCGGCCTCGCCGGCGCCCAGTTCCTGGTGCGCCCGACAATGCTCCGGTTGGTCCCGGTCGTCGTCCGGGCGGTGCGCCGTGAGCTCCGCCGGGACTCGCCCGTGTTCCGGCATGCCGTCCGCTTGGCGGCGGTGGCCACGCTCGGCTATCTGATCGCCGCCCGGCTCCCCCTGGGCCACGGTTACTGGGCGCCCATCGCCTCGGTGATGGTGATGCGGCCGGACTTCCACCGGACGTACGCGCGTGCGGTGGCCCGTCTCGCCGGGACCCTGGCGGGGGTCGCACTCGCCACCGGCATGGTGCGGGCCCTGGGCACGGACCCCCATGTGTCCGGCGCGCTGGCGGTGGTCTCGGCGGGCCTGTCGTACACGCTGAACCGTACCGGCTACGCCTACTCCCAGTGCTTCACCGCCGCGTACGTCGTCTTCCTGCTCGGCATGGGCGGCCAGGCATGGGAGCAGACGGTCCCGGAGCGGGTGGTGCTCACCCTGCTCGGCGGGGTCCTGGCGATGCTGGCGTACCTGGTGTTCCCCGCATGGGAGACACCCCGACTGCCGGGCCGGCTTGCGGACTGGCTCGCCGCCAACGGCCGCTACGCGGCCGCGGTGCTCCGCGACTACGCCGAACCGACCCGGGAGCATCACGCCGACATGCGCCGGGCACTGCTGGAAAGCAGGGAGGCACGTGCCGCCTGGCAGGAGGCATACGACCGGGCAAGGCGGGAACCGGTCCGCCCCAGGGGGCTGACGTCGCGCGAGGCGCAGGAGGCGCAGGAGGCGCTCAAGGGGTTCGGCCGCGCGGCGATGCTCATGGAGAGCCACGTCCCGCAGGCCGACAGCCGTGTCGTCCCCGAGGCGGAGCGATTCGCCGATGCCCTGGAGACGGACACCGCGAAGGCAGCAGTCGCCGTGCGCGAGCACAGGAATCCGGACTGGGGACGCGTGGAGGAGGCGCTCCACACGTGGGAGGACGCCGCCGGCAACGGGAGCCCGGTCGTGCGGCGCGAAGCGGAACTGCAAAAACGGGCCTTGGAAGACCTCGCGACGGCCGTGAGCCGCACGCCCCTGGAACGGGATGTCGGCTCTGCTCGCGAGGAGCAGCGGGTGCGGGCGGCCGTGGCGGCGGAAGGTGACGGATCACGACCCGCGCACCGGGGTGGGTGACGGCGCAGGCGACGGGTAGCGCCGCTTCTACGGCATTGCCCCTAAGAGCTCTTCCGACGGCGTGACCCTGTACTTCAGTCCTTCCTAGCGGGCTTCTGTTCGAGGCCGCATCGGGGATGGCGAGGCCGCACCACCGCCGGTGGCGAGCGCAATGTAGACCATGATCGCCGGTTGGCCAAACCGGCGATGGTGACGACCATTGAAGGTGTTCGTGTTCGGCTGAGCTCGGCGGGGGAGCCGTACCGGACTGGGTGGACAGAGCCGCAGCCTCCCGGGGGAGCGAACGGTTCTGCCGCCTGCTACCCCGATGACCGCGGCGCCCTTCGCTGAAACCCAGCGGCGCCTATGCCTGCGTGGAAGTGTTCCACGCGAGGAGAGTGAGCAATTCTGTCCGTTCCGATCAAGAAGCTCCCCCCGAATACGAAGGGACAGGTCCGGTATCGGTTTGTGGTCGATGTAGGGAGCGATCCCGCTACCGGGAAGCGCAAGCAGTTGACCCGTACCTTCCGCACGCTGAGGGAAGCGAAGGTCGAGTACGCCCGCATCACGAACCGTCGCTACGAGGGGACGCTCGTCGAGCCCAACAAGATCACGGTGAACGAATGGCTCGACCAGTGGCTCGCGAAGAAGGCGGAAGACCTGGAAGAGAGCACCGTCTACAGCTACACGATGACCCTGGGTCGTGTCCGGGGGAAGCTTGGGCACATCCGGCTACAGGATCTGACCGAGGACCACGTTGACGCGTGGATGAGGTGGGCGCTTCGGGAGGGCCGTGGTGCCATGACGGGGGTAGGTCTGGGGGTGACCTCAGTGGAGATGTCCCTGGCGCGGCTGAAGGAGGCACTGAACCGGGCGATGGCCCGGCGCTTGGTCGCCGTGAACGTTGCCCGAGAGGTCGCGATCCCTCGGAAAGCGCGCAAGGCGGAGCGCAGGGCCAAGGCGGTGGTACAGCCCTGGAACGTCAAGGAGGTTCACGCCTTCGTGCGCGTGGTTGAGGACGACCGCCTGTACGCCCCTCTCCTGCTTGCCCTGATGGGCCTGCGGCCGGCGGAGATCTGCGGTATGCGCTGGGCCGATGTGGACCTGGACAAGGCCACCCTGGCTGTCGCCAACACGCGAACGCTGATGGGGAACAGGACCGTGGTGGAGAAGGACACGAAGTCTCTGGCCGGTGAGCGGCAGCTTCCCCTGCCGGATCTGGTCCGGGAGGCTCTGACGCGTTTCCGGGCGACGCAGGTGGCCGAGAAGCCTGCGGCGGGGGAGAGGTATGAGGACAGTGGATACGTGCTAGTGGATGAACTCGGCAGGGCGCTCAACGGGCGGCAGTTGCGTGAGCGGGTGTACAAGGTCATGGACGAGCACGGGCTGCGGCGGGTGCGCTTGTACGACGCTCGCGCGAGTTGCTTCACCTACCTCGCGAACAACGGGGTGCCGGATCACCTCCTGGCCCGCTGGGCCGGGCACACCAACGTCAAGACCACGAAGCTCTGGTATGTGAAGCCGGATGTGGAGGATCTTCGTCAGGCAGCGGATACCTGGGGAGGTCTGGCGAGCGTCTCCACCCCCGCTCCTGCATAGAGTGTGAGATGTGGGAGCGTGAGCGGGTGAGTGAGAAGAACGTCGAAACCCTGCAATACCGCTTTGACGGGCCAGAACAGGCTCCGGTCCTGGTCATGGGAACCTCCCTCGGTGCTACATGGCACATGTGGGACCGGCAGGTCCCCGAGCTGACCAAGCAGTGGCGGGTCTTCCGGTACGACCTGCCGGGCCACGGCGGGGCACCCGCCCATCCGGCCGGCTCCGTCGGCGAGCTGGCGGACCGCCTGCTGGCCACGCTGGACGCGCTCGGTGTGCAGCGCTTCGGCTACGCCGGCTGCGCCCTGGGCGGGGCGGTCGGCATGCAGCTGGCCCTGCGCCACCCCGAGCGGCTCGCGTCGCTCGCGCTGGTCGCCGCCTCGCCCCGGTTCGGCACCGCCGACGAGTTCCGCCAGCGCGGGGTGATCGTGCGGACCAACGGGCTCGACCCGATCGCCCGGACCGCGCCCGACCGCTGGTTCACCGGCGGATTCGCCGCCGCGCAGCCCGCGATCACCGAGTGGGCCGTACAGATGGTGCGCACCACCGACCCGGGCTGCTACATCGCCGCCTGCGAGGCCCTCGCCGGCTTCGACGTCCGGGCCGAGCTGGGCCGGGTCGGCGTGCCGACCCTGGTGCTGGTCGGCTCCGACGACCAGGTCACCGGGCCGGCCGAGGCCCGCACCCTGGTCGCCGGGATCCCGGACGCCCGGCTCGCGGTCGTGCCCGGCGCCTCCCATCTGGTGCCGGTCGAGCAGCCCGCCGCCGTCACCGATCTGCTGGTGCGGCACTTCTCCACCGCCTGGCAGCAGCCCTACGACACCGGCCAGACCGCCCTGCCGGCCGCACCGGTCAACCCGGCACTGACCGCGGCACCGCAGATCGTGCCCGTCGCCGAGATCGCCCCCGCCGTCGTACCGGCGCAGCCGCTCGGGCAGCCCGACCGGTACCAGACCGGGCTGAAGATCCGCCGCGAGGTGCTGGGCGACGCGCACGTGGACAGTGCGCTCGCGCAGGCCGACGACTTCTCCGGCGACTTCGAGGAGTTCAGCACCCGCTACGCCTGGGGCGAGATCTGGGACCGGCCAGGACTGGACCGCCGAACCCGCAGCTGCGTGACGCTCACCGCGCTGGTCGCCGGCGGCCATCTGGACGAGCTGGCCCTGCACACCCGCGCCGCCCTGCGCAACGGCCTCACCCCCGGCGAGATCAGGGAGGTGCTGATGCAGGCGGCCGTGTACTGCGGTGTCCCCGCGGCGAACAGCGCCTTCAGGGTGGCCCAGCAGGTCATCCGCGAGGAGACCACGCCCGCGGAGTGAGCGGCCCCGGGCCGCCGTACGCGGCAGGATGGGGAGACATGAAGCTCACCAAGAAATCCCACGCCTGCGTCCGCCTCGAGAAGGACGGGCGGACGCTCGTCATCGATCCCGGAGGGTTCAGCGAGCAGGACGCGGCGGCCGGTGCGGACGCGATCCTGGTCACGCACGAGCACCCGGACCACTTCGACGAGGGCCGGCTGCGGACCGCCCTGGAGGCGAACCCGGCCGCCGCGATCTGGACCCTGAAGTCCGTCGCGGACCGGATCACCGCGGCCTTCCCAGGCCGTGTGCACACCGTCGGGCACGGCGACACCTTCACCGCCGCCGGCTTCGACGTGCAGGTGCACGGGGAGCTGCACGCGGTGATCCACCCGGACCTCCCGCGCATCACCAACGTCGGCTACCTGATCGACGGCGGCAGGGTCTTCCACCCCGGCGACGCCCTCACCGTCCCCGGCCACTCGGTCGAGACGCTGCTGGCCCCCGTCCAGGCGCCCTGGAACAAGATCGCCGAGGTCATCGAGTACGTCCGCGAGGTCAAGCCGCAGCGCGTCTACGACGTCCACGACGCCCTCCTGACGGACCTGGCGCGGCCCATCTACGACACCCACCTCGGCAATCTGAGCGGCGCCGAGCACCTGCGGCTCGCCCCGGGGGCGTCGGCGCAGGTCTGACGCACGGCGGTCCGCGTTGTCGTACCCGCCGGGTAGGTTGTGAGACATGCGCATCGCCACCTGGAACGTGAACTCGATCACCGCCCGCCTCCCGAGGCTCCTGGCCTGGCTGGAGAGCAGCGGCACCGACGTGCTCTGCCTCCAGGAGGCCAAGGTCGCCGAGGAGCAGTTCCCGTCCGACCAGCTGCGGGAGCTGGGCTACGAGTCGGCGGTCCACGCGACCGGCCGGTGGAACGGTGTGGCGGTGCTCTCCCGCGTCGGCATCGAGGACGTCGTCAAGGGCCTGCCCGGCGACCCGGGCTACGACGGGGTGACCGAGCCGCGTGCCATCTCGGCGACCTGCGGCCCGGTCCGCGTCTGGTCGGTGTACGTGCCCAACGGCCGCGAGGTGGAGCACCCGCACTACGCGTACAAGCTCCAGTGGTTCGAGGCCCTGAAGGCAGCCGTCGCCGGTGACGCCTCCGGCGGCCGCCCGTTCGCGGTGCTGGGCGACTACAACGTGGCGCCGACCGACGACGACGTCTTCGACCCGGCCGTCTTCGAGGGCTCCACCCATGTCACCCCCGCCGAGCGTGCCGCCCTCGCCTCGCTGCGCGAGGCCGGCCTCTCCGACGTCGTCCCGCGGCCGCTGAAGTACGACCACCCGTTCACGTACTGGGACTACCGCCAGCTCTGCTTCCCCAAGAACCGCGGCATGCGCATCGACCTGGTGTACGGCAACGAGCCGTTCGCCAAGGCCGTCCAGGACGCCTACGTCGACCGCGAGGAGCGCAAGGGCAAGGGCGCGTCCGACCACGCGCCGGTGGTGGTCGACCTGGACGTCTGATGCCAGGCTGGGTCCATGAACATTCCGTTCCTGGGCCACCGGCAGGGCAAGAGCGGTGGGGCGGCGCTGCCGGCCGACCCCGAGTCGATCGCCGCGCTCCTGTCCGAATGTGAACTGCTCCGTTCCCAGGCGGCCCAGGCGGGTGTCCGCCTCGACGACACACCGGCCTCCCTGGAGGCGCTGGACCAGCTGGTCCCGCGCTGGCGCGACGACGCGGAGATCCTGCCCTGGCTGGGCAACGACGCAGGGCTGTACCTGGGCACGGTCGTCGTGCGCACCGTCCCCGGCGCGGCCTGGGAGATCCGGCCCGACGGCGAGCCCGTCGTACGGCTCGCCTCCGGCCGCGAGGTCGAGGTGGTGGAGCCCGGCCGGGAGTGGGCCGCGAGCGGTGTCCCCGAGCTGTCGCAGCTGTACGCGGAGGTCGCCGAGGCGTGACCCGGATCCGACTTGGGTTAAATACGGCTAATGCCCGAAATATGCGTGTCGTCCGTCAACTCCGCCGAGGTCTGTATAGCTTCGGCCAGTACGACAACGTCGACCGCAGCTCCCGCCAACCTGCCGGAGTACGACCGGCATTCGGCGGCCGCCCCAGAGGGGGAAGCTCATCGCGCCCAACCTCGACTACGATTTGCCGTTCATCCCCGTGGTGATGGTGAACTCGCCGATCCACACCGGGATGTGCACCCGCTGCCGGGTGGGGAGCCCCCCACGGCCCTGAAACCGTAGGGGGCGGCGGCAGTTCACACGGGCCAGGCTCGTCCGGCGGCAGCCGGAGATCACTGCTCGCGCACGGGGACGGACACGTACGACGGGTCGTCCGACGGCGAGGAGAAGGTCAGCTGCGCGCCGGACGGGTTGTGCTCGATGTAGAGCGGGTCGACCGTGTCGACCACCAGCGCGAGACGATGCCCGGCCGGGACGTCGTAGGCGGTGGAGAACAGGTCCAGGTCGACGTCGAACGGCTCGCCCGGCGTCCGTCCGTGCCAGGTGTAGGGCGCGTTGGTGACCAGCTTGCCGAAGCCGAGCGGTCCCACGTCGTACAGATAGGCGATCAGGGTGCCGCTCTCCTTGGTGGGCGTGAGCGTGGTGTGCAGCGTGGCCGTGCCGCGCACCTGCTGCGCCGTGCCGTACCGCTCCGACTGCCACACGGCCGCCCAGCGGCGGGGCAGCAGCGGGATCGAGGCGACGGGCGGCAGTTGGGCGACCTGGTCCAGGATGCTGGAGAGGAAGATGATCCCGCCGTCGGCGCCCGAGTCGACGTTCGCGTGGATGGTGGTCGACCCCGCCAGCTCCATCTTCCGGCTGGTCGCGCCGACCGACTTCCAGTCGGGGTAGCCCTCGTATCCCCCCGCGCTGCGGGACTTCAACTGGACCGGCTGCTCGCGGTCGATGCCGTTGTCGGCGCCCTTGAGGTAGTGGTCGAGCCAGCGCCCGGTGTCCGTCCACACGTCGTTGGGCAGCCCGAACAGACCGGTCGCCTCGGCGGTCGCGTGGTCGCCGGGGCGCAGCTCCAGCCGCTTGGGGACGGTCAGCTTCTCGTAGAAGTCGGCGTACTGGTTCACCGGGAAGATGGTGTCGCCCCAGGCGTTGGCGAGCATGACCGCGGGGCCGTTCTTGTTCAGCTGGTCGAGGTAGGTCGCGACGGAACGTTTCCTCCCCCAGTCGATCATCTCCTGTTCCTTGGTCAGGTTGGAGGCGTAGAAGTTGTCGAAGATCTGGCGGAGTTCGGGGCTCTCGCGGCCGGTGAGGGTGCCCGCGCCGTCCAGCAGGGCGCCGGCCTGGACGTGCTGGGTGCGGCCCGAGTAGATCGAGGAGATCAGGTCGGCCCAGCCGCTGAGCGCGGCGACCGCCTTGATGCGCTTGTCGTGGGCGGCGGCGAGCAGGCTGATGCCGGCGCCGTAGGAGACGCCCGCCATGCCGATGCGGTGCGGGTCCGCGGGGGTGTTGGCCAGCGCCCAGTCGATCACCTTCGAGGCGTCCGCTATGTCCGGCGGACCGGCCACTTCTATCTCGCCGCCGGACTGCCAGAACCCGCGCACGTTGTAGGTGAGCACCACATAGCCCGAGTCGGCGAGCTTCTGCGCCTGGGCGAGGTACTCCACCTGGGGCAGGCCCCAGCTCGTGGGCAGTACGACGAGTGGGTAGCTGTGCGAGCCGTCGGCGCCCGCGGGCGTGACGACGTTCGCCTTCAGTACGGTGCCGCCGTCGCCGGTGATGTCCACGAAGCGTACGGACGGCGCGGCCTGGGCGGCCGGAGCCAGGCCGACGACGGTACCGGCGATCAGCGCCGCGGAGACTGCTCCGACGGCTGAGGTGCGCAGGGTGGTGCGACCGTGTCCCATGGGTCACTCCTAGACTGGTGTCCATGCAAAGTGACCCGACGGTAACCGGGGGACCTTACCGCAAGTAACCCGTCGGTAAGTTACGTACCAGTAAAGATTGTTGAAGCTACGACGCCCGGTGTGAGGCGCGCTGGGTCTCCGTCACCGGAAGGGGTGCCTGTGCCGCCCGGGTCACGTCCGCGACCAGCTCCACGAGATCGGGACCGTACGCCTGGGAGTTGACCACCTTCAGCAGCAGCACGAAGGGGCCGTTGCCGTACTTGCGGCTCAACCGCTCGTGATCGCGGGCGAGATAGCGGGTCGCGGCCTGGTTGGTGATGGCCCGCTGCCCGCAGAAGAGGAACACCGGCCGGGTCCGCCGGCCGGCGGTGAGCCGGGCCAGCAGGACGTACTCCGTGACGCCCGGGTCCATCCGGTACCGCTCGCCGCCGATCTGGAACGCGCCGCGGTCCGGGCCGGGTTCGGCGTCGACGTTCACCCGCACGCCCGGCAGCATCGCCGACATGTGGGCCAGCATCCGCCGGTTCGAGGCGGGGCCGCCCACACAGAACTCGGTCCGCTCGCCGAACCCCTGCTGGGTCGCGTCCTGGGTGACCATCTGCAGATGTGCGCCGCAGTCCTTGATCAGGGCGGAGAGTTCGAGGAGCGCGAAGACGTCGAAGCGGTGCACGGCCGGCTCCGCCGTGGCCGGGTCGCGGTTGACGACGAGCAGGGACTCGGAGTTCTCCGGCAGCCCGAAGAACGCCTGCTTGCGCCGCAGCCTGCGCCGCCACAGGTAGGTGCGGGCCAGCCAGCCCAGCGCGGCACTGATGCCGGCCGCCAGGACGCCCAGGACGATGTTGCGCACGTCGTCGTTCATGGCCGCGCATGCTAGCGGGCCCCGGGAAAAAGCACGTACCGGTGTTCGATGTGTGACGTTCGTGTGGCGGGTGCCCGAGGCGTACTGTCGGTACTGCGGCAATCTGGTTACGCTGCGCGGACTGTCCCGACGGGAGGTTCGGATGGGTCGTCCTGGCACGCGGAGACTGGCGGTTCTGGCGGCGTCGGCCGCCATGGTGTCGGTGGGGGCGGCGGCGCCGCCCGCCGCGACGACGAGCGGCACGACCACGAAGGTCCCGGTGGCCGTCGGCTACGGCGGTGCCGTCGCCAGCGTGGACGCCGACGCCTCCGCCGCCGGCATCGAGGTGCTCAGGAAGGGCGGCAACGCGGTCGACGCGGCCGTCGCCACGGCCGCCGCGCTCGGCGTCACCGAGCCGTACTCGGCCGGCATCGGCGGGGGCGGCTACTTCGTCTACTACGACGCCAGGTCCCGTACGGTGCACACCATCGACGGCCGCGAGACCGCGCCGCTCTCCGCCGACTCCGACCTGTTCGTGGAGAACGGCAAGCCGCTCGGCTTCGCCGACGCCGTCAGCAGCGGTCTGAGCGTCGGCACCCCGGGCACGCCCGCCACTTGGCAGAAGGCACTGGACGAGTGGGGCAGCAGAAGGCTCGGCACGGTCCTGCAGCCCGCCGAGCGGATCGCCCGCGACGGCTTCACCGTGGACGACACCTTCCGCTCGCAGACCGCCTCCAACGAGACCCGGTTCCGCTACTTCCCGGACACCACCAAGCTGTTCCTGCCGAACGGGCAGCTCCCGGTCGTCGGCTCCACCTTCAAGAACCCCGAACTCGCCCGCACCTACGAGGAGCTGGGCCGCAAGGGCACCGGAGCGATCTACCGCGGAGACATCGGCGACGACATCGTCGACACCGTCGAGCACCCGCCCGTGGACCCCGCCTCCGGCTGGAACGCCCGCCCCGGCAAGCTGGCCGAGAAGGACCTCGCCGTCTACCGCGCCAAGCTCCAGGCGCCCACCAGGACGTCGTACCGCGGTCTCGACGTGTACTCCATCGCCCCCTCCTCGTCCGGCGGCACGACCGTCGGCGAGGCCCTCAACATCCTGGAGCGGAGCGACCTCACGAAGGCGAGCGAGGCGCGTTACCTGCACCGCTTCATAGAGGCGAGCCGCATCGCCTTCGCCGACCGCGGGCGCTGGGTGGGCGACCCCGCCTTCGAGGAGGTACCGACGAAGCAGCTGCTGTCGCAGCGGTTCGCCGACTCACGGGCCTGCCTGATCAAGGACGACGCGGTCCTCACCAGCCCGCTCGCACCCGGCGACCCGCGCCACCCGGCGGCCTGCGGCAAGGGCGGCACGGCGGCCCCGACGACCTACGAGGGCGAGAACACCACCCACCTGACGGTGGCCGACAAGTGGGGCAACGTCGTCTCCTACACGCTCACCATCGAGCAGACCGGCGGCAGCGGCGTCACCGTGCCCGGCCGCGGCTTCCTGCTCAACAACGAGTTGACCGACTTCTCCTTCGCCCCGGCCAACCCGGCCGTGCACGACCCGAACCTGCCGGGACCGGGCAAGCGGCCGCGCTCGTCCATCTCGCCGACCATCGTGCTCGACGGGCACAGCAAGCCGGTGGTGGCGCTCGGTTCGCCCGGTGGCGCGACCATCATCACCACCGTGCTGCAGACCCTGACCGGGTTCCTCGACCGGCATCTGCCGCTGGTCGACGCCATCGCGGCACCGCGCGCCAGCCAGCGCAACGCCGCCCAGACCGAACTCGAACCGGGCCTGTACGACAGCGACCTGAGGAAGCAGCTGGAAGCCGTCGGGCACAGCTTCAAGCTCAATCCCGAGATCGGCGCGGCGACCGGCGTGCAGCGGCTGCCGGACGGGAAGTGGCTGGCCGCCGCCGAGAAGGTACGTCGCGGCGGCGGCTCGGCGATGGTGGTGGACCCGGCGCCGTAGCGTCGCGCCCTACAACTCGGGGGCGGGCGGACGGGGTTCCTCCTCCGCCGGCTCAGGCGCGGCCGTCGTCGGCTCCGGGGCCGGCGGCGCTTCCTGAGCACGGAAGTCCAGCCGCCCGTCCATCGTGTCCACCGTGACCCGGCTGCCCGAGGAGATCGTGCCGTTCAGCAGCAGCCGGGACAGCTGGTTGTCGACCTCCCGCTGGATGGTGCGGCGCAGCGGGCGGGCGCCGTACTCCGGCTGGTAGCCGCGCTCGGCGATCCAGTCGACGGCCGCGTCGGTGAACTCCACCGAGATGCCCTGGCCGTCCAGCAGCCGCCGGGTGCTCTCCAGCAACAGGTTGGTGATCCGCCGCAGTTGCTCGCTCGTCAGCTGCCGGAAGACGACGATCTCGTCGATGCGGTTGAGGAACTCCGGCCTGAAGTGCTCCCGCAGCGGCCGGAGGATCCGCTCGCGCCGCGCCTCCTCGTCCGCGTCCGCGCCGCCCGGCCCGAAGCCGATCCCGGCGCCGCGCCGGGTGATCGCCTCGGAGCCGAGGTTGCTGGTCATCACGATGACCGTGTTGGTGAAGTCCACCGTCCGGCCCTGCGAGTCGGTGAGGCGGCCGTCGTCCAGCACCTGGAGCAGGATGTTGAAGACGTCCGGATGGGCCTTCTCCACCTCGTCGAGCAGCAGCAGGGAGTACGGGTGCCTGCGCACCACCTCGGTGAGCTGGCCGGCCTCCTCGTGGCCGACGTACCCGGGCGGGGCGCCGACCAGCCGGGAGACGGTGTGCCGCTCCTGGTACTCACTCATGTCGAGGCGGACCATGCGGTCCTCGCTGCCGAACAGGGCCTCGGCGAGCGCGCGGGCCAGCTCGGTCTTGCCGACGCCGGTCGGGCCGAGGAAGAGGAAGCTGCCGATCGGCCGGCCCGGGCTGGAGAGCCCGGCCCGGGAGCGCAGCACGGCCTCGGCGACCACGCTCACGGCCTCATCCTGGCCGACCACCCGCTGGTGCAGGTGCTGCTCCAGGCCGAGCAGCCGTTCCTTCTCCTCCTGGGTCAGGCGGCTGACCGGGATGCCGGTCTGCCGGGACACCACCTCGGCGATGGCCTCCGCCGTCACCGACAGGTCCTGCCCCTCGTCGGCCTTGTCCTCGCCACTGGCCTCGGTGATGCGCTGCTTCAGCTCGCCGATCCGGTCGCGCAGCTGGGTGGCCTGCTCGTACTGCTCGTCGGCGACCGCCTGGTCCTTGTCGCAGACGAGCTGCTCGACCTCGCGCTCCATGGCCCGTACGTCCGTGCCCTTCGTCCGGGCGCCCAGCCGTACCCGGGCGCCGGCCTGGTCGATCAGGTCGATCGCCTTGTCGGGCAGGCGGCGGTCCGTCAGATAGCGGTCGGACAGCTCGACGGCGGCCATCAGCGCCTCGTCGGTGTACCGGACCTGGTGGTGGGCCTCGTACCGGTCGCGCAGGCCGCGCAGGATCTCGATCGTGTCCTCGACCGTCGGCTCGGGCACCAGGATCGGCTGGAACCGGCGGGCCAGCGCCGCGTCCTTCTCGATCCGGCGGAACTCCTCCAGCGTGGTCGCGCCCACGATGTGCAGCTCCCCGCGGGCGAGCGCGGGCTTGAGGATGTTGCCCGCGTCCATCGAACCGCCCTCGCCGCCGCCACCGGCGCCGACGACGGTGTGCAGCTCGTCGATGAAGACGATCAAGCGGTCGGAATGGGCGCGGATCTCCTCCACGATGTTGTTCAGGCGCTCCTCGAAGTCACCCCGGTAGCGGGTGCCCGCGACCACCCCGGTCAGGTCGAGGGCCACCACCCGCCGTCCGGCCAGCACGTCCGGCACGTCACCGTCCGCGATGCGCTGGGCGAGGCCCTCGACGATCGCCGTCTTGCCGACGCCGGCGTCACCGATCAGTACGGGGTTGTTCTTGCCGCGCCGGGACAGCACCTCGATGGTCTGCTCGATCTCCATGTCGCGGCCGATGACGGGGTCGATTCGGCCCTGGCGCGCGAGGTCGGTGAGATCCCTGCCGTACTTGTCCAGCGTGGGCGTGGAGGTCGGCCGCTGGCGCTCAGGGCGCGTCTGGGGGGCCTCCTGGGTCTCGGGCGGCAGGGCGCCCGCCGAGAAGCGGGCCGCGTGCAGGATGTGCCCGGCCGCCGAGTCCGGGTTCGCGGCGAGCGCGCTCAGTACGTGCTCGGGGCCGATGTAGCCCGCGCCGCTCGCCCGCGCCATGTCGTGCGCGTCCAGCAGGGCCCGCTTGACGGCCGGGGTGAGCGACAGCGAGGTCGGCGGCGGTGCGTCGCCCGGCGGATGCTGGGCGGGGCCCGACCGGTGGTCGATCTCCGTCGCGAGCGAGTCCGGATCCGCGCCGGCACGGCTCAGCAGGCTGCGGGTGGGTTCGGCCGCCAAGGCCGCGCGCAGCAGGTGCTGGGTGTCCAGGTCCCGGCTGCCGTGCTCGACGGCGTACAGGGCGGCTCCTCTGACCAGCTCGCGGGCCGGCTGGCTGAGCAGGCGACCGATGTCGATGTGCCTGGGGCCGGGCCGGGTGCCGCCGGCTCCGCCGAAGAAGCGGGCGAAAAATTCTCCGAAGGGATCCTCCGGGCCGATGTAGCCGCTGGTCATCGTTTCGTTCCTTCGCAGACGACATGCGGAGCGGCCGGGTAACCCGGGGGCGGGCCGCTCATGCCACGATGACACGAGGTTCTGCGAAGGGCATGTGCGGGCTTCTGCGAAGGGCGGTGGCGGGGCGCCTGCGGGGGTGAGGGGCTCGGGTCCGTCCGGCGGGTGCGGGTGGTCCTGGGCCGGTCGCGCAGTCCACCCGCCCCTTTGAGTCGGCCGTCGTGCGGGGTGGGGTGTGGTTGCCCGGGCGGTTCCCCCGTCCCTTCAGGTGGGCTGCCGGGCCGTGAGGATCCGCGGGCCCTCACTCGTGATCGCCACGGTGTGCTCCACATGTGCCGCCCGGGTCCCGTCGGCCGTGCGCAGGGTCCATCCGTCGCTCGCCTCGTAGTACGCGTCCTTGCCGCTCGCGATCAGCATGGGCTCGATGGCCAGGACCATGCCGTGGCGCAGCGGGAGTCCCCGGCCGGGGCGGCCCTCGTTCGGGACGTCGGGGTCCTCGTGCATGCGGTGGCCCACGCCGTGGCCGCCGAAGCCGCGGGGGATGCCGTAGCCGGCCGTGCGGCAGACGTTGCCGACGGCGTGTGCGATGTCGCCGATGCGGTTGCCGACGACGGCCGCCGCGATGCCGGCCGCCAGGGCGCGCTCGGCGGTGTCGATCAGACGCAGGTCCGCCTGGCGCGGCCGGCCGACCACGAAACTGATCGCCGAGTCGCCCGCCCAGCCGTCCAGCTCGGCACCGCAGTCGATGGAGACCAGGTCGCCGTCACGCAGGCGGTCGGCGGTGGGGATGCCGTGGACGATCGCGTCGTTGACCGAGGCGCAGATCACCGCCGGGAAGGGGGTCGGCGCGAACGACGGGCGGTAGCCGAGGAACGGCGAGGACGCCCCGGCCTCGCGCAGCACCTCCCGGGCCACCTCGTCCAGCTCCAGCAGGGTGACGCCGACGTCCGCCGCCTGCCGCACGGCCGTCAGGGCCCGCCCGACGACCTGGCCCGCCGCGTGCATCGCGTCGATCGACACGTCGGTCTTCAGCTCAACCATGCCAATTACTATACCGGTATTTGAATGGGGGTGGGTGCGGGGCGCGGTATTAGAATGGCCGGCATGGTGCGGACCCCTCTCACCCCTGAAGAGCGCGAACGCGGGGAGCGGCTCGGGCGGTTGCTGCGCGAGGCGCGCGGCGGGCGGAGCATGCCCGAGGTCGCCGCCGAGGCGGGCATCTCGGCCGAGACCCTCCGCAAGATCGAGACCGGGCGGGCGCCGACCCCGGCCTTCTTCACGGTGGCCGCGCTGGCCGCGGCGCTCGGGCTGTCCATGGACGAGCTGGTGACGCGGTGCGCGCCGGTGGGCGTCTGACGCGGGCCTCGGGCGGGCCGCTGCGCGCAAGGGCCGGGATCGCATGATGAGGTGCCCGCATGCTCCCGGAAAACTGTGCGTAGCAGGCTCGTAACACAGCTGGTGTTGCCTGACGACCGGAGTGCTGGGCGGTCGGGCGGGAGTCGGGCATGGCAGTGGATCAACTCCGGGGTCCTGTCCGGGAGTTCGCGAACTACCTGGACGGCCTCCTGGGGCGCCTGGACCAGGGTGGAGGCTGGTGCGGGGTCTTCTGGCAGCGGGACCCCGAGGGCATGCAGGCCTGTCTCGACGGGCGTGAGGTGCCGCCGTGGGACGTGCTGGAGGCGCTGCTGCAGGACCTCGCCGCGATGTACGGCCCCGCCGCCGCGGCGGCCGAGCGGGAACGGGTCCGCACCCTGCACGCGGCCGCCGTCTCGGCGTACGACGCCCGGCCCGGCGCCCGGGACGCCCTCGGCGACCGACTCGACGTGATGCTCCGGGAGCAGCGGTACGCCGCCGAGCGCGAGGCCGAGCTGAGCCGCCTGCTCGCGTCGGCCTCCTCCCGCGAGGAGGCCGACGCCCTCCGCCTGGACATCGCCTGGGCCCGCGACGACCACGAGAGGGCCACCGCCCGCTGCGCCGAACTCCAGCACCGAATGGCGGAGCTGGACCGACTGACCGTAGGCGTGCCGGACCCGGGCCCTGCGGCCCGTCAAGCGGCCGGGTCGGCGACGGATCCGGCCTTCAGGTCTGCCGCGTCCGGCCCTGGCACCGCGGCTCGCCCGGCCGTCGGTCACGTTGGGCCGTTGGCCGCGTCCAGCGGCAGCCACGACGGGCGGCCTGCCGCGCCCACCGGCGGTCCCGACCCCTGGTTCGCCGGGCCGGCCGCCGTCGAGCAGGCCTCTCGGCCGGGCGCGCCGGCCGGCCCTGTGGTCCGTCGAGTGGCCGGGGCCGCGATGGATCCGGCCTTACGGGCTGCCGCGTCGGGCACCGGCCCCGCGGTTCCCCGGGCGGACCGGTCCGCGGCTGACCCGGCCCCGCTTCGGCCGGGCGCGCCGGACACCGGCCCGGCAGCCCACCCGGTGGGTTCCGGCGCCGATCCGGAGGTCCCCCGAGTCGTTGCGCGTCCCGGCGGATCTCCCACCCGTGAGGTCACGCCTCCGCCCACCCCGGAGGTGGCCGCGCCCGCCAAGTCCCGTAAGCGGCGGCGGGGCAGTGCGCGGTTTGCCGGGATGGTGGAGGACGAGGCCGGACCCGTCGTCGTACCGCAGGCTCCCGCCCCGGTCGTGCCGGAGGCGCAGGCCGGGCGGCGTGGCCCGCGCGGGGCACGGTTCGCCGGGGCGGCGGAGGCCGTCGTGTCGGCGGAGGCCGCCGTCGAGGCGGTGGATCACGAGGCGGCTTCGGCCGTCGTCGGGGCCGTGGCCACGCTGGCGCGGCTGCGGGCGGAGGGGCGCAGTGGTGAGGCGCACGCGCTGCTGGTCGAGATCGCCCACTGGCCCGCCGCCCGCTTCCCGCTGCTCGCGGACGGCCTGCAGCGCGCCGGACTCGGCGCCGACTGGGCCACGCTGCTGTGGGAGGCCGCCTCGCTGCCCGCCGAGCGGCTGGTCGCCGCCGCCGACGCGCTGGAGGCCGCCGGAAGGGCCGCGGACGGGCAACAGATGCTGCGGCAGGGCGTGGCCAGGCCGGCCGCGGAGGTCGGCGCCGCCGTGCTGGGCCTGGACACCCGGGGACGGGACCGCGAGGTGCGGGCCCTGCTGGACGCCTACGTCCGCGTCCGCACCCCCGAGGAGGCCGCCCGCAGCGTCGCCGCCGACCCGCACCGCCTCGTCCCGCTGCTGCTCCGGGCCGCCCGGGGCGTCTCGGAGGAGCGCGAGTGGGACCTGGTGCACGCCCTGCGGGTCGCCGGACTCGCCCCCTGACCGGGCCGTGGGCTCACCCTAAGGAGTGTGAAACGAGATCGACTCAGCGGGTTGACGACGATGGTCTTGGCAAGGGCCCCGGCGAGGCTTACTTTCGAGCCTCTACGGGCCGTTTCTACGGGCGTAGAGGCTCGGACGTCGCGTCGAAGGAGCAGCTCATGGCCAACGTCGTACGTGCCGCACTGGTCCAGGCCACCTGGACCGGCGACACCGAGTCCATGGTGGCGAAGCACGAGGAGCACGCCCGCGAGGCGGCCCGCCAGGGTGCGAGGATCATCGGGTTCCAGGAAGTCTTCAACGCCCCCTACTTCTGCCAGGTCCAGGAGCCGGAGCACTACCGCTGGGCCGAGCCGGTGCCCGACGGCCCGACCGTCCGCCGGATGCGGGACCTCGCCCGCGAGACGGGCATGGTGATCGTCGTACCGGTCTTCGAGGTCGAGCAGTCCGGCTTCTACTACAACACCGCCGCCGTGATCGACGCCGACGGCACCTACCTCGGCAAGTACCGCAAGCACCACATCCCGCAGGTCAAGGGCTTCTGGGAGAAGTACTACTTCAAACCCGGCAACCTCGGCTGGCCCGTGTTCGACACGGCCGTCGGCAAGGTCGGCGTCTACATCTGCTACGACCGGCACTTCCCGGAGGGCTGGCGGCAACTCGGCCTGAACGGAGCCCATCTGGTCTACAACCCGTCCGCCACCCACCGCGGTCTCTCCTCGTACCTGTGGCAGTTGGAGCAGCCGGCCGCCGCCGTCGCCAACGAGTACTTCGTCGCCGCCATCAACCGCGTCGGCCAGGAGGAGTACGGCGACAACGACTTCTACGGCACGAGTTACTTCGTCGACCCGCGCGGGCAGTTCGTCGGCGACGTCGCCAGCGACAAGTCCGAGGAACTCCTCGTCCGGGACCTGGACTTCGACCTCATCGAGCAGGTGCGGCAGCAGTGGGCCTTCTACCGCGACCGCCGCCCCGACGCCTACGAAGGACTGGTGCAGCCGTGAACGACCTCTACGCCCGCCACCGCAACGTCCTGCCGGACTGGCTCGCCCTCTACTACGACGAACCGCTGGAGATCACGCACGGCGAGGGCCGCCACGTCTGGGACTCCGCAGGCAACAGGTACCTGGACTTCTTCGGCGGCATCCTCACCACCATGACGGCGCACGCCCTGCCCGAGGTGACCAAGGCGGTCAGCGAGCAGGCCGGCCGGATCGTCCACTCCTCGACGCTGTACCTCAACCGGCCGATGGTCGAACTCGCCGAACGCATTGCCCAGTTGAGCGGCATCCCGGATGCCCGGGTGTTCTTCACCACCTCCGGCACCGAGGCCAACGACACCGCCCTGCTGCTCGCCACCGCCTACCGGCGCAGCAACACGGTCCTGGCGATGCGCAACAGCTACCACGGCCGCTCCTTCAGCACGGTCGGCATCACCGGCAACCGCAGCTGGTCCCCGACCTCGCTGTCCCCGCTGCAGACCCTGTACGTCCACGGAGGTGTCCGCACCCGGGGCCCGTTCGCCGAACTGGACGACCGCGCGTTCATCGACGCGTGCGTGGCCGATCTGAAGGACGTCCTCGGGCACACCCGTCCGCCGGCCGCCCTGATCGCCGAACCGGTCCAGGGCGTCGGCGGCTTCACCTCGCCCCCGGACAGCCTGTACGCGGCCTTCCGCGAGGTGCTGAACGAACACGGGATCCTGTGGATCTCCGACGAGGTGCAGACCGGATGGGGACGCACCGGCGAGCACTTCTGGGGCTGGCAGGCGCATGCCCGCAGCGGCCCGCCGGACATCGTCACCTTCGCCAAGGGCATCGGTAACGGCACCTCCATCGGCGGGGTGATCGCCCGCGCCGAGATCATGAACTGCCTTGACGCCAACAGCATTTCCACCTTCGGCGGCACGCAGCTCACCATGGCCGCCGGCCTCGCCAACCTCACCTACCTCGTGGAACACGACCTCCAGGGCAACGCCCGGCGGGTCGGCGGACTGCTCATCGAGCGGCTGCGGGCCGTCGCCGCCCAGCTGCCCGGTGTCCGGGAGGTGCGCGGGCGCGGCCTGATGATCGGCGTCGAACTGGTCAGGCCCGGGACCGACGAGGCCGATCCGCAGGCGGCCGCCGCCGTCCTGGAGGCGGCCCGCGAGGGCGGACTGCTCATCGGCAAGGGCGGCGGCCACGACACCAGCGCCCTGCGCATCGCCCCACCGCTGTCGCTGACCGTCGCGGAGGCCGAGGAGGGCGCGGCGATCCTCGAGAGCGCCCTGAGGAGCACGTACTAGAGAACGGTTGACGGCCATGACCACCCCCTCGGAGTCCCGACACGCCCACCTGCCCGAGCCCGCTCTCTCCGTCCGCCAGGTGCTCACCCTGGAGCGGGTCCAGGCCGGGGAGCCCGAGGTGGTGGCCGGCGCCGGGCACCTCGACCGGCCCGTGCGCTGGGTGCACGTCGCCGAGGCCGCCGACGTCGGCGTGATGCTCACCGGCGGCGAGATGGTGCTCACCACCGGCGTGCTGCTCGCCGGTGACGAGGCCAAGCAGGCCGAGTACATCCAGTCCCTGCACCGGGCGGAGGCCGCGGCCGTCGTGCTCGGGCTCGGGCGGGCCTTTCCGGCGCCGCCCGAGGTGATGCGCAGGGCCGCCGAGCGTTGCGGGCTGCCCCTGGTCGTCCTGCACCGGCCCTTCCCCTTCGCGGAGTTGACGGAGGAGGTCCAGTCCCGGCTGGTGCGGCGGAAATTCGCCGCCGTGAGCCTGTCGGAGACCGTGCGGACCGCGCTCACCGGGCTGATCACCGCGGGCGCCCCGCTCGGTCGGCTGCTCGACGAGGTCGCCCAGCACAGCGGCTGCCCGGTCGTCGTCACCAACCTCGCCCACCGCGTGCTCGCCACGGCGGGGGAGCGGCCGGCGGTGGACGACGTGCTGCGCGACTGGGAGCGGATCGCCCGGCAGGCGGGCGGCAGCGAGGGCGACGGCTGGATCCACGCCGAGCTGGGCGGACGCGGGGAGCGGTGGGGCCGGCTGCTGCTGTGCGGGTACCGGGGGGACTCGGCCACCGGGCGGCTGCTCGCCGACCGGGCCGCCGAGGCCCTCGTCCTGCACCGCATGCTCGGCGGCTCCCAGCACACCTGGGAGGAGCAGTCCGCGCAGGGCCTGCTGACCGACCTCGTCTCCGGGGTCGTGCCTGCCAGGCAACTGCTGCCCCGGGCACGGGCGGCCGGGCTGCCGGTGAACCGGCGGACCTTCGTGCCCCTCGTCGTCCCGGGCGGTGAGCCGGGCCAACTGGAGCGCGTGCTGCGGGTGTCGGGGATGTCCGGTCTCGTCGCCGAGCTGGCCGACGGGGCCACCGCCGTCCTGCTCAGCCTCCCCCGCGACCAGCGGGCCGAGGCGCTGACCGCGCACTTCGCGGCCAGGCTGCGGGCCACCGCCGGGACGCCGAACGCGGTGGTCGCCGCCGCCGATCCGCGCACCGACTGGGACGACGTGCCGGCCGGGCTGCGCGAGGCCCGGCATGTCGCCGACGCCGTGGCCGACTCCGCCGCCGCCCTCGACCTGCCGGCCGTCGTACGCCTGCGGGACGTCCATCTGCGCGGCCTGGTACGGCTGCTGAGGGACGACCCGCACGTGCAGTCCTTCGCCGAGCGGGAGCTGGACGGGCTGCTGTGCGACCCGGAGCAGGAACTGCTGAACGTGCTGCGCACCTATCTGGCGACCGGGCGCAACAAGTCCCGCACCGCGCAGCTCCACCACGTCTCCCGGCCCGCGCTCTACCGCCGCCTGGAGGCGATACAGGCCCGGCTCCGTGTCGACCTCGACGACTTCGAGCAGGCGGCCTCGGTGCACATCGCACTCCTCGCGCACGACGCGCAACAGGGGTGAAACATGCCACGACCTGGGAAAACGACGGTGAAACATGGGTTCGCGAACGCGTGACACGGTGGCACGCCGACCGGCCGCAGACGTGACACGCTGCCAATCGAACGGTCCATCCGGCCTTTCTACGCTCGCCGTACACCGAGCTACCGGAGGTCCCGATGAGCCGAGTGATCCGTGCCGCCCTCTTCCAGACCGCCTGGACCGGCGACAAGGAGTCCATGATCCAGGTGCACGAGCAGGCGGCCCGCGACGCGGCCGCGCAGGGCGCCCAGGTCCTGTGCTTCCAGGAGCTGTTCTACGGCCCCTACTTCTGCCAGGTCCAGGACAAGGCCTTCTACGAGTACGCCGAGCAGATCCCGAACGGCCCCACCGTCAAGCGCTTCCAGGCGCTCGCGAAGGAGCTGGGCATCGTCCTCGTACTGCCGATGTACGAGGAGGAGCAGCCCGGCGTCCTGTACAACACGGCCGCCGTGATCGACGCGGACGGCTCCTACCTGGGCAAGTACCGCAAGACCCACATCCCCCAAGTCCAGGGATTCTGGGAGAAGTTCTACTTCCGTCCGGGCAACAGCGGCTGGCCCGTCTTCGACACGGCCGTCGGCAGGATCGGCGTGTACATCTGCTACGACCGGCACTTCCCGGAGGGCTGGCGGGCGCTCGGCCTCGCCGGTGCCGAGATCGTCTTCAACCCCTCGGCCACCTCGCGCGGACTGTCCCGCTACCTGTGGCAGCTGGAGCAGCCGGCGGCGGCCGTCGCCAACGAGTACTTCGTCGGCGCGATCAACCGCGTCGGTGTCGAGGACCTGGGCGACAACGACTTCTACGGCACGACCTACTTCGTGGACCCGGAGGCCCAGTTCGTCGGCGAGGTGGCGAGCGACAAGGAGACCGAACTCGTCGTACGCGACCTGGACCTGGCCAAGCTCCGCGAGGTCCGCGACCGCTGGCAGTTCTACCGCGACCGGGCCCCGGGGGCGTACTCGCCGCTGACAGCACCCTGATCGCACCGACGCACCGTTCACCCTGGGAGGAGAGGGACCATGAGCAGCCGTACCGTGATCCGCGGTGGTCTCGTCATCACCGCGTCCGACGAGATCCACGCCGACGTCCTGATCGAGGACGGCCGCATCGCCGCCCTCGCCGCCTCGGGCACGCCCGCCGCCGAGGCGTTCACCGGCGAGCGGGTGATCGACGCCACCGGCAAGTACGTCATCCCGGGCGGGGTCGACGCCCACACCCACATGGAGCTGCCGTTCGGCGGCACCTTCGCCTCCGACACCTTCGAGACCGGCACCCGGGCCGCCGCCTGGGGCGGTACCACGACGATCGTCGACTTCGCGGTGCAGAGCGTCGGCCACACCCTGCGCGAGGGCCTTGACGCCTGGCACGGCAAGGCCGAGGGCAACTGCGCGATCGACTACGCCTTCCACATGATCGTCTCCGATGTGAACCAGGAGACGCTCAAGGAGATGGACCTGCTCGTCGAGGAGGGCGTCACCTCGTTCAAGCAGTTCATGGCCTACCCGGGGGTCTTCTACTCCGACGACGGCCAGATCCTGCGCGCCATGCAGCGCTCCGCCGAGAACGGCGGCCTGATCATGATGCACGCCGAGAACGGCATCGCGATCGACGTGCTGGTCGAGCAGGCGCTGGCTCGGGGAGAGACGGACCCCCGCTACCACGGGGAGGTCCGCAAGGCCCTGCTGGAGGCCGAGGCCACCCACCGTGCCATCCGGCTCGCGCAGGTCGCCGGAGCGCCCCTGTACGTCGTGCACGTCTCGGCCACGGAGGCGGTGGCCGAGCTGGCCAGGGCGCGGGACGAGGGGCTGAACGTCTTCGGCGAGACCTGCCCGCAGTATCTGTTCCTGTCCACCGACAACCTCGCCGAGCCCGACTTCGAGGGCGCCAAGTACGTCTGCAGCACGCCCCTGAGGCCGAAGGAGCACCAGGCCGCCCTCTGGAGGGGCCTGCGCACCAACGACCTGCAGGTGGTCTCCACCGACCACTGCCCCTTCTGCTTCGTCGGCCAGAAGGAGCTGGGCCGAGGCGACTTCTCCAAGATCCCCAACGGCCTGCCGGGCGTGGAGAACCGCATGGACCTGCTCCACCAGGCGGTCGTCGACGGGCACATCTCCCGCCGGCGCTGGATCGAGATCGCCTGCGCGACCCCGGCCCGCATGTTCGGCCTGTACCCGAAGAAGGGCACCATCGCCCCCGGCGCCGACGCCGACGTCGTCATCTACGACCCGCACGCCGAGCAGATCATGTCCGCCGAGACCCACCACATGAACGTCGACTACTCGGCGTACGAGGGCAGGCGCACCACCGGCCGGGTCGAGACCGTCCTCTCGCGCGGCGAACCCGTCATCACCGAGCGGGAGTACACCGGACGCGCCGGGCACGGCGTCTACACCCCGCGCTCCACCTGTCAGTACCTCAACTAGGAGTGGCGCCCATGGACTTCGGACTCGTCCTGCAGACAGACCCGCCGGCCTCCCGCGTCATCAGCCTGATGAAGCGGGCCGAGCGCAACGGCTTCACGTACGGGTGGACCTTCGACTCCGCCGTGCTCTGGCAGGAGCCGTTCGTGATCTACAGCCAGATCCTCGCCAACACCACGAGGCTGAAGGTCGGCCCGATGGTCACCAACCCGGGCACCCGCACCTGGGAGGTCACCGCCTCCACCTTCGCCACCCTCAACGACATGTTCGGCAACCGGACCGTCTGCGGCATCGGCCGCGGCGACTCCGCGATGCGGGTCGCGGGCCGCAAACCCAACACCCTGGCCCGCATCAGCGAGGCCATGAAGGTCATCCGCGCCCTCGGTCACGGCGAGGAGGCCGACCTCGGCGGCGCCAAGATCCGGTTCCCGTGGATCAGGGAGGGTGCCGAACTCCCCGTCTGGATGGCCGCGTACGGCCCCAAGGCGCTGAAGATGACCGGAGAGGAGGCCGACGGGTTCATCCTCCAGCTCTCCGACCTGTACCTGACCGAGTACATGGTGAAGGCCGTCAAGGACGCGGCCGTGGCCGCCGGCCGCGACCCGTCCGAGGTCACCATCTGCGTGGCCGCCCCCGCCTACGTCACCGAGGACGACTCGCCCGAGGCGCTCGCCCACGCCCGCGAGCAGTGCCGCTGGTTCGGCGGCATGGTCGGCAACCACGTCGCCGACCTGGTCGCCAAGTACGGCGAGCACTCCTCCCAGGTCCCCGACGAACTCACCGAGTACATCAAGGCACGGCAGGGCTACGACTACGCCCACCACGGGCGCAGCGGCAACCCCGACACCCAGTTCGTCCCCGACGAGATCGTGGACCGCTTCTGTGTGATCGGCCCGCCCGAGAAGCACGTCGCGAAACTGAACGCGCTGCGCGAGCTGGGCGTCGACCAGTTCGCGGTGTACGACATGCACGACGCCCAGGAGGCCACCATCGACGCCTACGGCACGAAGGTGATCCCGGCCGTCAACGCCTGACCGTCCCCACCCCGTCGATCTCCCCCTCCCGGCGTCCCGGGAGGGGGCCAGGGCGCTTCCCCGCGCACCCCCCTCGGAGCCACCCGCACGGCCTCTTGCGACCCACCCCTCTTCGATTGGCCTGCCCATGACCGACACCGCTCCCACGGCCATACCGCCGACCGCCCAAGTCACCCTCGCCGACGGCCGGGTGGAGATAGCCCCTGGTTCGCCGCAGCCCAGCGGCCCCTACGCCAACGAGGACCTGCTCCCCGTCCCCGTGGCGAAGCGCACCTGGACGACGTACAACTTCTCCGCGCTGTGGGTCGGCATGGCCCACAACACGGCCTCCTGGACGCTGGCCTCCGGTCTGATCGCGGTCGGCATGGACTGGAAGCAGGCCGTCTTCACCATCGCCCTCGCCAACCTGATCGTCCTCGTCCCGATGCTGCTCACCGGGCACGCGGGGCCCAAGTACGGCATCCCCTTCCCGGTCTTCGCCCGCGCCTCCTTCGGGGTGCGCGGCGCCAACCTCCCCGCGGTTGTACGGGCGTTGGTGGCCTGCGGGTGGTTCGGCATCCAGACCTGGATCGGCGGCGAGGCCATCTACTTCCTCGCCGGCAAGCTCATCGGAGACAGCTGGGCGAACGCCTCGCACATCGGCGGCTACGCCTGGACCATGTGGCTGTCGTTCGCGATCTTCTGGGTGATCCAGGTCGCCATCATCCATCGCGGCATGGAGACGATCCGCCGCTTCGAGAACTGGGCCGCGCCCTTCGTTCTGGTCGGCGCGTTCGTGATGCTGTGGTGGATGAGCAGCAAGGCCGGCGGCGTCGGCCCGCTGTTCGACCAGCCGTCCCAGCTGGGCTGGGGCGGCGAGTTCTGGAAGCTGTTCTGGCCGTCCCTCATGGGCATGATCGGCTTCTGGTCCACGCTGTCGCTGAACATCCCCGACTTCACCCGGTACGGCAAGAGCCAGAAGGCCCAGACCTGGGGCCAGGCCCTCGGCCTGCCGACCACGATGACCCTCTTCGCCTTCCTCTCCGTGCTCGTCACCTCCGGTTCGCAGGCCGTCTACGGCAAGCCCGTCTGGGACCCGGTGCAGCTCGCCGCCAAGACGGACAACGTGGTCGGCCTGCTCTACGCGCTGGTCACCGTGCTGGTGGCGACCCTGTCCGTGAACATCGCGGCCAACCTGGTCTCCCCGGCCTTCGACTTCTCCAACGTGGCGCCCAGAAAGGTGAGTTTCCGCATCGGCGCCCTGATCACCGCGGTCCTCGCCGTGCTGATCTTCCCGTGGAAGCTGTACTCCGACCCGCAGGGCTACATCTTCACCTGGCTCGGTCTGGTCGGCGGCCTGCTCGGCACGGTCGCGGGCATCCTCGTCGCCGACTACTGGATCCTGCGCCGCACCCGCCTCGCCCTCGCCGACCTCTACCGCGTGGGCGGCCGCTACTGGTACTCGGGCGGCTGGAACTGGCGGGCGGTGGTCGCCTTCGTGGCCGGCGGCGTCCTCGCGATCGGCGGCGCGGACTTCCATCCGCTGATCGACGGCCGCCCCGTTCCGGCCCTCAAGTCCCTCGCGGACTACGGCTGGGCGGTGGGCCTCGGTACCTCCCTGGTGCTGTACCTGGTGCTGACGCTGCTGACCGGACGGAGGGAGCGGGCGGCGCAGACCGTCTGAGCGAGGGGCACCCCGGCGGCCGGCGGCCGCCGGGGCCCGGCTACACGCAGTGCGACCGCTGCGGGATCGCAGCGACCGCCTTCGACAGGTCGAGCAGCACCGTGTCCACGGCCCGCACACCGGGCGACACCGTCACCTCCACGGCCGGGCTGCGCCCGTAGGAGACGAGGACCTGCTTCCCCGACTGCCGGGAGCGGGTCTGCTCGATCAGCCAGTCCACGCCGTTCACGCTCACGCACGGGTCCAGGGACGGGCCCGGCGAGGTCAGTCCGCACCGGGCGGTGACGGCGCCCCCGCCCCACGCCTCGGCGCCGGTCACCCCCACCCCTTCGCGGCCGTGACCGTCCAGCCGCGCGGGCCACCGCCCGGCCAGACCCGTACACGCCGCCGTGGACGCCCGCTCGGCCGGGCGTAGCCCGTAGTGCGGGCCGCCCTCGTCCCCCGCCCACCATGCCCAGCCGGCCGCCGCCGTCACGACCGCCGGCGCCCCGGCCCCGACCGCGTACCGCACCCGCACCACAGCCCCCGTGTGTCATGGTCCCGGCGTTCGCCGGAGTTCGTCCCCGCCGGAACCTACAACACCCCAAGATCCGTGCCGCGTCCGGCTGTTGCGATACTCGTGCCTTGTGAAGACGCGATTTCTGCCGTGGGCCGCGGCCTGCCTGGCGCTGGCTTCCTGCCATGCGGGAATGGCCACCGCCGGCCCGGCCGACGAGACGAGCGGACCGGTTCCCGCCGCACAGCGCAAGGCCGCGCCCGACTTCTCCGGGGACAGCCTGGACGGCAAGCCCCTGCGGCTGTCCGACTACCGCGGCAAAGTGGTCGTGCTCAACGCGTGGGCCTCCTGGTGCGGCCCGTGCCGGGCCGAGGCGCCCGAACTCAGTGCGGCACAGAAGCACCTCGCCGCCAAGGGCGTTCAGGTCCTCGGGCTCAACACCGACGCGGACGCCTCCCGCGGCCGGTCCTTCCAGCGGGACCACCACCTCGGCTACCCCAGCTTCAGCGACCCCTCCGGCCGCGAGATGCTGCGGTTCCCCAGGGGTTCGGTGCCGCAGGGCGTGCCGTTCACGGTCGTCATCGACACCCGCGGCAGGATGGCGGCCTTCCACTCCGGCGGCGTCACCGAACGGGAACTGCACGACCTGGCACTGCCGCTCGCACGGTCCTGAGAAGCGGTCCGCCGGACGGTCAGTTTTGCAGCGCGGCGACGGCGGCCTTCGCGGCCTTGATGGCGCCCTTGTTGATCTCGTCCGTGCTCGGGGCCTTCTTCGTCTCGAAGTCGCTGCCGTTGTACGTGACGATCACCAGGGCGTTGGAGACGCGGGCCAGCACCACGCCCTCACGGGTCTCCTGCTTGTCCTCCGTGGTGAGGTTCACGATGGAGTAGCCGCTGTCCCCGAGCCCCGGGACGGCCCCTCCGCCGCTCTTCTCGGTGACGCGCTGCTGGTACTGCTTCGTGGCCTCCTGGTCGGACTTGGCGATCTCGAACGAGACGTCGAGCCAGCGGTAGGCGTACCCCTTGAGGGCGTTCCAGGAGCAGGTGCGGCGCAGCTCGGTGTCCGTCGAGGGGATCTCCTTGCCCGCCGTCTTCGCGCCCGGCACCAGGGACTTGACGGTCGCCGCGGGCACGCCGGCGCAGGGGGAGGGCGCGGTGGCGTACGTCTTCGACACCGCGGTCGAGGACGGTGCGGAGGCCTGCTCGGTCGGGGTCTCCCGGGTCTGCCGGTGATCGGCGGCGGACGGTGCTTCCGGGCCCGACGTCAGTGCCCAGCCGGCGCAGGCCAGCACGGCGACCGGTGTCAGACGCGCGATGAGGGCGAGCGGCAGAGGAAGAGAACGCACGGCGCACTTCTCGTGGGGGAGGGGGTGCGGAGTGGGGGTCCGCATGGTGGACGGGGACGACAGTTTCACACGAGTACCTGTGGGGCGGAAGGGCCAACTCGCTGCGTACCCGGCCGGTTACGGCAGCCCGCTCATGACGTACTGCTTTGTCCCTTATGCTCCTTGACGTGTCGCGGGTCGGGTGGCGTGCTCCTCGAGCCACCGGCGGGCGCCGACCTCGCTGGGGTACTCGCGGACGGTGAGCCAGGCGACGAGCCGGCCGGCGACATAGGCCCCGAACGCCGGCATCACGGGCGCGGCGAGCAGCACGAGCCCGCGGCCCAGGGCGATCCGGCCCGGGACGCGCCGGTCGTGGTCGCGCTTGGCCTGGACGGTCCGGGCGGGATCGGGGGGATCCAGCAGCGCCTCGCGGTGCTCCCGGCGCTGGGCCACCCCGCCCCACACCAGGGCCACGACGGACGCGGCCACCTGCACGCCGTCCCACACGACCCGCACACCGGACGGCAGAAGGTCGCGGACCCCCTCGTACAGGCCCAGCGCGAAGAGGGAGAACAGGGCCATGGCGAGGACGACGAACACCGTCGTACGGGCGCGGCGCAGCCAGTAGGGCGCGCCGCGCCGGTACCAGGTCCGGCCCAGCCGCGGCAGGGCCGGAACCGGGACGGAATACCCGGGGGCCGGGGCCTCAGAAGATGCTCGTGACGCCATGCCAGACATCCTTCACCAGTCGCTTTCCGTCGTCGACGGTCTCCGAGGCGACGTGCTTCGTGCCGGTCCACACGCCCCCGACGACCCCGTGGTCGTGGATGTCCTCGCTCCAGTGCTCGTGGAAGGCGTGGTCGAGGACGGACGTCGCGGCGACCACCGTGCCCACGCCGACCGCGGCGACGGCGACGGCACCCTCGACGGGCAGCGCCGCCGTGATCGCCGCACCGGCGGCCAGACCGCCGAGGGCGACGCCGCCGTCGACGACGACGGAGTGCTGCCAGGACCAGCCCTTGTCGTGGTCGTCCTTCGCCTCGATCAGCCCGCACGCGGCGGCCGCGGCGACGTCCAGCACCGGCAGCTCCCGGAGGGCCTCCGGCAGCGCTTCCAGCCCCTTGCCCAGCCGCAGCGCGTCGGCGGCGTCGGCCAGTTTGACGTTCAGGGCGCGGTCGTAGGGCAGTTTGGTGCTGCCGTTGTCGGCGCGTGCGATGTCCTCCTCCAGCGCGCCGACCTTGTCGACCGCGTCGCGGTAGGCGCTCTTGGCGGGCAGGTCGTCGGGCATCTTGCGGCCCTGCTGCTGGAACACCTTGCGCTCGGCGCGGAGCTGCTTCTTGGCCGCCTGCGCCTCGGCCCTGGCCGAGTCGATGTGCGCGCGGGCCTCCTTGCCCCCCGCCCGGGCGTCCTCGGCGTCGTACGCGTACAGGCCGCGCAGCGCGTCGTACAGGGTGACCTTGTCGCCCGGCGACACCGAGCCGTCCTTCGACGTGACCTTGTCGTACAGCCCCTGCAACTGCTGCGCCGCCACCAGACGCGCGTGCTGCGCGGTGTGCAGGATCTCGTCGCGCGCCTTGGCGTACTCGTTCATCGCGGAGATGGTCTTCTGGTCGTCCGCGCTCGGGGGATTCGCCGTCATGATGGGCTGCGGCGCGCCCTTGGGGTCCGTCGCCACGCCCTTGCGGACCGCGATGTGCTGCGTGTTCTGCAGCGACGTCTCGCACGTGGACAGCGCGTCGGCGAGGGTCTGGAGGATCTCGCCCGCCGCGTGCACCAGTTCGGCGAAGCCGCCGGCGGCCAGCGCGTCCTCGCTCCACCTGGCGCGGAAGCCCTCGGCGGCCTCCCCCTTCCAGCTCGCGTCGCCGACCAGCTTCTCGACGGAGCCGCTGAGCGGCTTGACCACGTCGTCGAGCTTGTCCTTGGCGTTCTTGTACGTCTCGGCCATCGTGCGCAGTCCGCCGATGTCGCCGCCGACCCAGCTGTCACCCATCAGTTCTCACCCGCCATCAGATCCTCGAACACCCCGTGGACGTCCACGTCGTGCCGGTGGAAGGAGTCCCGGGCGTAGGCGACCTTGTCCCCGTGGTCGTCCATCCGGTCGGCCATGCCGATGTGCAGCGAGATGATGAGGTCCGCGACCTCCTTGACGGCCGAGTCCAGGCCCGCGTCGCCGCCGCCGACCACGGGCGGCGCCACGTCGGGGTGCAGCTCTCGGTAGTGGCCCGCCTGGTCGTGGAAGGTCTTCGCCATCGTGGCGAGGTCGTCGTAGACCGCCTTGAAGTCGCTCACCGGCGCACCTCTCGCGCGTAGGCGGCCACGTCCCGCGGCCGCCAGTGGGGTTCCCCGGGCGTCACCGCCGGGTCGAGCAGCACGGGAACGCCCTGTTCGGCCACGTTCTCCGCGAGCGGGCCGAGCGAGGCGGCGACCCACGGCTGCGCCTCGCCCAGGGCCTCCGCCAGCTTCCGGGGCGTGCTGAACGCGAACGCCACGGTGCCGTGCGCGGGATGCTCGAACAGTTCGAGGACGATGAAGGGCACGCGCGCGGGGCGGCCGTTCGTACCGGTCCCGTTGACGGACCTCGGATGCGCCGGTACGCACACGGGCGTGTGGTAGGCGGGCACACCCGGCCGGGGGCGGGCACGGTCGTCCGAGGCCGGGCCAGGCGGCGGGGCCGCCGCCACGAGGTCCAGCAGCGGCGAACGTGGAGGATCCTGCTCGGGCACCCGCTGTCCCGGCGGATCCGGCTCCACGAAATCGAGCAGGCGTGAACGTATCGGCGCCCCCACCCCCGTCACCTCTTCCCCGTGGTTCCCGTGGCTGATCTGGGCTCGACCACGGTAGCCAGCGGGCAACGGACCAAATCCGGCTATGTCGGGGCGGCCGCCCGGACGTACACGGAACTCATACGACCCTTTGGCCGAGGGCAGGGCAGTCCTTGACCCGTTCCTGAACCGGTGCCGTCCCGGGGCCGGCGGCTACGGCACTCTCGCCGTCCACTCCGGGGCCGCGAACTTGGTTTCGGCCAGCGTCCGGGCGCGCCCCAGCTCCTCGGCCGTGACCTCGCCCCGTACCAGTCCGTACCGTGCGCGGAAGGACTCGATCATCCGGTCGATGACCGACTCGCGCGGCAGCCCGGTCTGCCGGCGCAGCGGGTCCACCCGCTTCTTCGCGCTCTTCGTCCCCTTGTCGGACAGCTTCTCCCGCCCGATGCGCAGCACCTCGACCATCTTGTCGGCGTCGATGTCGTACGACATGGTCACGTGGTGCAGCACGGCACCGGGCCCGCCGCCGGGGCCGACGAGCCGCTTCTGCGCCGCGCCCGCGATCTTGCCCTGGTCGGTGGCGATGTCGTTCAGCGGCTGGTACCAGGCCCGGATCCCCATCTCGCCGAGGGCGCCCAGCACCCAGTCGTCCAGGTAGGCGTAGCTGTCCTGGAAGGACAGGCCCTGCACGAGGGACTCGGGCACCGAGAGCGAGTAGGTGATCGTGTTGCCGGGCTCCACGAACATCGCGCCGCCGCCGGAGATCCGCCGCACCACCTCGATGCCGTGCCGGGCGGCACCCTCCGGGTCCACCTCGTTGCGCAGCGACTGGAAGCTGCCGATGATCACCGCCGGGGCGCCCCACTCCCACACCCGCAGCGTCGGCGGCCGCCGGCCCGCGGCGACCTCGGCCGTCAGCACCTCGTCCAGCGCCATGTGCAGCGCGGGGGACTGAGGGCCCTCGTGGATCAGCTGCCAGTCGTAGTCCGTCCAGTCCGTGGCGCGTGCGAGCGCCCGGCGCACCGCGGTCCCGACGCCCTCCGAGGTCAGGCCGTACATCACGGTTCCCTCGGGCAGTGCCGCGTCGATCCTCGCGGCCAGGCCCGCCGCGTCCGTGTCCGCCGGGGCGCCCTCCAGCGCACCGTTCACCGCGTCGAGTGCCTCGTCCGGCTCCAGGAAGAAGTCGCCCGCCACGCGAACGCGGCGCAGCGCCCCGTCCTCGACCTCCACGTCCACCACGACGAGCTTGCCGCCGGGCGCCTTGTACTCACCGTGCACCGTCTGGGCCTCCGTTCCCGTGCACGAGATCAACGCCGCAGGTCGCCGGGGTGTTCCCGGGCGGCGATCGCGTCCGTGCGTTCGCCGGGGACGCAGCCGACCCGGGCTTTCGACACCGCGGGCCGCCGAGGGGACGGTGAGCCGGCCGTGCGGCTTCGTCGCGCACGAGACGGCCGCCGAGGGGCGACCGCCGCACCGCCCCGACCGCGGCCGGTGCGCTGCGACGGGGAGCCGAAACCGCCGCGGCCGAACCTCCGCGCCGGCGGCACCGCCTGTGTGAGCGCGCGCCTCGGCGAACCCCTGCGACGGCGGCCCGGGCGCGCGCGGCGCCGGGGCGGTTGCCCGCCGCCGCATCGCCACGCGCGCCTGTCGGCTCGCAGCCGCGGGGACCACCGGGAACCGGCGGACCCTCGGCTGCGCCGAGGTCACGGCCGGCTGACGCCGCCCGCCGTCGCGCGGTCGGCACCGTACGCGGCGACTCTGTGGTCGGCCTGGGGGAGTTGGCCGCCGCTCACGTCGCGCCACACGGTCTCGGCGAACCGGGCCGCCTGCGGGTGCGAGCCATGCGACGGATAGGCCAGGTGCAGGCGGACGGTGGGGGCGTCCCGCAGCGGGACGAACCGTACGGCGGGATGGTGGTAGCGGCGCGTGGAGTCCTCCGGCGCGGTTCCCACGCCCAGGCCCGCCGCCACCTTCTCGAGCCACTCGTCGTAGTTGGAGCATTCCGCACCCACCACCGGTCGCCGATCGGCGGGCCACATGTGAGGAAACGTCACTCCGCTGACCGTGTTGACGATCAGCGGCCACTCGGCCAGTTCCTCCCAGGCGAGTTCGTCCCGCTCGGCCAGCGCCCAGTGCGTGGGAACCGCCGCGACCCGCCTCTCCTCGTAGAGGAAGACACCGCGCAGATGCTTGGGCAGGGTGTCGCCGCGCAGCAGCGCGAGGTCCGCCGCTCCGGTGTCCAGTCCGGCGAGCGGTGTGTCGCAGCGGACGTACTCCACCCGCACGCCGCCCTCCTCGGCGAAGGAGGCCGCCATCAGGGACAGGCCGTCGGGCAGTCCCCAGCTGAAGCCCAGCCGCAGCTGCTCGCCCACCCGTATGCCGTCCAGGGTCGCCTGCAACGTCCTGAGCACCGGGACCAGTTCGTCGTGGAGTCGCCGGCCCTTGGGCGTGAGCTGGGTTCTTCGCGTCGTGCGGTCGAAGAGCCGGACGCCCAGGGCGTCCTCCAGGGATCGGATGCAGCGGGTCAGGGTCGGCTGGGCCACATGGAGTCTGCGGCCCGCCGCGCTGAATCCGCCGTCCTCGGCAACGGCGAGAAAGTACCTCAGGTGGCGAAGATCTACATCCATACTTCGAGAGCATAGGTGATCCGGCATAGCTATTTCTCCTCCATGCGTGGCACATCTAGTGTTTTCAACGGCGCCACGGCCGGCCGGACGATGCGGCGGCGGAGATCGCATCCGCAGCCCCATCAATCGTCCGTGCGGGCATTGGCGTCGGCATTCGAAGCACTGAGACGGGGGTCCCAGATTTTGTCTTTTCCTTACCTCTTGGCGTCGTTGCGCGGGCTGCCGACGGCGGGCGGTGTGGCCGTCGCCTGCCCGAGCGGGGCCGACCGCGTGGACCACGGCCGGCAGCCGGACCGGGCTGCCCCGAATGGACAAATGCGCAGGTAGAATCCGCCCTGCGGCGGTCCGGCCGTGGGCACTGCGCACGTCGTGCGGTGCACGATCGCGGCACTCGACGGCGCTCCGGCGCCGATGCGTCCGGCCCGTACGGCACGTGCGGCGACTCGCCCGCCCGACTGTGCCGCCGTTCTCGGCCGAGCCGCGATAATTCCGCGCCACTAGTTGGTTGAACGCTGAATCGGCTTGCGCTCTATTCAGCGACTCCCCTCCCGGTGATCCGGTGTGCCCTATTTATCGGGGAACGCGCTCCGGGTAATTCATCCTGCCGAAAACCGGGCAGGCACCCTCTTCTCGAAGGAATTGATGTGCCGGTAGCAGACACCCGACACGGACCGATCGAACACGTTGTTATCGACGGAGACCCGTCCCGTTCTCCGCTGGTCTTCCTGCACGGCGGCCTCGGCTGCGTCGCCGCCTGGGGGCGCTTCCCCGCCGCGGTCGCCGCCGCGACCGGGCGCCGAGCCCTGGTCTACTCACGTCCCGGCAACGGTGGCTCCGGTCCCGCCGCATCGCCCCACACGTCGCGCTACATGCACGAACAGGGGCAGCAGTTCCTGCCCGACCTGCTCGACCTGCTCGGCATCCACGACCCGGTCCTGATCGGACACAGCGACGGCGCCTCCACGGCACTGCTGTACGCATCGGTCAGGCCGGCCGAGGCCGTGGTCGTCATGGGACCGCACCTGTACTTCGAAGAGGCCAACCGCACCGGTATCGAGGCCGCGCGCGCCGCCTACGCGGCCGGACCGCTGCACCGCAAGCTCGCCCTGGTCCACGACGACCCACACGGCGTGTTCACGAACTGGAGCGAGCTGTGGCTCTCCGACGAGTTCCGGTCCTGGTCCATCGAGAACGACCTGGACGTCACCGCGCCGGTCCTCATGGTCCAGGGCGATCGTGACGAGTACGGCACGCTCGGCCAGCTCGACGCACTCCAGCGGGCGGTACGCGGTCCGGTGCGACGCCTGGTGCCCGAAGGGGTCGACCACTACCCGCACCTGGTCTGCCCGGACCTCGTCATCGACGCCATCACCGGTTTCCTCGCCGAGCACGCGACGGGCCTGCCCGCCGCCGGAGGCCCCCGATGACGACGCAGACGACGCAGACGACGCAGACGCGGACGACGCGGACCACCCCACCACGGCTGGACGACCTGCTCGCCGACGCCGCCCGGCGTCACCCCGACCGCCCCGCCCTCACCGGGCAGGGTGCCACCTGGACGTACGCCGAGCTGGAGCGGGCCGTTGCCGCACTCGCCGCCGAACTGACGGCCGCCGGCGTCCACCCGGGACAACGAGTCGGCGTCTACGCGCCGAAGACCCCGGCGACCGTCATCGCGCTGTACGCGGCTCTGCGCGCCGGTGCCGTGGTCGCCCCGATGGACGTCGCGGATCCCCCGCTGCGTACGGCCCGGATGCTGCGCAACGCGGGCATCTCCCTGCTGCTCACCACGGAACGGTTCCGGACCGCCGCCCGCGACGCCGCGACCGGGGCCCGTGACGCCGTACCCGAAGGCGACCGGCACGCCCCCGCCGAGCGCGAGTTCGGCCACGGGCTCGCCGCCCTCGAGGTTCTCAGGGCCGCCGAGCACCCGGCGACGCTGCCCGCGCCGGTCGACACCGGCGGGTACATCCTCTTCACGTCCGGCAGCACGGGCTGGCCGAAGGGCGTCCTGCTGTCCCACGAGAACGTCGCGCACTACGCGCTGTGGGCGGCCGAAGAGTTCGGGCTCATGCCCGAGGACCGCATCGGGTCGCAGGCCGCGCTCACCTTCGACCTGACCACCTTCGACCTGTACAGCGCCGCCGCGGCCGGAGCATGTGTCGTGCTGCTGCCCGACATGCTGCGCTCCTTCCCGCGGGACGTCGTCGGCTGGCTGAACGAGCAGCGGATCACCGCGTTCATGGCGGTGCCCTCCCTCTACCACAACCTGCTCCAGCAGGGCGGTATCGCCGACGCGCCGCCCCCCTCGCTCCGGATCGCGGCCTTCGGCGGGGAAGCCTTCGCCCCGCATCTGCTGGAGCGCTACCTCCGACTGCTGGGCGACCGGCCCTTCTACAACCTGTACGGCCCCACCGAGACCAACGCATGCACCTACTACCGGGTGCCGCGCGACTGGACGGCCGACCAGGAACTGACCATCGGGCGGGGCATCGGCGGCGTGCACATCGAGGTACTGGACGCCGACGGCCGCCCCACCGACGGTGAGGGTGAGATCCACATCGCCGGGCCGACCGTCTTCCAGGGCTATCTGCGTGACGGCCGGCTCACCGACCCGACCGTGCGGGTGCCGTTCCGCGACGGTGTCGTGCGCCGCGCCTACGCCAGCGGTGACCTGGGCCGCGTCACCGCCGACGGCCGGGTCTTCCTGCGCGGCCGCCGGGACTTCCAGGTCAAGCGCCGGGGCCATCGCATCGACCTGCTCGACATCGAGAGCGCCGCTCTCGAACTTCCGCGGGTCACGACGGCCGCGGCCGTGACCAAGGCCGGCGCCCACGCCGGGCAGATCTGGGTCTACACCCAGACAACCGCCACCGAACGGGAGTTGCTCGCGGAGCTGCGCACCGCCCTGCCGCACCGCATGCTCCCCGACCGGATCGTCCCGGTGCCGTCCCTGCCCGTCACCATCAGCGGCAAGGTCGACCGTCGCGCCCTCGCCGACGACATTCCGGCCACTTCGGTTCGGCACGCGGCCCCGGCCGCGAACACCCCTCCCACCACCCTTCAGGAGAACCCCTCATGAACGCGATCAACAGCGTCGAAGACCTCTGCGCCCTCGTCCAGAGCCGGATCACATGGGCGCGCGGCGAGGAGCCGCAGACCCTGGCCCCCGACACACCGCTGCTGGAGAGCGGGCTGCTCGACTCCCTGGCGATCATGGAGATCGTCGCCGCGCTGGACAAGCAGGCCGGCATCGAACTGCCCGAGACCGAGATCGTCGCCGCCAACTTCCGTACCCCGCTGGCCCTCTGGGCCGTGGTCCGGAGCGCACCACGCGGGGCGCAGGCATGAGCGACACCCTGACCCGGATGCTGCGCTGTGCCCCGGCACCGGCCGAGCGCGTCGTCGACGAGTTCCGCGAGCGCGCGGCGGAGGTGGCGGACAAGACGGCGGGCGACGACTTCCGCGCGCAGTGGCGCTCGCTGGCCGCACTCGGGGTGCTGCGCCGCACCGGCGGCGGCCCGGACGGGCCCGGACCGGTCACCCGCGGCCTCGCTGCGATCGAGGGGATCGGTCTCGCCGGGGTCGACCCGGGGCTGTGCTACGCGCTGACGTCGCAACTGTTCGGCATGCAGCACCCGTTGCACACCACCCTCTCGGGATCCGGCCAGGACATCACGGAGTCCGTCGAGGAGGGCCGGACCCTGCTGTGTCACGCGCTGACCGAGCGCCAGGGAGGCAGCGACCCGCTGTCCATGGCCAGCCGCGCCGAGCGGGACCGGGACGGCTACGTGCTCACCGGTGCGAAGACCTTCGTCACGGCCGCGCCGGTCGCCGACCTCGCCATCGTCTTCGCCCGTACGGCAGCGGGACGGACGCCGTTCGCCCTGACCGCCTTCCTGGTGCCGCTGGACACCCCGGGCGTCTCACGGGGCGAGACCTTCGACAAGACGGCCCTGCGTTCGGCCCCGATGGGGGAGCTGCTGTTCGACGGTGCCCGGCTCCCCGCCACGGCCGTCATCGGTCAGGAGGGCTCCGGGCTGGGCATCATGTCGGTCACGACCGCCTGGGAGCGCGCCCTGATCCTCGGCTACGCGCTGGGGCCGATGCGGTTGCTGCTGGACCGGACGGCGCGGTGGGCCCGCGAGCGGGAGCACTTCGGCCGCCGGATGGGCGCCAGTCACCAGGTGGCCGCCCGCATCAGCGACATGGCGATGGCGTTGCACCGCTCGCGGATCCAGCTCTACACGCTGGCCGCCGCCCTCGACGCGGGCACCGGCGCGCGTCAGCTCGCCGCCGAGGCGGCCCTGACGAAGATCTCGGTCTCCGAGGACTACCTGCGGATGACCGAGCACGCCGCCGCGCTTGCGGGCGTGCGCGCCTTCCTGCCGGACACCGACCTCGCCGCCGACCCCCTCAGCCCGCTGGCGGCCCTCACCTACGCGGGACCCAACGACCTGCTGAGGGTGGGCGTCGCGCGCCAGCTGGGCCTCCCCGTCGAGAACTGATCCGAGGAGAACTATGACAACGCCGACAACGCCGACAACGCCGATAGCGCCGATAGCGCCGACAGCACCGATACCGCCGACAACGCCGGCAATGCCGACAACGCCAACAACGCCGACAACGCTGACAACGATCCATCCGGACGACGTCCTCCAGCGGGCCACGGAGACCGGCGAGGCTCTGGCGCCGCTGGCAGCCGACGTCGACGCCGGGCGCGTCGACCTGGACCGCCCCTACGCCGTCCTGCGCGAGTCGGGCCTGCTCGGCGCCCTGGTTCCACGGGACGCCGGCGGCCTGGGCCTGAGCTTCGGCGAGTACTGGAAGCTGCTGGCCACGCTGGGGTCCTACAACGGTGCCGCCGCCGTCGGGTTCAACATGCACCACGTGGTGCTGGGCGCGCTCGCCGACTCGGCCGGCACCCCGCTGCCGCCCGCCGCCGAGAAGTTCCGCACCTGGATGCAGAACGAGGTGGTGCACGGCCGGAAACTCTTCGCGTCCGCCACCTCCGAGACCGGCCGCGGCGCCCGGCTGCGCGGAATGACCACGCGGTACCGGCTCACGGACGACGGCGAGCACTACGTCCTCAACGGGGCGAAGTCGTTCGTCTCGCTCGCCGGCGTCGCCGACTACTACGTGGTGGCCGCTGCGGCCGAGGGGCCCGAGGACACGGCGGAGGTCTCCCACTTCGTCGTCGCCGCCGACGACCCGGGCGTCACCTTCGGGCAGGTGCACAGCCTGTCCGCGATGTACGGGACGAGCACCGCGCCGATGACCCTCACCGACGTCGTCCTCCCGCGCTCCCGGCTGTACCTGGGCGTTGAGGGCATGTCCCTGTTCAAGGTGGTGCGCGAGCCGCACTGGATGGTGGCCGGCTACACCGCCGCCTATCTCGGCATCGCCGAGGCCGTCTTCGAGTACACCGTCCGCTGTGTGACGGCGGCGCCGTCCCGCGCCGAGTCGCCCGTGGTCCAGCAGGAACTGGGCCGGATGTCGGCGCGGTTGCGGGCCGCCCGCGCCCTCGTCCACGAGGCCGGTGACGCCGTGGACCGCGAGCGCGGCAGCCTGGAGGCCAACGCCCTGGTCCACGCGGCCAAGTACCTGGTCGGCGAGATCGGGCCGCAGCTGGCGCAGGACGCGACACGGGTGTGCGGCTCTGCCGCGGTCAGCCGGTCCCAGCCCCTGGAGCGGCTGATCAGGGAGGCCTCCTTCGCCTCCGTGATGCCGGCCAAACCGCACGACTGCCTGGAGTACCTCGGCAAGGCCGCCGTCGGCGTCAACCTCTACGACGCCCGGGCCTTCGCATGGTGACGCCGGCGGCGGACGAGACCACCGTGGCCGCGGCCGACTTCCGCGCGCTGATGGCCTCTCATCCCGGCGGGGTGGCCGTGATCACCACCGCCGACGAGCAAGGGGTGCCGTACGGGTTCACCTGTACCGCGCTGTGCTCGGTCTCGCTGGACCCGCCTCGGCTGCTGGTGTGCGCGGCCCACAGCGGCCGCACGCTGCCGGTGCTCACCGCGCGCGGTGCGTTCGTCGTCAACCTGCTGCACGCGGCCGGCCGGGGGGGGGGGGGGGGGGGGGGGGGTGGGGGGGGGGGGGGGGGGGTGGGGGGGGGGGGGGGGTTGGGGGCGC
>NZ_JBWKFL010000001.1:226499-259415 GCF_056434305.1 Streptomyces sp. NPDC044061 | reverse complement strand
TGGTACCCACGCCCCCCCCCCCCCACACTCTCCCCGTACTCCCCCCCCGCTGCCCCCCCCTCCCCACCCCCCCACCCCCCCCCCCCCCGGCGCGGCGGAGGTGTTCACCCGCCGCGCCGCGGACCGGTTCGTGGAGGTGTCCTGGCGATCGGGCCCGACCACCGGGCTGCCGGTCCTCGCCGACGACGCGCACGCCGTCGCGGAGTGCCGGGTCGCCGCCCTGCACCCGTGCGGTGACCACACCATCGTCGTCGGCGACGTCCTGCGCAGCGAGGTGCGGACCGCAGCCCCCGCCCCGCTGCTGTACGGCCGGCGCCGGTTCGCCGCCTGGTCGTCCGAGACCTGACCGCACCACACGATTCCCCTCCGTTCCCACACCTACCGGAAAGCGACACGCTGATGCAGCGCACCATGATGAAATCCAAGATCCACCGGGCCACCGTGACCCAGGCGGACCTGCACTACGTGGGGTCCCTGACCATCGACGCGGAGCTGATGGCGGCCGCCGATCTGCTGCCCGGCGAGAAGGTCGACATCGTGGACATCGACAACGGCAACCGGCTGTCCACGTACGTCATCGAGGGCCCCGCCGGTTCCGGTGTCATCGGCATCAACGGTGCCGCCGCCCGGCTGATCAGCCCCGGTGACCTGGTGATCGTCATCTCCTACGCTGACATGGCCGACGCCCAGGCGCGTTCGTTCCTCCCGAGCGTCGTCTTCGTCGACGCCGACAACCGCATCGTGCGGCGCGGCGACGACCCGGCCGACGTACCCGCCGGATTCGGGCTGCTGCGCGGCGACGTACCGGCCGAGGGGACCCCGGTGTGACGGCCACGGCGCAGGCCAGGCCGCTCGCCGTGGTGACCGGCGGCACCCGGGGCATCGGCGCGGCCTTCAGCCGACGTCTCATCACCCTGGGACACCGGGTGATCGCCCTGTACCGGGGTGACGGTAAAGCGGCCGCCGAGGCCGAACGCGCGGGCCGCGGCGATCTCGTCGCCCTGCGTGCCGATCTGTCCCGCCCCAGCGAGGTCCGCACGGCCGCGGCCCGCATCCTCCACCGGTACGGACCGCCCGCCGTGCTGGTCAACAACGCCGGCGTCAACCGGGACCGGCCCTTCCTGTCCATGACCGAACAGGACTGGGACGAGGTGCTGGCCACCAACCTCTCCGGCCCGTTCCACCTCACCCGCGCGCTGGCCCCGGCCATGGTGAAGGCCCGGCGCGGCACCATCGTCAACATCGCGGCCACCACGGCCATCAGACCGCGCGCGTCGGGCGCGAACTACTGCGCGGCCAAAGCCGGCCTGCTGCAGCTCACCAAGTGCCTGGCGCTCGAACTCGCCCCGCACGTCCGGGTCAACGCCTTGTTGCCCGGTTTCACCGACACCCTCGAGGTCGTCGAACGCTACGGCCTCGAGGACCCGCAACGACTCCAAAAGGTGCTGGCCACCATTCCCCAGGGCCGCACCGGCACCCCGGAGGACATCGCCGACGCCCTGGAATACCTCGTCAGCGACCACAGCCGGTATGTCACCGGGCAGCAACTCGTGGTCGACGGCGGCCATTTCATGGGCTGAGTCCGCCCCACAAGCCCCTCGGACGACGGAAGAAGGAAGAAGGAACAGCCATGCGTTTGACCCAGCAGCAGGTGGACGAGTACCACGACAACGGATTCCTGCTCATGGAATCGCTTCTCGGCAGCGACGAGGTACGACAGTTGACCCACGCGTTCCAGCGTGACTGCGACGTGCCCGGCCCGCACCTCGTCACCGAGGACGGCGAGAGCCAGGTGCGCGCCGTCTACGCCTCGCACCGCCGGCAGCCGGAGTACGGCGGCCTGATCCGCGATCCGCGGATCCTCCCGGCCGTCCGCCAGTTGCTCCCCGAGGACGTCTACGTCTACCAGTTCAAGATCAACGCCAAGCCGGCGTTCGGCGGCGACAAGTGGGCCTGGCATCAGGACTACCTGGCCTGGCGGATAGCCGACGGCCTGCCCGCCCCGCTCCAGGTGAACATCGGGGTCTTCCTGGACGACGTGACCGAGTTCAACGGGCCCGTCATCTTCCTGCCCGGTTCCCACCGCGCCGGACTGGTGCACCGGGAGCGCAAGGCCGACGCGAAGTCGGCGCAGCACCTCGATCCCGACGACATCTCCCTGAGCCCGGAGCAGCTCGCCGCCCTCGTGGACCGGCACGGCATGACCAGCCCGAAGGGCCCGGCCGGTTCGGTGGTGTTCTTCTCGCCCGAGATCGTGCACGGCTCCGCGCCCAACATGTCGCCGTGGGCCCGTCGGCTGCTCATCGCCACGTACAACGCCTGCTCCAACCCGCCCCGCCCGCAGGGCGAGCCGCGGCCCGACTACGTGGTGTGCCGCGACACCGCGCCTCTGCGGCCGCTGGAGCACGGTTTCTCCGAAGCTCTGGGGATGGTGACCTCGTGACCGGACGCACCGAACGGGCCGGTCGGGCCGGACGGGCCGTGGTGCTGGAGGAGTTCGGCGCACCGCCCGTGCTGCGCGAGTTCCCCGTGCCGCCGGCACCCGCCGAAGGGATGGTCCTCGACCGCCTGTACGGCGGTATCTGCGGGACGGACCTGCACCTTCAGCAGGGCCATCTGCCCATACCGACACCGCTGGTCCTCGGCCACGAGGGGTACGGCACCGTACTCGAACTCGGCGCGGGCGGCGGCCGGGACGCCCTGGGCGAGCCGCTGTCGGTGGGCGACCCGGTGATGTGGGCCTCCTCCATCGCATGCGGTCTCTGTCCGCCGTGCCGGCTGCACCGCGAACCCACCCTGTGCCAGAACCGGCGCACCTACGGCGTCAACCGTGCCCTCACCGACGGCGTGGCCCTCTCGGGCTCATGGGCGGACCACATCGTCCTCCAGCCGGGTACCACCGTGGTGCGGGCGGCTCCGGGCGTGTCCGCCACAGCGGCGATGGCGCTGGCCTGCGCCGGTCCCACGGTCGTGCACGCCCTGTACGAGCGGCGGCCCGTGCGGCTGGGAGAGACCGTCATCGTCCAGGGCAGCGGCCCGGTCGGGCTGGCCGCGGCGGCCTTCGCCCAGCTCGCCGGAGCGGCACGCGTCATCATCGTCGGCGGTCCCGAAGGGCGACTGGCCGCGGCCGCCGCCGCCGGCATCGGCGACGTGCACCTGGACATCGTGGGCGACACGGACGCCGAGACCGTGCTGCGCGAGGCACGGGCCGCCGCCGGACCGGGCGGCGCCGACCTCGTCATCGAGTGCGCCGGGGTCCCCGACGCGGTGGCCCAGGGCCTGACGCTGGCCCGCAGGGGCGGGTCCTACCTGGTCATCGGCCAGTACACCGACGCCGGTGACACCGAGCTCAATCCGCACCAGATCGTGTACCGGCAGCTCGACGTGATCGGGTCGTGGGCCTTCACCGGCGCGCACCTGGTCGAGTACGTGCGGCTGCTTCCCGCCCTGGCCGCGCGCTTCGACCTGGAGAGCATGGTGACGGCCTACCCGTTGGAGAACCACGCCGAGGCCCTGGCCGACGTGGCGGCGGGCGCCGTCCTGAAGGCCGTACTGACCGGCTGACCGGCCGTGCGGTGAGAGCCCCCGCTCACCGGGCGCCGAAGGGCGTGTCTCCCGTACGTGCCGGACGCCGCCGGCACGCAGAGGTGAGCCCCGCGGGGGCCGGGTCCCGGAACGACCGGGCACCCGGGGCTCATCCACCTGCCTTCAGACGGCGCAGGGCGTCCTCGGAGTCGCGGTCGTCGGGCAGATAGGCCAGGAAGTGGTGCCCGGGCTCGTCCACGGCGGCCAGCTTCACGTACCGCAGGCGCAGTTCGCCCACGGCCGGGTGCCGGAAACGGCGGACCGAGGGCTGGAATCCGGCTGTCTCCCGGCGCTCGTACCAGCGGGCCGCGTCGCCGTCGGACAGCAGCTCGCCGATGAGTTCGGCGAACCGCGGATCGTTCGGCCGGCGAGCCGCCCGGGAACGGAACTGGCCGAGCAGCGCGCGGGCCTCGTGTTCCCAGTCGGCGAGCAGGGTGCGGGCCGGCGGCCAGCGGAACACCAGCCAGAGGAGGTTGCGCTGCTTGGGGTGCAGCCGTGCCGGATCGGTCAGCAGCGCGGCGTACCCGGCGTTCCACGCCAGCAGGTCCCAGTGCGGGTCGAGCACCACGGCGGGGTGCGGTGTCATGGCCTGCACCAGAGTGAGCAGGTTGCGTGACACCCAGGTGGGGGCGTCGGCGGGCGGCCTGCTCTCCTCCACGAACGACAGGACGTGCGCGGTTTCCGCGGCGTCCAGCCGCAGCACCCGCGACACCGCGCGCAGCACCTGCTCCGAGGTGCGCACCCGGCCCTGCTCCAGCCACGTGTACCAGGAGACGCTGATGCCGGCGAGTTCCGCGACCTCGGCCCGCCGCAGCCCCGGTGTCCGACGGCCCGGGGCGTCCGGCAGACCCACGTCCTTCGGCGTCAGCCGTTCACGGCGGGACCGCAGGAAGGCCCCCAGTTCACGACGGGGGGACTCGCCCGGCGGTGCCGGCGCGGTGCTCACCGACCACCGCGCCGGCGCCCGGCCTTGACCGGCGAGGAACCGTGGTCCGCAGCGGGCGGTGCGGAGGTGTCCAGGGGCGACAGCCTGCCGCGCGTCATGGTGCCTCTCCTCCGGACAGCGGGCGTCCGCCCGGCCACGGGCGCCCTCGTCTGATGCTGCCGTCACCAGGCGCGATGCCGAACCGGCAGGCTGTGAGTGATGGTAATAGCCAGCGGTCTCCGCCCCGAGGGGGCCGGTGCTGAACTGGTGGCGGACCGCATCCGCCCAGGATCGGCCCGTCTCTGTCACCCGTTCTCGTCGAACCCTCTCGGAAGGGAGCGTCCACCCCGTGACCACCACCGCGTCGACACCGGTGGCGACCTTGCCCGCGTCCTCCTTGCGGCTGCTGCGCACCGCCGGCTTCGTCAGCAACTTCGACCGCTTCTGCATCGCGCCCATGCTGGTCCTCATCGGCCCCCGGCTCGGGGCCCCGCTCCCCACCGTGGTGCTGGCCGCGAGCGGCTACTACCTCACCTACGGGCTGATGCAGCCGGTGTGGGGGGTGGCCAGCGACCGATGGGGCCGCGTGTGGGTGATGCGGGTGTCGCTCACCGGCGCGGCCCTGGCCGCCCTGGCCTCGGCCCTCGCTCCCGACGCTCCCGTGCTGATCGGGGCCCGAGCCCTGGCCGGCGCGTTCTTCGCCGCCTCCATCGCCGCCTCCTTGACGTACGTGGGCGACACGGTGCCCGCCGCGATACGGCAGCGCCCCCTCAGCGAGCTGATGACCGCGTTCGCGCTGGGCACCGCCGTGGCCACGGTCGTCGCCGGGGCGCTGGCGCACTACCTCACGTGGCGGCTGGTGTTCGCGTTGCCCGGCATCCTCGCCGCCTGCCTGGCGGTGGCCCTGCGCCGCCTGCCCGAGCCCGAGCGGGCGCCCTCCGGATCACTGCTGGCACCCTTCCGCGTGGTCCTGTCCTCGCCGTGGCAGTGGTACGTGATGGCGGTGGCGATGCTGGAGGGGGCGGTGCTCCTCGGCTTCCTGACCTACCTCGCCCCGGCCCTGGAGGCGCGTGGAGTCCCCACCACCCTGGCCGGCGCGGTCGCGGCCCTGTACGGGGTCGGTTCCATGGCGGCGGCACAGGTGGTCAAGCGGCTCGTCGGGCAGTGGTCTCCGGTGGGCCTGATCGTGGCCGGCGGGGCGCAGATGGCCGTGGCGTACCTGCTCGCCGGGTACAGCCAGTCGACCGGGACGCTCGTCCTGGTCGCCCTGCTCCTCGGGGGTGGCTGGTCCTTCATGCACTCCACGATCCAGTCGTGGGCGACGGCGCTGTCCCCGACGGCCCGCGCAACGGGCGTGGCCATGTTCGGTGTTGCCCTGTACGTCGGCAGCGCCGTGGCCAGCGGGCTGGCGGCCTCCACCGCCCAGGCGCACGACTACCGGCCCCTGTTCTGGCTGGCGGCGCTCCTGACCGTGCCCCTGACGACGGCCGCGGCGGTGGGCCGGGCACGCTATCGCTGAGAGGCGGAAATCTCCCCACGGTCCGCTTTGATGTTGGATGGGCCGACCGACGCAGGCGAACACCGAGGTGAGAGATGCAGTTCACGACTCGACCCACGCTTCAGGGCACCTTCGGCATGGTGTCCTCCACGCACTGGCTGGCCTCCCAGTCGGCGATGGCGGTCCTGGAGAACGGCGGCAACGCGTTCGACGCGGCCGTGGCCGGCGCCTTCGTGCTGCACGTGGTGGAGCCGCACCTGAACGGGCCCGCCGGGGAGGTGCCGATCCTGCTCGCCCCGCGGGGCGGTGCGGTGCGTGTGCTGTGCGGGCAGGGCGTGGCCCCGGCCGGTGCCACGATCGCCCACTACCGCAGCCTGGGCCTGGATCTCGTACCCGGCACGGGACCGCTCGCGGCCGCGGTGCCCGGCGCCTTCGACGCCTGGCTGCTGCTCCTGCGCGACCACGGCACCAGGTCCCTCGACGACGTCCTGAAGTACGCCATCGGGTACGCCGAGCACGGGCACGCGCCCGTGGAGAACGTCGGCGCGACCGTGGAGAGCGTCCGGGTGCTGTTCGAGACCGAGTGGACGTCCTCGGCCCGGGTGTACCTGCCCGGCGGCCGCGCGCCCCGGACCGGTGAGCTGCTGCGCAATCCCGCCCTCGCCGCCACCTGGAAGCGGCTGCTCGCCGAGACCGCCGGGGCCGGCGACCGGGAGGCCCGGATCGACGCCGCGCGCGAGGTGTGGCGCACCGGCTTCATCGCCGAGGCCCTGGTACGGCAGTCCCGGCGCCCCACCCTGGACACCAGCGGCGAACGGCACACCGGCACGCTCACCGAGGCCGACCTGGCCGGCTGGTCGGCGTCCTACGAGGCGCCGGTCACGTACGACTGGAACGGCTGGACCGTGTGCAAGGCCGGCCCCTGGAGCCAGGGCCCGGCCTTCCTCCAGCAGCTGGCCCTGCTCCCGCCCGAGCTGCCCGCCTACGGCTCCGCCGAGTACGTCCACCTGCTGGTCGAGGGCTGCAAACTGGCCATGGCCGACCGCGAGGCCTGGTACGGGGACGCCGCCGAGGTGCCGCTCGCCGAGCTGCTGTCGGACGGTTACAACGCCGGCCGGCGGGCGCTCGTCGGCGCCAAGGCGTCGTACGAGCTGCGGCCCGGCGGCCCCGGCGGACGCGTCCCGCGCCTTCCCGCGCAGGCGCACGCACGCGTGGAGGCCGGCGACGCCGCCGGCGTCAACCACATGGGGGCGGGTGAGCCGACCGTCGCGGAGCCCCGCGTGGCCGCCGACGGCGGCACCCGGGGCGACACCTGCCACCTGGACGTCGTCGACCGCTGGGGCAACATGATCGCGGCCACCCCCAGCGGCGGCTGGCTGCAGTCCAACCCGGTCGTGCCCGAACTGGGCTTCCCGCTCGGCACCCGGCTGCAGATGACCTGGCTCGAGGAGGGGCTGCCGAACTCCCTCACCCCCCGCCGCCGCCCCCGCACCACCCTCACCCCGTCCCTGGCGCTGCGCGACGGCGTCCCGGTGCTGGCGTTCGGCACCCCCGGCGGCGACCAGCAGGACCAGTGGCAGCTGCACTTCTTCCTCGCCGCCGTCCTGCGCGCGCCGGTCCGCGGCGGGCTCGACCTGCAGGGCGCCATCGACGCCCCGAACTGGCACAACGACAGCTTCCCCAGCTCCTTCCACCCGCGCGGCCGCCGCCCCGGCAGCGTGACCGTGGAGTCCCGCACGGACCCGGACGTGATCGAGGAGCTGCGGCGGCGCGGCCACGACGTCACCGTCGGCCCCGGCTGGTCGGAGGGCCGCCTGTGCGCGGTCGCCCGGGACCCGGACACCGGCGTCCTGTCGGCAGCGGCCAATCCGCGCGGGATGCAGGGATACGCCGTGGGCCGCTGAGGGCCGCGCCGGCACCTGTTCTTCATCTCGATTCCATCCGGCGGTCACCGGCCGGGCGGGGGGACTGTCAGTGGCCCGTGCTCTCATGGGGGGCATGATCGAAGAAACGGAAACCATCGAAGAGTTTCTCCTGCGCTGCTCGGCCGACGTGGAGGAAGCCGTCCGCAAGGCGGCCGCGGCCGAGATCCTGCCCCGCTTCCGCCACCTCGCCGAGCACGAGGTGGACCAGAAGAGCGGACCGCACGACCTCGTCACCGATGCCGACCGCCTCGCCGAGCGACAGCTCACCGAAGCCCTCGGCGCGCTGCTGCCCGGCTCGGTGGTCGTCGGCGAGGAGGCGGTGCACGGGAACCCGGCGACGTACGGGGCGATCCAGGGCGACGTGCCGGTCTGGATCATCGACCCGGTCGACGGCACCCGGCAGTTCGTGCACGGCGACGACGGCTTCTGCACCCTGGTCGCGCTCGCCCACCGGGGCAGCGTCCTCGCGTCCTGGACCTACGCGCCCGCGCGCGACCAATTCGCCACGGCCGTCCGGGGCCAGGGTGCCTTCCTCGACGGCGAGCGGCTGTTCGCGGGCCCGCCCGCACCCGGCCGCGACCTCGCCGTCGCCACCTCCCACCCCGACTTCACCACCGACGAGCAGAAGAACGCGCTGCGCGCCCTGTGGACCGACGGCCTCGCTCCGCGCCCCTGCGGCTCGGCGGGCCTGGAGTATCTCGCCGTCGCGCGCGGCGAGTTGGACGCCGTCGCGTTCTCCTGGGAGGCCGCCTGGGACCATGCGGCAGGCCTGCTGCTGGTCGAGGAGGCGGGCGGCGCCCACCTGACTCTCACCGGCGAGCCGTTCCGCGTGACGGGCTCCAACGCGCTGCCGTTCACCGCCGCCCGGGACACGGCCACCGCCCGCCGGATCGCGGAGCTGCTGCGCACGGGCGCCTGAGGCCCCCGGTCCCGGGGAGTGTCGGTCCCGCGGCATATCCTGATCCCGAGTGGCCATCGGCTGACGAAGGGGTCCGAAGGTGCCGTCGATGCTCGATGCGGTCGTGGTGGGTGCGGGGCCGAACGGACTGACCGCTGCCGTGGAGCTGGCCCGCCGTGGCTTCTCCGTGGCCCTGTTCGAGGCGCAGCCCACCGTCGGCGGCGGTGCCCGCACCGAGGAGCTGACCCTGCCCGGCTTCCGGCACGACCCGTGCTCGGCCGCCCACCCCCTGGGCATCAACTCGCCCGCGTTCCGCGCTCTGCCCCTGGACCGCTACGGCCTCGAGTGGCTGCACGCCGACCTGCCCATGGCGCACCCGTTCCCGGACGGCAGCGCGGCCGTACTGGCTCGTTCCGTCGCGGAGACGGCGGCCTCCTTCGGCCCGCGCGACGCGGGCGCCTACCGCAGGCTGGTCGCGCCGTTCCTGTCCAAGTGGGACACGCTGGCCCGGGACTTCATGTCCCTGCCGCTGACCGCGCTGCCGCGCGACCCGGTCACCCTCGCCCGCTTCGGCCTGGCCGGGCTGCCGCCCTCCACCTGGCTGATGCACCGCTTCCACGACGAGCGGTTCAAGGCCCTCTTCTCCGGTCTCGTCGCCCATGTGATGGCCCCGCTGGGCGGGTTCGCCACCGGTGCCATCGGCCTGGTCTTCGCGCTCGCCGCCCACGCCCGCGGCTGGCCCGTGGCCCGCGGCGGCTCCCAGGCGATCTCCGACGCCCTCGCCGCCTACCTGGAGGACCTCGGCGGGGCCGTGCACACCGACTACGAGGTCAAGCGGCTGGACGACCTGCCGCCCGCGCGCGCGTACGTCTTCGACACCTCGCCCACCGCGCTCGCCCGTATCGCCGGCTTCGGCGGCCACTACGACCGCTTCCGCTACGGCCCCGGCGTCTTCAAGATCGACTATGCCCTGGACGGCCCGGTTCCCTGGACCGCCCCCGAGGCCCGGGTCGCCGGCACCGTGCAGATCGGCGCGAGCCGGTCCGAGATCGGCGCCGCCCTGCGCGCCGCGTCCCGCGAGGGCCGCGCCCCCGACCCGCCGTTCCTGATCACTGTGCAGCCCAGCGTGGCCGACCCCACCCGGGCCCCCGAGGGCAAGCAGGTCTTCTGGGCCTACGGCCATGTCCCCAACGGCTGGCAGGGCGACCTGACCGATGCCGTGGAACGCCAGCTGGAGCGCTTCGCCCCCGGCTTCCGCGACCGGATCCTCGCCCGCGCCACGGCCGGCCCGGCCGAGATGGCCGCCCGCAACGCCAACTACGTCGGCGGCGACATCGCCTGCGGCGCGGCCTCCGGGCTCCAGCTCCTGCTGCGCCCCAGACTGTCCCTGTTCCCGTACCACACCCCCCACCCGGCGGTCTTCATCTGCTCCTCGGCGACCCCGCCGGGACCCGGGGTGCACGGCATGTCGGGGCACAACGCGGCCAAGGCCGTGTGGAGGAGGCTGAGACAGCCATGACCGCCATCACCCTCGTCCAGGGCGACATCACCGGTGTGAGCGCCGACGCGATCGTCAACGCCGCCAACTCCTCGCTGCTCGGTGGCGGAGGCGTGGACGGCGCGATCCACCGCCGCGGCGGCCCCGCGATCCTGGAGGAGTGCCGCAAGCTGCGCGCCGCCAAGTACGGCAAGGGCCTGCCCACGGGCCAGGCGGTCGCCACCACGGCGGGCGACCTGGACGCCCGCTGGGTCGTCCACACCGTCGGCCCCGTCTGGTCCGCCACCGAGGACCGCTCCGCACTGCTCGCCTCCTGCTACCGCGAGTCCCTCCGGGTGGCCGACGAACTCGGCGCCCGCACGGTCGCGTTCCCGGCCGTCTCCACCGGCGTCTACCGGTGGCCGATGCGGGACGCGGCCCGCATCGCCGTGGAGACGGTGCGGGCCGCGCGGACCGGGGTCGAGGAGGTCACGTTCGTCCTCTTCGACGACCAGGCGTACGAGGCGTTCGCCGCGCAGCTCGGCTGAGGGCGCGCGGGCGGACCCGGCCGTGCGGGGTCAGCCCAGGAGCATCCGCTTCTGGCTCTCGAACTCCGCGTCCGTCAGGACTCCCTGCGCCTTCAGGTCGGCCAGCTGCTTGAGCTGATCGATCTTCTGCGTCATCTCGTCACCGGCTGGGGGCGGCGGCGCGGCGGGAGCGGGCGGCGCCTGCTGCTGTGCGTACTGCTGCTGTTCGTACTGTTGCTGCTGCTCGTAGTCCTGTTGCGCCCATCGGCCCGCCTGCCGCCGCGAGACCCGGTTGGACACGGCGGTGGCGGTTCCGGCGACGACGGCGGTGCGTGCGACGCCCCTAAGCAGTCCGGGCATGTTCGGTCATCTCCCAAGGGTGTTCAGGCGGCCGTGGAGCCACCGGGCGGCGTCGACTCCTCCGTGGCGTCCAGCGCCGCCAGCAGGGCCTGCACGGGGATACGTCCGCTCGCCACGAGCTGGGCCCCGCTGCGCCTGAGCGCGCGGGCCAGGGGAGCGGCCCACAGGTTCTCGTACACCAGCACCGCGGCCGAGTTGCCGGGCTCCAGCGCGTTTCCGGCCTCGTCGATGTCCCCCTGGTCCAGCACCCCGGCCGAGGCTCCCTCGAAGACGGACAGATCCACCTCGTCACCGAGGTCTCTCAGCTCCAGCCCGACGACCGAGCCGTCGGTCTCCTTGCGGACGAAGGCGAGGTCGATGATCCGGACGATGCCGCGCTCGACGAGATCGACCAGCAGCGGGAACGCCTCACCCGTCATGCGGTTGCCGGGGAACTCGATGACCAGGTAGTCGACGGGACCCATTTCTTCGACACTTTCCATAGACCACTCCTTAGGAGCCGTCCCCCGCTGCCATTCCAGCACGCGGCGCAGGGCCCCGCACGTCCGTACCCGGGCGCCTCAGCCGGTCAGCTGGTAGATGCTCCCTCCCACCAGCCAGAAGCCCAGCACCAGGCAGATGGACACCAGAGCCTGCTCCTGGTGACGCCGCATCCACGCGCGCAGTCGCAGCAGCCGGGCCTTCGCCACCGTCGGGGAGAACACCACGTACAACTCGATGGTCAGCAGGCTCGCGGTGGCGAGCAGACAGAAGCCGAACAGGGCGATCCAGGTGGTGAAGTGCGAGGTGTCCGCCTTCACCACGGTCGTCGCCCCCGCCGCGACCATGCCCCAGGGCTGCAGGAGCACGGCCAGTCCCGCGGCGGCCCAGGCCGTGCTGCGGTCCATCTCGGCGGTCAGGTCCGAGGACGCCGCCCGGCCGTCCGGGGAGGAGGCCGCGGCGGCCGGAGTCCCGCCTGCCCCGGCCCCCGGCCCGGTCCCGGTGCGAGCGGCACCGAACCGACGGCGCCGGTGCTCGCCGTAGAGCACGAGCGAGACCCCGATGGCCAGCTTGACCGCGAGGGCGGCCGTCGAGGGCGGGGACCGGGGCGGTGGCGGCTGCCCACCGGTCAGAGCCAGGACGATCGCGATCACCGCCACCAGACACGCCAGCCAGCTCAGGATGAAGACCAGCCCCTTCCACACCCCCCTCGCCGACGCCACCACCAGCACGAAGGCCATGAGGGGCAGCGGGTCGAGCGTGATGGCCAGGGCGATGAGCAGCAGGTCGAGCACCATGGCGACCCCAACGTGTCGGGACACCACGAGAGTAGGCAGGTGCCGCGGGTACGACATCTCGGGACCGCCGCCGTCGCCGTCGTCGTCGGCCGGTGGAACGTGCCCCGGGTGCCGTTGCCCGCCACGCGCCCCACGCTGGACGCAGCGAAGGGAGCACCGCCATGCCGACCACCGGGTGGGCGCCGTCAGCGGGCGGGCGCCGCGCGTACGGCCAGAGCGCGTACCCGGGGCTCTGATGGGACCGGGCGTGCGCACCCAGAAGTGGATCGCCTGGGCGAAGTCTGTGCACGGACGGGCCGAGACCCGGTTCCCCGTCGTCACGCACCTGGCGGACCGCATGGTGTCCGTGAACATCTTCGACTCCGCCACCCGCCTGGCGGCGCAGTGCTTCCTGACCGCGGTACCGCTGCTCTTCGTCATCGCGGCGTACGCGCCGCCGTCGGTGCGCCATCAGCTGGTCGACTCCGTACGCGCGGTGTTCGGACTGACGGGTGCGGCGAACGCCGAGCTGGAGAAGGTGTTCGCGCCCACGTCACAGGAGCTGCAGCAGACCACCGGGGTCGTGGGCGGACTGATGGTGCTGCTGTCGGCCACCGCCGTCAGCCGGGCGCTGCAACGCCTGTGCAAACGCGCCTGGGAGATCCCGAAATCCGGGACCCGGGTCGCCGCCTGGCGGTGGCTGGCGTGGCTTGCCCTGTGGCTCGGCGTCCTGCTCGTCCAGGGCCCCGTGCGCGCGGGGTTCGGGGCGGGCGCCTGGCTCGGCGTCCCGCTCGCCGTCGTCAGTCAGACAGGCCTGTGGTGGTGGACCCAACATCTGCTGCTCGGCGGCAGGATCGGCTGGAAGCCGCTGTTGCCGGGTTCCGTGATCACCGCGATCGTCCTCACCACGCTCACGATGACCGCGCGCCTGTACATGCCGGGGGCGATCAACCGAGCCCTGGCGGAGTACGGGCCCGCCGGATCCGTGTTCGTGCTGCTGTCCTGGCTGATCGTGGTCTGTGTGGCGGCCGCCATCAGCGTCAGCGTGGGCGCCGTCGTGGCGCAGGAGCCCTTCCTGGCAAGCCGCCTCGGCAGCCCGCCTCCCCTGCGGGACCGCGCACCGCGGGCCGTGTGACGCTCCGCGGAAGGAGAGGACGCCCCGGCGTCGCCCGTACGGCCGACCCAGCGCGCGCGGTGTCCACCGGGCTGAGGGAATGGGGGTGTTCAGGCACCCACCGCACCGGAGGGCCCCGTGACCGAGCCGCCCGACCCGCACGCGCCGGACCCGGACCCCGAGCGGCCGGGCCGGGACCCGGGGTCCCCCGACCAGGCCCCGCTGCCCCCGGACCGGGACGCCACCGCTCACGGCGGCGCCGCGAAGCCACCCCGGGGCGGGGCCGGGAGCGGTGCCGCCGGGACCGGGGGCAGCGCCGCGGGCCGCATCGCGAGGAACACCGCCTCGGCCGTGCTCATCGTGCTGACCTGCATCCTCGTTCCCGTCGCGCTGCTCGCCACCTGGGTGCACGACATCGCGCTCGACACCGACCGCTACGTGGCCACGGTCCAGCCCCTGGCCACCGACCCCGCGATCCAGGACGCGGCGGTCCACCGGATCACCGAGGCCGTCGGCGCGCATGTGGACGGCAGACAGGTCGCCGGGGACATCGCCTCCTGGCTGCAGTCCCAGGGCCTGCCGCCGCGTGCCGCCGACGCGATCAGCCGGCTCGGACCGCAGATCGACTCCGCCGTGAACCAGGCCGTGACCAAGATCGCCACCCGTGTCGTCCACAGCGACGCCTTCGCGACGGTGTGGACCACCGCCAACCGCGCCGCACACAACGCCGTCGTGCACGCCCTGACCGGCAAGGGGCGCGGCGCGGTCGGGATCAGCGACGGCACCGTCACCCTGGACGTGGGCACGGCCGTCGACCGGGTCAAGAAGGAGCTGGTCGACGCCGGGCTGAAACCCGCCGACAAGATTCCGCAGGTGAACAAGCAGTTGGTGCTGTTCCACTCGGACGAGCTGGCCAAGTTCCGCAAGGGCGCACGCCTGCTGGACATCGTCGGGAACTGGTTCCCGGTGCTGGTCGTCCTGTTCGGCGTCGCCGGGGTGTTCCTGGCCCACCGGCGACGCCGGGCCCTGGTGCGCACCGCGCTCGGCGCCGCCTTCGCCAGCCTGGTGGTGGCCCTCGCCCTGGTGGTGGCACGCCACTACTACCTCGACCACCTGCCGCCCCAGGTGCAGTCCGAGCCGGCGGCCGCCGCCGTCTTCGACACGCTGCTGCACTTCCTGAAGGTCAGCCTGCGGACCGCCATCGTCCTCGGCGTGGTCGTCGCGCTGGGCGCCTACCTCGTGGGACCCGGGCGGCTGCCCGTGGCCGTCCGCGGCGCGTCCGACCACACGGCGGACTCCGCGGCGCGCTGGGCGGCCGGCCACCACGTCACCACCGGGCGCGTCGGGGCCTGGGCGCTGGCCTACCGCCGGGCCGTCACCCTCGTCGTCCTGCTGATCATCGCGCTCGTCTTCGCGCTCTGGAACCATCCCACGGTGCTCACCGTCCTGCTGCTGGTCCTCGTGCTGCTCGGCGTCCTGGCGGTGCTCGCGCTGCTGGCGGCCAGTGGCCGTACCCAGCTCGACGCGGCGCGCAGGGCGCAGGGCCCGCCGGGGGACGGGCCCTGACGGTGCCTCGCCCGACCGGTGACTCGCGGGCGCGGAGGGACGTATGGGGACGTATGGGTGGCCCGATCGTCCCTGTGCGAACTGCGCCGGGACCGGAAGACTGGGATGCTGATCGAGTAGTGCGCCGTCCATGGCCTGAGGGACAGGGGTGGTGACTCCGTGGCTGCACGGCACGAGAACACGCGGGGACAGGCTGTCGCGTACGTCGATCCCCTGGGAGAGCCGTTTCTCCAGACGCGGTACGCCCTGCCGGTCAGGCCGGCCACCTTTCTGCGCCGCCCGCGGCTCGCCGCACACCTCGACCACGCCTTCGAGACACCGCTGACGATGGTCAACGGCTCGGCGGGCGCGGGCAAGACGCTGCTGGTCGCGGACTGGGCCGCGCGGCTCGGGCAACCGGTCGCCTGGTTCACCAACGAGGCGGGCGACCAGGGCTGCGGCATGTTCTGGGCCTATGTGCTCCAGGCCCTGCGCGCGGCCGGAGTGCCGCTGTCCGCCGAGATCGGCTGTCCCGCCGACGCGAGCCGGGTGGACCACAAGCTGCTGGCCCGCCTCGCCGACGAACTGAGCGGCCTCGAACGGCCCGCCCTGCTCGTGCTCGACGAGTTCGACCGGGTGACCACCCCGCACATAGCCCAACAGCTGGAATTCGTCCTGCACCACGCCGGACGGGGACTGCGTCTGGTCCTCGTCACCCGCACCGAACCCCTGCTGCCGCTGCACCGCTACCGGGCGGCGGCGACCATGACCGAGATCCGCGACGCCGAGCTGGCCTTCACCGCCGACGAGGCCGCCGCGCTCCTGGAACGGCACGGCCTGCGGCTCCCCGCGGCGGCCACCCGCGCCCTGGTGGAGCGGACCCGGGGCTGGGCCGCCGGGCTGCGGCTGTGCGCCATGGCCGCCCAGGAGAGCCCGGACCCCGAGACCTATCTGAAGGACTTCGAGGCGGGCCGGAGCACGGTCGCGGACTTCCTGCTCGCCGAGGTGCTCAAACGTCAGACGCCGCAGACCCAGGACCTCCTGCTGCGCGTCAGTGTCGTGGAGCGCTTCTGCCCCGAGCTGGCGGAGGCGCTGACCGGCCGCGGCGGTGTCGAGCCGCTCCTGGCCGAACTGCACGGCCAGAACGCGTTCGTGGAGGACCTCGGGCACTCCTGGTACCGCCTGCACCCGCTGTTCGGCGAGATACTCCGGGCCCATCTGCGGGTCCGCGAGCCCGGACTCGAACCGGAACTCCACCGGCGTGCCGCGCAGTGGCTGCGGGCCTCCGGCTCGCTGCCGGAGGCGCTGGCGCACGGCGCCGCCGCGGGCGACTGGGAGTTCACCGCCCAGGCCCTGATCGACGACCTGGCGATCGGTCAGCTCTTCACCGGCCTGCGCGCGGACGACCTCGCCGAACTGTTCTCCCGCATGGGGCCCGAGGTCACGACCGCCGCCGCGGACCTGGTGCGCGCCGCCCGCGACCTGTCCGAGCGCGACGTGGACCGCGGCCTGGCCCATCTGCGCCGGGCCGAGGAGCGCCTGGCCGCGCACGAGTCCGACGCCGCCGGCCGGCTGAGCTGTGTGCTGCTGGAGTCCCTGGCGGCCCGGCTGACCGGTTCCCCCGGCAGGGCCGAGGAGGCCCTGGCGACGGCCGAGGAGCTGCGCGGCGAGGTCCCCGCCCGCCTCCTGGAGAAACACCCCGAACTCACCGCCCTGCTGCTGACCCACCTCGGCTCGGCCCGGCTGTGGGCCGGCCGCTTCGACGACGCGCGCGCCGCCCTGACCGAGGTCGCCGGGTGTCCCGGCGGCGCCTCGACGGCGCTGCCCCGGGAGGACTCGCTCGGGCACCTGGCACTGATCGACTACCTCGACGGCTGGCTCGGCCGGGCGGAGCGCAAGGCACTGGCGGCCATGAGCGAGACGGAACAGTCCGGCCTGCACCGGCCCTCGGGTTCCGGGCTCGGGCAGCTGGTGCTGGCGGCCGTTGCCGTCGATCGCGACGACCTCGGGCAGGCCCAGACCCTCCTCGACGAGGCGGCCGGATCCGGCGCGGCCCCGCCCGACCCGGTGACCGCGGCCGGCCGGTCCCTCGCGACGGCACGACTGCTGCTGGCTCGGGGCGACCCACGGGCCGCCGCCGCGGCGGCCGGCCTCGACGTACCGGCCCTCGTGGCCTCCCCCTGGGCGGAGGCCCACTCGGCGCTCGCCGCCTCGGCGGCGCATCTGGCCGAGGGGCGGCCGGACAGCGCCGCCAAGGTCCTCGACGAGGTGTCCTGCGACGGCGAGCCCGCGTACGCGGCGGAGATCGCCTGGGCCCAGCTCGCCGCCGGGAACCGCGACGCGGCGATCGACCTGCTCGACCAGCTGCGCACCCGGGGACGCAGCGGCCCGGGTGTGACGGTCCGGGCCGCCCTGGTGCGCGCCCTGGCCGCCCATGAGGCGGGGGACGTCGCCACCGCCCGCAAACTGCTCGCCCGGGCCCTGCTGGAGGCGCGGCGGGAGCGGCTGCGGCGCCCCTTCCTGGAAGCCGGACCCCGGATCCGTCACCTCCTGGGCGCACCGCCCCTGCAGGCCCTGGCGGCGGGGTGGCTCACCCCCGGCGGCGCCGCGCCGCACGCCGATCCGGGCGCGGCGGCTCCCGCGCCCCTGGTGGTGGAGGAGCTGAGCGGACGCGAACGCGAGGTGCTGCGCCGGCTGGCCCAGATGATGTCCACGGAGGAGATCGCCGCCGACCTGTACGTCTCCGTCAACACCGTGAAGACGCATCTCAAGAGCGTCTACCGCAAACTCGGCGTGAACCGGCGCGGTGACGCGGTGCGGCAGGCCCGTGAGCGCGGACTGATATGACCGCCGCACCCGGCGAGGTGGACACCGTGGGACATTGGCGAGCACTGATGGTGCTGGGGACGGCCCAGTTCCTGATGGTCCTGGACACGTCCGTCATGAACGTCTCCATCAGCCGGCTGGTCGAGGACTTCGACACCGAGGTCACCGCCATCCAGACGGTCATCACCCTGTACGCGCTGGTCATGGCCGCATTCATGATCATCGGCGGCAGGCTGGGCGACATCCACGGCCGCCGGCGCCTGTTCCTGCTCGGCCTGGTCGTCTACGGCACCGGATCGGCCCTGACCGCGGTGGCGCCCACCGTGTGGGTCCTCGCCCTGGGCTGGTCCGTCATCGAGGGACTGGGCGCCGCGATGGTGCTGCCCGCCATGGCGGCCCTGGTCGCCGAGGCCTACCGGGGCAAGGACCGGGCGGTCGCCTACGGGGTGATCGGCGGCCTGGCCGGCGCCGGCATCGCGGTCGGCCCCCTGCTGGGCGGCTGGGTGACGACGTACCTGACCTGGCGGCTGGTCTTCGCCGGCGAGGTCGTGGTCGTCGTCGCCGTCCTGTGCTGCCGTCGGGTGATCAAGGAGTCCCCGCGGACGGGCCCGCCGCCCCGGCTGGACGCGATCGGCGCGGTGCTCTCGGCGGCCGGACTCGCCCTGGGCGTGCTCGGGGTGCTGCAGAGCAGCACCTGGGGCTGGGTGCAGCCGCGCAACCCGCCCTTCACCGTCCTGGGCTTCGCGCCCACCCTGTTCGTCATCGGCGCGGGGATCGCCGTGCTGGCCCTTTTCGTGCGCTGGGACCGCGGACGCGAGGCCCGCGGTGCCGACCCCCTGGTGCACATGTCCCTGCTCCGGGTACCGCCCCTGCGCTCCGGCCTGCTGACCCTGCTGAGCCAGAACCTGATCCTGCTGGGACTGTTCTTCGCCATCCCGCTGTACCTGCAGGTGGTGCAGGGATTCGACGCCTTCCAGACGGGGCTGCGGCTGCTGCCGGTGTCCGTCACCATGCTCGTCACCTCCCTGACCGCCGCCGGGCTCGGCCGGACCCTGGGCCCGCGCCGCGTCGTCCGGCTGGCCCTGCTGACCCTGACCGCGTCCATCTTCTGGCTGCTGGCCACCGTCGACCCGGTCGTCGACGACCTCCAGTTCGCCGGTGCCATGGCCGTGCTCGGCGTCGGCATGGGCCTGCTCGCCTCACAGCTCGGCAACGTCGTCCAGTCCAGCGTCGGCGAGGAGGAGCGCAGCGAGGCCGGTGGCCTGCAGTTCACGGCGCAGAACCTCGGCTCGGCACTGGGCACCGCGCTCATCGGGTCGATGCTCATCGGCGCGCTGGCGCACGCGTTCACCACGGAGGTGGAGAGCAACCCGCGGCTGTCGGCCGAGACCCGACAGCAGACCGGTGTCGCCCTGGAGTCCGGCATCAACTTCGTGTCCACCGACCAGGTGCGCTCGGCGGCACAGCGCGCCGGACTGCCCCCGTCCGAGGTGGACGCAGTCACGGACTCGTACGCCTCGGCGCAGCTCACCGGCCTGCGGACGGCGATCCTCACGACCGGAGGGATCACCCTCGCGAGCTTCCTGGTCACGTCCCACCTGCCGACCGCGCCGGCCCGCCGCCCGCAGCCGGCGAAGGGCGACGCACCGGCCGACACGGCCGGTGCCACGGACTGAAGCGCGAAAGGCCACAGCGATGTCCTCGACCGGCCCCACCACGGAACGGGTACGCCGTACCGAGCGCCGCACCCACGCCGACTACACGGGCGCGGTCTACGGCTCGATGCTCGCCGCGTCGGTGGTGGTCGGCGCCGGCGGCCTCGGCAAGTTCCCGCGCCTGGAACTGGTGGTGCTGCTGTTGCTCACCGGTCTCGTCTTCTGGGTCGGCCATGTGCACGCGCAGCTGTTCGGGGCCCGTCTCGCGCAACGGGCCCTGGACCGCCCCACCATCCTGCGGGTGTGCCGTGAGGAGTGGCCGATCGTCGAGGCGGCCGTCCCGCCCGCCCTCGCCGTCGCCGTGAGCCCGCTGCTCGGACTGGACGTGGCGGGTGCCGTCTGGCTCTCGGTCGCGGTGGCCGTGGCCGGGCAGGTGGGATGGTCGGCGGCGGGGGCGCGGCTGGCCGGGGCCTCCTGGCGGCTGGTGGCGGCGACCGCCACGGTCAATCTGCTGCTCGGCCTGGTGATCATCTCGTTCAAGATCGCCCTCACGCACTGACCCCGGGCACCCGGTTCACCTGCGCCGGGTGAGGCCCGGTGCCCCGGCACGGCGCAGGCTCGTAAGGGAGACCGCAGCCGGCCCGTGGTGGGAGAACGGCACATGCGCTACGAGATCCGCGTCGATGGACACATGTCGGAGGCCCTGACCGAGGCCTTTCCGGAGCTGGACCACGTGATGATGTCCGGTCAGACGGTCCTGTTCGGTCCCGTCGTCGACGAGGCGCACCTCTACGGGCTGCTGATCCGCTGCCAGTCGCTGGGACTGCGGGTGGTGGAGATGCGGCAACTGCCGGAGTGAGCCCGAGCGGGGCTCACCGGCCCGCGGCCTCGATCCGGCCCGAACGCCTCGCCTCGTCCAGGGCCGCGAAGTCCCGTTCGTTCTGGTCGGCGTAGGCCTGCGCGAATTCGGTCAGCGCACGGTCGAAGCGGTCGCCGCCGCCCAGGTAGCCGGCGATGGCGATCGGATCGCCGGAGCGGGCGTGGGCCCGCGCCAGGGAGGCACCGCACACCTGGCCGAACAGGTTCAGCAGTTCCGGGTCCATGGTGTCCGGCTGGGCGATGCCCTTCCAGTCGTGCAACTGGCGTACGTAGAAGTCCCGGCCGCGCCCGTCGAGGCCCACGATGTTCGTCCAGCCCAGGAAGATGTCGCTGGTCGTCTGGATGAGCCGCTGGCCCGTCACCACCCTGCGGCCCTGGTTGTCGTAGCCCTCGCCGCCGCCCGTGTGCGCTGCGAGCACCGACTCCTGCGCCTCCTTGGCCTGCAGCAGCAGCGGATCGTCGTCGTCCCGGCCCAGCAGGAGCAGGATCCAGCAGCGGGTGCCGACGCTGCCGACCCCCACCACCTTCCGGGCCGCGTCCACCGGCCGGTAGTGGCGCAGCAGATGCCGCCGGTCCTCGGGCAGCGTGCGCGCGTACCCCTCAAGCAGCCGCTGCAGCTCCTTGCTCTCCTCCTCGTGCAGGGAGTCGTCCCGCAGATCGCGCAGCGGGATGATCAGCGGCGGGTCGGCCGCGATCCGCCGGCCCTCGGGCGTGAGCCGGGTGAGCTTGGCGAAGGCCTGCATATGGGTGCGGGTACGGGCGCGCGCGGTCGCCTCGGCCGTACGGCGCCTGGCCGCCCGGTCCATCGAGGAGGCCAGCAGGGCCCGCATCCGGTCGGCGTCGTCCTGGGCGTACCAGATGTCCAGCGTGCGCATGCCGGCGAACTCCCGCATCCGTTCCCGGTAGGCCCGCACACACGTCCGCGCCGCGTCGTCCTGCGTCCTGGCCGGGAAGCCGTTGGCGCGGGCCGCGATGACGAAGCTGGCCGCCAGCCGCTTGACGTCCCACTCGAACGGCCCGGGGTACGTCTCGTCGAAGTCGTTGATGTCGAAGACCAGATGCCGTTCCGGCGAGGCCAGCAGCCGGAAGTTCAGCAGATGGGCGTCTCCGCACAGCTGCACCCGCAGGCCGGTGTCGGGCAGCGGGCCGAGGTCCGTCGCCATCACCGCGGCCGCGCCGCGGTAGAAGCGGAACGGGGACTCGAGCATGCGGCCGTAGCGCATCGGCACCAACTCGGGCAGCCGGGTGGCCGACTGACGCTCCAGTACGTCGATCACGTCCGGGCGGTCAGGCGCGACCTCGAACTCGCCGTGACTCGAACGCGGGGCTCGCGTGCGGGCGTTCCTGCCGTGGGCCGCCCGGTCGGCGGGCGACGAAGAGACGGTGACGGCACTCGGTGCGGTCATGGTGCACCCTCCTGCTCCGGCGGCCCGCCGGTCACCGCGGGATCCGGCTCCCGCGGGGGCGGGCGGATCGCGGGCCTTCCGCCCGTGGGGCCACCCCACCGCCCCGGACGGCCGGAGGGATCACCCGTGGTGGGTGACCCGGAGCACCGGCCGGGCGCGCGACGCTGTGCCGGTGAGGGGTTCGCGCACTCCGCCCCCCGCCGGCGGTCCGGAGGCGACCCGTTCGATCGCGCGAGGAGGAGCCATGACCGAGTCGCGTGGCCCGGCACCGCAGTCCGGACCGCCGTACCCGCCCCAGGAACCGGACACCGGCCCGGCGGACGCCATGACGGCGGTCGCCCGGTCGTGGACCTGGATCCTGGGGTCGGCCGTCGTGACGCTCGTACCCGGCGTGCTGATCCTCGTCTGGCCGGACGAGACGCTGCACGTCCTGGCCGTCCTCATCGGCCTCTACCTGCTGCTCGCCGGAGTGTTCCGGTTCGTCACGGCCTTCGGCCGCGAGGGGCAGGGCGAACGGATCCCCGCACTGCTCATCGGGGTGCTGTTCGTACTGGCCGGCGTCCTCTGCCTGCGCCACCCGATGCAGACCATCGCCGCGCTGTCGCTGATCGTCGGACTCACCTGGCTGGTGTCCGGCATCCTCACCCTCTACACGGCGATCACGGCCGAGGACCTCCCGCACCGGGGTGTCGTCGTGGGCGCGGCGCTGCTCGGCATCGTCGCCGGGATCGTGGTGCTGGCCCTGCCCACCGAGTCGGCGCGGGCGCTGACCCGGCTGCTCGGCCTGTGGCTGGTGCTGCTGGGCCTGGTCGAGCTGGTGCTCGCCTTCGCGTGGCGGTCCGCGCTGCGGAGGAACGCACCGCCGCCGAACACGTCGAACCCGCCGTTCTGAGCGGGGCCCCCACGATCACCCGCCTCGGGTGAGGACGCCCCCCGCTCGCCGTGTGCACGCTGAAATCGGCACAGACCGGCCTGCCGGAACCGGCCGGCCGGAGCCCCGGAACGGAGGAGAGAAATGAGCACGCAGATCTACCTCGCGTACGACTATCCACTGCTGAGCGCCTTCTGGACGATGCTGTGGTTCTTCCTGTGGATCCTGTGGTTCATCCTGCTGTTCCGCGTCATCCTCGACATCTTCCGCGACGACGACATGGGCGGCTGGGGCAAGGCCGGCTGGCTGCTCTTCGTCATCGTGGTGCCCTTCCTGGGCGTCCTCGTCTATGTGATCGCCCGCGGCCGGGGCATGGGGAAGCGGGAGGTCGCGCAGGCACGCGCGCAGCAGGAGGCCTTCGACTCCTACGTCCGGGAGACCGCGAAGGGCGGCGCCCCGACCAGCAGCGCCGACGAACTGGCCAAGCTCTCCGAGATCCGGGCCCGCGGCGACATCACCGACGACGAGTTCCGCAGGGCCAAGGAACTGATCCTCAGCGGCGCCGGGCAGGCGCAGCGCTCCGGCACCCCCAACACGCCCGCGCACTGAGCACGACGCGAGAGAACGAATCGAGGCAACCGCATGAGCCAGACGAACCGCACACGCGCACAGACGCAGTCCAGCACCCAGCAGTGGGCCTTCGGCCTGACGGCCTTCGCGGGAGTCATGCTCCTGATCGCCGGGCTGCTGTCCCTGTTCCGCGGCATCATGGCGATCGCCCAGGACGACGTCTTCGTCACGACCCCGAACTACGTGTTCAAGTTCGACCTCACCAGCTGGGGCTGGATCCATCTGGCCCTCGGCGTGGTCGCGGTGATCGTCAGCTTCGGGCTGTTCGCGCCGGCGTTGTGGGCACGTGTCGCCGGTGTGGCCATCGCCGGGCTCGTCATCATCGCCAACTTCCTCTCCCTGCCGTACTACCCGGTCTGGTCGGTCGTGGTGATCGCGGTGTCCGGCTTCGTCATCTGGGCCCTGTGCGTGGTCCGGCGCGACGACACGGCCATGGCCCCGTAGGAGGGCTCTCGTGGACCGATACCCGCCCATAGCGGAGCACGGGATGGTGGGTGACCTCCAGACGGCGGCCCTGGTGTCGTCCGCCGGGACCGTCGACTGGTGGTGCACTCCCCGTTTCGACTCGCCCAGCGTCTTCGCCTCGCTCCTGGACAGTGAGCGAGGCGGCCACTGCCGGCTCGCTGCGGAACACCCGGACGGGGACGGGATGTCCGTCCGGCAGCTGTACCTCTCGGACACGGCCATCCTCATCACCCGGTTCATGGGACCCGGCGGGGTCGGCGAGGTCGCCGACTTCATGGCGCCCATCGACTCCCCGACGCCCTCCGACCGGCACCGCCTGATCAGGGTCGCCCGGGTGGTGCGGGGCAGTCTGCCCTTCACCTTCACCTGCCGCCCGCGCTTCGACTACGGGCGTGCCTCCCACACACTCGGGCTCACCGACCGTCACACGGCCGTCCTGCACGGTCCGGGCACGGACCTGCACGTCCAGTCGACGAGCGGGATCCCCCTGCGGGCCGACGGCGACGACGTCACCGCCCGTTTCACGCTCTCCGCCGGACAGGCCGCCGCCGTCGTCCTGACCAGCACGGCCGAGGGCGCCCCGGCCCCGCCCGTGCCGTCCCTGCAGGTCATCGCCGAGGACGTGGAGGAGTGCCGCGGCTTCTGGCAGTCCTGGCTGCGCTCCTGCACCTACCGCGGCCGCTGGCAGGACGTGGTCAACCGCTCCGCGATCACCCTGAAGCTGCTCACCTACGCGCCGACGGGGGCGCCCGTCGCCGCGGCCACCATGGGGCTCCCCGAGCAGATCGGCGGCGAGCGCAACTGGGACTACCGCTACACCTGGGTACGGGACGCGTCGCTGTCCGTCGAGGCCCTGATGACACTCGGCTTCGAAACGGAGGCCCACGCCTACCGCCGCTGGCTGCGCGACCGCGTCGAGGCCGGCGGCACCACCTCGGGCGACCCCCTGCAGATCATGTACCGGGTGGACGGCGACCCCCACCTGACCGAGGAGATCCTCGGCCATCTGGAGGGCTACCAGGGCTCACGGCCGGTACGGGCGGGCAACGCGGCCGCCGACCAGCTCCAGCTCGACATCTACGGCGAGGCCTCGGACGCCCTGCTGGTAGGAGGCGACATCGGCGCGGTACGCGGCTGGAAGGCGCTGAGCGGCGTACTGGACTGGCTCACCGACCACTGGGACCGCCCGGACGAGGGCATCTGGGAGACCCGCGGAGGCCGGCAGGACTTCACCTACAGCCGACTGATGACCTGGGTGGCCTTCGACCGGGGCATCGACGCGGCCACCCGGTTCTCCCGCCCGGCCGACGTCGAGCGCTGGAGGGACGCCCGGGACACGGTCTTCCGGCAGATCATCGAGCGCGGCTGGCACGACAAGCGGCAGGCCTTCGTGCAGCACTTCGACACCGACGTCCTGGACGCCTCGCTACTGCTCATGCCCCGCGTCGGCTTCCTCTCCCCGCACGACCCGGACTGGGTCAGCACCCTCGACGCCATGGACGACGAACTGGTCAGCGACAGCCTCGTCTACCGCTACGACCCCGCGGCCTCGCCCGACGGACTGCGCGGTTCCGAGGGCACGTTCAACCTGTGCAGCTTCCACTACGTCGAGGCGCTCGCCCGCTCCGGCCGACTCCTCCAGGCCCGGCACGCCTTCGACAAGATGCTCACCTACGCCAACCATGTCGGCCTGTTCGCCGAGGAGATCGGCCCCTCCGGCGAGCAACTCGGCAACTTCCCGCAGGCGTTCACCCACCTTTCCCTGATCACCGCGGCCATGGCGCTCGACGAGGAGCTGGGGCGTGCGAAGGCGCGGCCGGAGACCGGCGGAACCCGGCACCCCGTGATCCACGGGTTCACGGCGCCCCCGGAAGTCCCGGACGGCGGCGGCGAAGGTGACTGAGCGGGCAGAGCCGACGAAGGCGCCGCCGGGGCAGCGGCAGGTGCTCGCCGCCCTGGCGCTCGCCCAGTTCATCTGCAGCTTCGCCGGCTCCAACATGAACGTGATGATCAACGACATCAGCAAGGACCTGGACACCACCGTCCAGGGTGTCCAGATCGCCATCACCGTCTTCCTGCTGGTCATGGCCGCGCTGATGATCCCGGGCGGCAAGCTGACCGACCGCCACGGCCGCAAGCGGTGCTTCGTCGTCGGTCTCGTCGTCTACGCCGTCGGCGCGCTGCTGAGCGCGGCGGCACCCGGACTCGGCGTGCTCATCCTCGGCAACTCCATCCTCGAGGGAATCGGCACCGCCCTGCTCATCCCGCCCGTCTACATCCTCACCACGCTGCTCTACCCGGACCTGACCTCCCGCGCCCGGGCGTTCGGGATCATCATGGCCCTGGGCGGCATCGGGGCCGCGGCCGGACCGCTGATCGGCGGGCTCATCACCACCGCCATCAGCTGGCGTGCGGCCTTCGTGTTCCAGGCGCTGGTCATCGCGGTGATCGTCTGGCTGAGCCGCCGGATCGAGGACCCGCTGCCGCCGGATCCGACCCGGCCCTTCGACACCGGCGGCGCGGTCCTGTCCGCGCTGGGCCTGGTCCTGGTCGTCATGGGCATCCTGGCGGCGGACAACAACGTCTGGCTGATGATCGCCCTGATCGTCCTCGGCGTGCTCGTCCTCGGCTGGTTCTTCCGCTCGTGCCGGGCCAAGGAACAGGCCGGCCAGGAGCCGCTGCTCTCGCTCGGCCTGTTCCGCAACCGCACCTCCAACCTCGGACTCGTCACCCAGAACGTCCAGTGGCTGATGCTCATGGGTACGTCCTTCACGGTCGCCGCCTACCTCCAGGTGGTGCGCGGCTACGACGCCATCCAGACCGGAGTGATCTTCACGGCGGCCACCCTCGGGCTGCTGCTGACCTCGCTGGCCGCCGAGCGGCTGGCCCGGCGGCGGCCCCAGCGGACACTGATCATGACCGGGTTCGTGGTCTCCGTCGCGGGTGTGGCGGTGCTGGTCGCCCTGGTCGGCAGCTTCTCCACGGCCTGGGCGTTCGTTCCAGGGCTCCTACTCGTCGGGCTCGGCCTGGGCGTGATGCTCACCCCGTCGGTGAACGTCGTCCAGTCCAGCTTCCCGGAGGAGCAGCAGGGCGAGATCTCGGGCCTGTCCCGCAGCGTGTCCAACCTCGGCTCGTCCTTCGGCACGGCGATCGCCGGCACCATACTCGTCGCCGGGCTCAGCCACGGCGCCTACGCGGCCGCGATGATCACGCTGGCGGTGCTCGGGCTCGGCGGCCTCGCCGCCGCGGCGCTCCTGCCACGGAAGCCGGGCCGCACGGCGGCCCCCGGCGCTCCCGCGACCAGACCGGGGACGCATGCCTAGTCAGCCGGCCTGCCCCGAGCAGGTGGGACATCCGCGGCGAAGCTCTTCCGTCCCGGCCGCCCGGCCGGCCGTGATCGTCCCGCGTCGCGGATCTACCCGGAATCTATCCCCCGACGAACGTGACGGTCTCGTCGAGCGGCGCCCGGCCCGTACGGACGTAGCCCACCGTGCCGTCCTCGAAGCCGATCGACATGCCGCAGAAGAGGATGAGCTCGTCCGGGGGTGACAGGATCTCCGCGACAGTCCTGCGGTACACCGACCACGCCATCTGCGGGCAACTGTGCAGCCCTTCGGCGCGCAGCAGCAGCATGACCGTCTGCAGATACATGCCGACCTCGGACCACTGAGGCCGGCCCATGTCGCGGTCGATGTAGCAGAACAGGGCGGCGGGCGCACCGAAACAGTCCCAGTTCGCCGCAGCGGCCCGCTGGCGCGCCTCCCAGTCCTCGCGCTCGATACCGAGTGCGCTGTAGCGCTCATGGCCGAAGGCGGATCGGCGCTCGTGGTACGGAGACTTCAGTGCGGGCGGGTACATCTCGTACTCCCGCTCGTCCCAGGGGTCGCAGGCGGCCACCCGCTCGCCGGCGCGCTTCTTGAGCTCGGCCAGCGGCCCACCGGTCACCACGTAGGAGCGCCACGGCTGGAGGTTCGATCCGGACGGCGCCCAGGCCGCAGCCGACAGCACCCGCTCCAGCACCCGTCGCGGGACGGGTTGGTCGGTGAATCCGCGCACCGCCCGTCGGCTCGTGACCGCCTCATAGACATCCACGATCATCTACCTCCCTCGATCATCTACCGCTCTCGACTGCTCCATGGACACGCAGGAGGCAGGGATGTCAGGAGAGCCAGTCGGCGTAGTGGGTGGGGGCGAGGCGGGCGTTCTTGTCGGTGAGGACGTCGCCCTTGACGACGGCGAACATGCCGGCGGTGGGGTCGGTGACGACGGTACGGCTGTCGCCCTTGTGGGACAGGGTGATCCGGCCCAGCTCGTCCAGGGGGAAGACCTCGGGTCCTGCGATGTTGCGGACGCCGTTCAGCGGAGCCCCGGCGGCGACCTCCGCCACCGCGTCGGCCACGTCCTTGGAAGCGATGGGCTGGATGGGCGTGGCGGGCAGCCGGACGGTGTCCGCGTCGGCGGTCCAGGACAGGACCGCGTCCATGAAGTCCATGAACTGCGTGGCCCGCACGATCGAGTAGGGGATCGGCCCGGCCGCGAGGATCCTCTCCTGAAGCGCCTTGGCGCGGTAGTAGTCCAGCTCCGGCACCTGGTCCACGCCGACGATCGAGAGGATGACGAAGTGGCCGACGCCGCCCTTCCGGGCCGCGGCCAGGAGGTTGTCCATCGAGGTCTGGAAGAAGGCGAGCGAGGCTTCGTCGAAGGTCGGGGAGTTGGTCAGGTTGACGACGGCGTCGGCTCCCGCCACCGCCTCGTCCAGCCCCTGGCCGCCGATGATGTCGACTCCGGTGGACTTCGAGTGCGGTACGGCCTCGTGTCCGGCGGCGTTCAGGTTCTTGACGACCTGCGAACCGATCAGTCCGGTACCGCCGATGACTGCGATCTTCATGACGTTCCTTTCGTCGGAATTACTGCGCAATATGGCATATGCAACGCTATGTGGGCGGGGCATGAAACGGCTCGCCGATCGGCCGAGTTCGCCGACTGACCAAGTTCGTTGGTCGGCCAACTTCGTCGGTCGACCAAGGACGGTCGGCTTCAGAGTCCGTCGACGAACGTGACCGTCTCGCCGAGCGGCGCCCTGCCTATGCGGGCGTCACCCGCCGTGACGTCTTCGAATCCGATCGACATGCCGCAGAAGAGGATGAGTCCGTCCGAGAGTGACAGGACCTCCGAGACGGTCCTGTGGAACTTCGCCCAGGCCATCTGCGCGCAGCTGTGCAGCCCTTCGGCGCGGAGCAGCAGCATGACGGTCTGCAGATACATGCCGACGTCGGCCCATTGGGGCGAACCCATGTCCTTGTCGATGTAGCAGAACAGGGCGGCGGGCGCGCCGAAACAGTCCCAGTTCGCCGCTGCGGCCCGCTGGCGCGCCTCCAGGTCCTCGCGCGGGATGCCGAGTGCACCGTAGCGCTGCTCACCGAAGGCGGACCGGCGCTCGCGGTACGGGGACTTCAGGTCGGGCGGGTACTGCCGGTACTCCGGCTCGTCCCAGGGGTCGCCCGAGACCAGGCGCTCGCCGGTGCGTTTCTTGAGTTCGGCCAGCGGGGCGCCGGTCAGCACGTAGGTGTGCCACGGCTGGATGTTCGATGCGGAAGGCGCCCAGCACGCGGCGGACAACACCCGTTCCAGCGTCCGCCTCGGGACGGGCCGGTCGGTGAACGCGCGCACCGCCCGTCGGCTCGTGACCGCTTCATAGACGTCCATGATCGTCCGTCTCCCGCTCGGATCAATGGGCCTGTCTTCGTTGCAGTCGTATGGTATCACTCAATACCGTCTCGAGTGAAACTAACTTGAGGCACGCCCCGGAGCAGTCCGCCGCGTTCGCCGCGCCTGTGGAGCTCATGGAGGAGTTGGAGCAGGCGGATACCCGACCAGTAAGGCCAAGGAATCGCCGAGCGCCTGGCCGCGCGGCCCCGGGCCGCGCAGGGCCGGGTCGCGGACGCCGCATGAGGCCAGGCATGGGCGCGCCCGAGAGTGAGGGAGTGGCCGAGACCAAGGGCGTGGGCGGAATCGAGGGCGCGGCGGATACCGAGGGTGCGGGCGGGCGGCCGATGACCGGTGTGCCCGCGCCGTCACGCCTCGCCGTCTGCCGGATGGGCGAGCCGGGTCAGCAGATCCGTCAGCCTCTCGGGCTCGCCGGGCGCCAGTTCGGCAACCAGACGCTCGGCCAGCGGCTCCGCCGCCACATGGACTGCGTCGAAGAGCTCCCGCCCCTCAGGGGTGATCTCCACTGCCCGCACCCGCCGGTCCCCCGGAACGGCCTTGCGTACGGCCAGCCCCTTCCGTTCCAGGTCGTCCACGACCCGCATGATTCCGGCCTTGTCCGACCCCGTCGCCGCCGCCAGATCCCGCTGCACCGTGGGTCCGTGATTGACCAGCTCGATCAGCACCGCGAAATGCCGCAACTCGATGCCGAGCGGCCGAAGCGCCTCCCCCATGACCGCGCCCGCGCGCCAGTGCGCCCGGCGCAGCAGCAGACCGAGAGCGAAGGGCGACGTATCGCCGGGGCGGTCGGTCGCGTGCGAAGCGGTGGTGCGGTGGGGAACGTCGGCGGTCATGAGGGTAGACTACGTCATTCGATACGGTATCGCCTGATACTAAACGGGGCAGGTCACCGAGTTCCAAAACACGGCCTGGTCCCCGGCCGTCGCTACGACGAAGGCCGGGCGGGCCCCTGCTCCCGGGCGTCCTCGGCACGCGTGACATCATCGGGCCGGATCAGGACCGAGCCGTACGCGGCCGCAGGCAGTCGCACAAGGAGCACGATGAATCCGGCCCTCACCGCCCCGCCGGCGGCGGGCACCGCGCTGCTGGACGACTTCTCCCTCGAGATGACCGGCAAGGACGTGCCGAAGCTGGAGGAGGCGAGCGACGGCATTCCCCGGGGCACGCGGATCAACGTCACCTTTCTCGCGGGCGAGGACCTCGGCATGCGGCTGGCCGCCGCCCGCGCGGTCAAACGGCTCGGCTTCGTGCCCGTCCCGCACGTCTCCGCCCGCCGCCTGCCCTCCCAGCGGCACCTCGAGGAGTTCCTGACCGGCCTGGCGGCCGACGGCACCGCCGAGAACGTCTTCGTCGTCGGCGGCGACCCGGCCCGCCCGGAGGGCCCGTACGAGGACGCGCTCGCCGTCATCCGCACCGGGCTGCTCCAGCGCCACGGCGTGCGGCACATCGGCATCAGCGGCTATCCGGAGGGCCACCCGGCGATCGCCGACCACTCGCTGTGGGCGGCGCTCACCGACAAAGCGGCGGCGCTCGGCGCCGACCGGCTCGCGGGCGACGTCATCACCCAGTTCGGCTTCGACGCCGACGCGGTGCTCCGCTGGGTGGCGGCCGTCCGCGCCCGCGGCGTACGCCTGCCGGTCCGCATCGGCGTGCCCGGCCCGGCGGGCGTGCGCCGGCTGGTGACCTACGCCACCCGCTTCGGCGTCGGCACCAGCGCCTCCATCGCCCGCAAGTACGGCTTCTCGCTGACCAATCTCATGGGCACGGCCGGACCCGACCGCTTCCTGCACACGCTCGCCCGGCAGTACGATCCGGCGCGGCACGGCGAGCTGAAGGTGCACTTCTACACCTTCGGCGGCCTGCGGACCACCTCCGAGTGGATCGCCCGCTTCCGGCGGGGCGACCGGCAGGGCTGACACGACCCCGCCCGCCGTGGGACACCTGGGGCGCGAGTTGTTCGACGGGTCGGTCACGGACCGGCGGGTCGGTGGCCGGATCCGATCGGTGGGGCCCTGGCGTGAGCGGACGGCCGGAGTGCCGGACGTCGCTGCTCGCTGCTCTTGCGCTGGTCATGCCAGAGCTCTATAACGTCTCCAGCAGGTATCGGCGGGGATGGCCGGAAATGGCAGTTGCCGCCGACCAGGGGGGATCCTCGGCTCCGCCGCGATCGGCATCAGTGCCCGCAGACCGACGGAGACCGAACCATGACCGACGACGCCTATCGCGCTGCCCTGACCCGGCTGGCCGTGGACCCGGACTTCCGGGCCGAACTCGACGGCGACACCGAGGAGGTGGCGCGAAGACTCGGCCTGACGCCCGCGCAGGTCGCCGGCCTCCGCTCCCTCCGCGTGGAGTCCGGCACCGACGGGGGACCGGCCGCACTCGACCCGCGACTGTCCAAGTCGTCCCTGTTCTTCGGCAGCGCGGCACACGCGCTGGCGCACCACGACATCACGACCGACCACGCCGTCCCGGCCGACCACGCCGTTCCGGCCGACCACGTCTCCGGGGAGCACGGTGCCGACGGCGCGGGCTCCGACGGCCACGGGTCCGCCCCGAGCGCTCCGATCGACGCCCAGGAGGGCGTGGGCGGACTGGACGTGCCCTCGACCGGCTCCCACAGCCTCCTCGGCGGTCCACTGCTGGACCGGTCCCCGGCCGAAGTGAGCGGTGGGCCGGGGGAGTTCGGTGACTTCGGCGGGTTCGGCGACTACGGGAACGAGGGCACGGGCGCCGACCTCGGCGGGCTCGGTGGGCATGCCGGCGGGGGTGCCGAGGGGGGCTTCGGTGACTTCGGCGCCGGCGGCGACGGTGGGTTCGGCGGAGCCGAGGGGGGCTTCGGCGGGTTCGGCGGCGGTGCCGACGGTGGCTTCGGCGACGGCGGGTTCGGCGGAGGCGAGGGCGGCTTCGGGGACGGCGGTCTCGGTTCCGGCGGGTTCGGTGACGGCGGGCTCGGCCATGGCGGCTTCGGCGATGGCGGGTTCGGTGACGGCGGCCCCGGTGGCGGCGGTGTCGGTTCCGGTGGGTTCGGCGACCTCGGTGGACACGGCGGCTTCGGCGGTGCGGGCGGTGAAGGCGGCGGGGACGCCGGTCACTTCGGTCACGGAGGCATCTACGACCGCGACGGCGGCGACGGCGGCGGCGACAGCGGTGGCGGCGGCGGTGAAGGTGGCGGCGATCCGGAGAACAGCAATCGTCCGAGCGGTGGTGGTGGCCACGGTGGTGGTGAGGGTGGCGGCGGCGGTGAGGGCGGCGGCGATCCGGAGAACAGCAATCGTCCGAGCGGTGGTGGTGGCCACGGTGGTGGTGAGGGTGGCGGCGGCGGTGAGGGCGGCGGCGATCCGGAA
>NZ_JBWKFL010000001.1:158762-226403 GCF_056434305.1 Streptomyces sp. NPDC044061 | reverse complement strand
CGAGCAATCGTCCGAGCGGTGGTGGTGGCCACGGTGGTGGTGAGGGTGGCGGCGGCGGTGAGGGCGGCGGCGATCCGGAGAACGGCAATCGTCCGAGCGGTGGTGGTGGCCACGGTGGTGGTGAGGGTGGCGGCGGCGGTGAGGGCGGCGGCGATCCGGAGAACGGCAACCGTCCCAGTGGCGGTGGCGGCCGCGAAGGCACCCTCGGCCGTGCCGGGACGACCGTGCGCGGCGGCATCGACCTGCCCGGCACCGGCGACATCGCCACCCACCTGTCGCCCTCCGCACCCGACGCGGACGGCGGCTTCAACGGCGGTACGTTCCTCAGCGGTTCCGGCGGGGGCTGAGCCACCGCATGCTCTGCCATGTCTGCCGCGTCCATGTGCGGCGCGACTTCCCGTACTGCCTGCACTGCGGCACCCCGCGCCGGGGTGCCGCCCCGACGGCGTACGCCGCGCCCCAGCTGCGCGGCCTCGACGACCCCACCCTGCTCGTCCCGCTGACCGGGCCGGTCACCACGCTGGGCCGGGGCGAGGACAACGACGTCGTCCTGTCCGACGGCAGCGTCTCACGCCGCCACGCCCGCGTCGTCCGCACCGGTGAGGGCTTCCGGATCGAGGACCTGGACTCCTTCAACGGCACCGCCGTCGGCGGCGTCGACCTGCACGGCGGCGCGGCCGGGCTGGCCGACGGCACCGAGCTGTCCGTCGGCGACGTACGCCTGGTGTTCGAGCAGCCCCGCGACACCCGGATCGGCTCCCGCACGATGGTCGTCGGCACCCAGCTGACCCAACTGCCCACCGCCGGACAGGAGGAGGCGCCGGAGGCGAACGGCCCGCTCACCGCGCGCCCCCGCCGGCGTTCCGGCTGGGCCCTCAAGCAGGTCCCCACGGAACGCGGCGCCCCCCGCTGGGTGCTCAGCAGCACCCGCACCGGGCGCTATCTGGAACTGGACGAGCGTCAGGTCTTCCTGTGGCAAGCCGTCGACGGCGAGAACACCGTACGGGACCTGCTGTTCGCCTATGCCGAGCGCTACGGCGAACTCGCCCTGCCCCGCATCGAGTCCGCCCTGGCCGCGTTCGCGGACGCCGGGCTGCTGCGCGGTCTGCCAGGCCGGCCCGGTGAGGAGCGGCCCGCGGGCTGGCGCGGCGCGGCGCGCGCGGTGTACCGGGCGCTGCTGAAACTGGAGGTGTCCGTACCCGGCCTCGACCGGCTGGTGAGCCGGCTCTACCAGGCCTTCGGCTGGCGGCTGTTCACCCGTACCGGTGTCCTGCTCGCCTGGCTGTCGGTGGCCGGCGGCCTCGTCGCGTTCTTCGCCGCCCAGGGCCACCACCACCTGCTGGACTTCGGCGGGGCGGGCGCCTGGGGCCCGGTGCTGCTGGCCGCCGGATACGTCACCGCCCTGCTCGTCCACGAACTGACGCACGCGCTCGCCGTGAAGTCGTACGGCCGCAAGGTCAGGCGCGGCGGGTTCCTGCTGATGATGGGCATGCCGTTCGCGTTCGTGGACACCAGCGACATGTGGTTCGGCACCCGCTGGTCCCGGGTCGTGGTGGCGCTGTCCGGGCCGCTGTCCACGGCGGCGCTGGCCGGCTGGTGCGCCACGGGCGCGGCCCTGCTGCCCGCCGGACCCGCCCCGGCCGTCCTCTACCACCTGGCCTTCGGCCTTTACCTGAACACCCTCTACAACTTCAACCCCCTGATGCCGCTGGACGGTTACCAGGCGCTGACCGACGCGCTGCGGGTGCCCCGGCTGCGCGAGGAGGCGAGCGCCTACTTCCGTACCGGCCTTTGGCGCGATCTGCGCGCGGGGCAGCGGCCAGGCCCGCGCCAGGCGGGTATGGCCGCCTACGGGCTCGCGGTCGTCGTGGGCGCCTACGGCTTCCTGGCCCTGGCCCTGCTGGCCTGGCGCTCCCGGATCGGCGACCTGCTGGAGGGCCGGCTGGCCGAGCCGTGGACCACGGTGATCGAGGCGGCGGTCGTGGCCCTGGTCGCGTTCCCGGTGTGGGCCGCGCCCATGCGCCGGCTGCTGCGCCGCGTACGGCGCCGGCGGGACGCGAAGGACCTGCCGCCGGGCTCCGCGATCACCGCGCCCGTGGAGGGGACGGCATGACCGACGAGGCCGGCTGGGTCGTACCCGGCTACCAGAGCGTCCGCACGCTCGGCGAGGGAGCCGGGGGCCGGGTCGTCCTCGCCCGGCACACCGAGACCGGCGTGCCCGTCGCGATCAAGTACCTGAGCGAACGCCTGCGCGCGGACCGGGAGTTCCTGGCCCGGTTCCGCGCCGAGGCCCGGCTGCTCGGCGAGCTGCGGCACCCCTGCGTGGTGCGGCTGTACGAGTACGTCGAGGCGCGTGCCGGCGCCGCGATCGTGATGGAGGCGGTGGACGGCGTCAGCCTGCGCCACCTGCTGCGCCGGCACGGGACGACCGGCCCCGAGGCCGCGCTCGTCCTGCTCAAGGGCTCCCTGCTCGGCCTGGGCGCGGCCCACGCGGCCGGGGTGGTGCACCGCGACTACAAGCCGGAGAACGTCCTGGTCCGCGCCGACGGCACCAGCGCGCTCGCCGACTTCGGCATCGCCGTGCGCAGCGGCCGGGAGACCGAGGCCGCGGGCACGCCCGCCTACATGGCGCCGGAGCAGTGGGACGGCGAGGCCGCCGGTCCGGCCGCCGACGTCTACGCGGCCTCCGTCGTGTTCTTCGAGTGCCTGACCGGACGGCGGCCCTTCGCCGCCGACGACATGACCGCGCTGCGCCTGCAGCACCTGCGCGCACCGGCCCCGCTGGACGACGTGCCCGCGCCGGTGCGCGGGCTGCTGCGCGCGGGACTGGCGAAGGACCCGGCGGACCGGCCGGGTGTCGAGGCGTTCCTCGCCGACCTGGAACGGTCCGCCACCGAGGCCTACGGCGCGGGCTGGGAGGAGCGCGGCCGCCGTCGGCTGACCGAACTCGCCGCTCTGCTCGCCCTGTTGTTCCCGTTCACGACGACCGCGACGCTCGAGGGTTCGGCCCGAGCGCTCACCCTGCTGGGCCGGCTGCGACGGGGCGGATGGAAGGTGGCGACCGGGGGCGTGGCCGCGCTGGTGGTCGTCGCGGGTGGAGCGACCTACGCGTCGGGCCGGCCGCACGACACGTCGACGACGGTGGCGAGCTCGACCCCCTCACCGCTCGACTCGCCGACTGCGAGCGGCCCTTCACCCTCCGCTTCCAGCTCACCGACCGGCGCACCGCCCACGACGGACGCCTCGCCTTCCGACTCCCCGTCGGACAGTCCGTCCTCCTCGCCCACGCCGTCCACGGAGACGACCGCACCGGCCGAGCCGCCGGCCACCGCCTCCCCGGGCGCGGCCACCCCCGGCACGGTCACCGTCACGATCGGCTCCTGGGAGCGCGGGCAGAAGCCGGGCACGCTGGTCGCGGCGGTGACGGTCGAGACGACGGGCACCGGACCGCTGACCGTCACCGCGGACTACTACGTCGACACGCCCGCCGATCCGTACGGCTCGCAGTCCCAGCCGCTGTCCGGGAGCACTCGTTACGACCTGACCTTCGAGGCCGACTTCTCCAACCATCCGTGCCGGGGGAGCTGGGACGTCACGCTCAGCAGCGATCCGGCGGCGGCGAACGGCCCCCAGACGGCGTCCCTGGACGCACCGCCGTGCTGACACGGCCGGCACCGCTGACACCGCTGACACCGCACCACGAGAACGGATCGAGATGACGACAGCCACCACAGTGGCCGGCCGGCCCCTGTCCGGCTGGTCACGGGACGCACGCCACGGCACCTGGTACGCCCTGCTCCCCGCCCGGTCCGGCGAGCACACCCTCGGCGCGCTGCGCGTCGACCGCGCCCTGCTCGCGCCCGAGGGCACCCGCGAGCGCCTGGCCGCCGTCGTACTCGCCACGGCGAGGCTCCGGCTGCCGGGACTGCTCGGCACGGTCGACCTCGTGGCCGAGGGCGGCGAGGTCTGGCTGCTCGCGGCCCGGCCCCCGGCCCCCGCGCTCGTGGACGTCCTGTCCGCCGACGGCCCACGCCCGGACGCGGGCAGCGCGGCCAGCGTCCTCAACGAGACCGTCCAGACCCTCCTCGCCCTGCACGCGGCAGGCCTGAGCCACGGCTCCCTCGGCCCGGACACGGTCCTCCTCGCCCCGGACGGGATCGCCCTGCTGACCGAGGCGGGTCTGGGCACGGTGCTGGGCGACGCGGCGGCCGTACCGGCGTCGGACGGCCCGCCGCGGGCCGAGGGTCAGGCCGCCGACACCGCCGCCTGGGCCGCCCTGGCCCGCACGCTCGGCACCGCCTGGGCGCGGCCCGGAACCCCCGCCGCGGACCTGTTGGCCCGCTGCTCGGCGACCGCCGAGTCGGAGGGCCTGGCGGCGGCCCGGGCCGCGCTGGTGGCCGGGCGCGCGGCCCTCCCGGCCGACTTCCTGCACCGCACACCCCTCCGCGCGGCCACAGCCGCCGCGACCCCTCGGCTCGCCCCTCCGCCAAAGGCCCCGGCATCTCCCGCCGAGGCGGCCCCGGGCGTCCCGGAGAGCGCCCACCCGCCCAAGACGCCAACAGCGCCGGGTGCGGTGGCCCAGGACTCCCCGGCCCACTTGCCGAAGGCTTCGGCGGCCTCGGCCGTGGCGGCCCCCAATGTCATGGAGGGTGCCCATCCGCCCAAGGCACCGACAGCCCCGGCCGTAGCGCCTCCTGACCCTCCGGCCTTCCCGCCGAAGCCTTCGGCGCCGTCGGTCGTGGCGGCCCCGGACGTTCGGGAGGGGGCCCGACCCCCCAAGGCACCGACAGCCCCGGCCGTAGCGCCTCCTGACCCTCCGGTCCACCCGCCGAAGGCCCCGGCACCCTCCGCCGCAGCGGCCGCCCATGCCCCGGCGGTGGCCCCGCCGCCGAGGGCGCCGGAGCCGTCCGCCCCGATGGGCCCCGAAAGCCCCGTTCCGGCGGCGGACCGGCACCCGGCACCGACCGTGGCCCACTCCGCCCCTGAAAGCCCCGTTCCAGCGGCGGATCGGCACCCGGCACCGACCGTGACCGACGCTGCGCGCGAGGGCGTCCCCGGAAGCCCCGCGCCCGCCCGTCCCCCCGCGTCCCACCCGTCGGCCGCGGCCGAGCAGCTCACCACCGCCGGCCGCGCCCACCGTCCCGCCGACCGGGACACCCAGGCCACCGTCCTCGGCAGGCGCAACCGCGTCGCCTCGCCTCCGGGGGCCGTAGCGGCCGGGGAGGACTCGGGCGAGATCCTGCTGCGTTTCGGGCCCGGGATTCCCGTCGAGGAGCACGACGACCTGCGCGCCCGTTGGCAGACAGCGGCAGCCGGGCCCCGGCGCCCCCGCCGCGGACGCCGGGGCTGGATCGCCGGCACCGCCGTCCTGGCGATCGCCGCCGTCCTGCTCTGGCTGCTGCTGCGCCCGGACCCCGCGCCGATGGTCCTCGCCGTGCGGGTCCAGGCCCCCGCGGGGCCGTTGCACTGCGGTCAGACGGCCGACCTGGTCGGTGTCGTCACCACCGACGGGCGCGGCGGCCCGGTCACGTACCGGTGGCTGCGGGCGGACGGCCAGGACTCGGGCGAGCTGGTCCGCACCGCCCACCGAGGCGAGCGCCGAGTACGGGTGCACCTGCGCTGGACGGTTCGCGGCCCGGGACGCTTCCGGGGGACCGCCCGCCTCAGGCTCGCGCACCAGCGGACCCCGATGGAGGCGAAGGGGAGCTTCACCTACGCCTGTTCCTGAGGGCCGTGACCGCCGCGACGGCCGGCCCCACCGCCAGCAGCGCCGCCAGTACGCCGTACCCGTACGTCAGGGTCGCCGCCGAAGCCACCGCCGCGACCACCAACGGCCCGCCCGCGTCGCCCAGTTCGCGGCCCAGTTCCGCCGAGCCCATGGTCTGGCCGAGGCGCTCCGCGGGCGTGGCCGAGGCCAGGGCCGCGAAGCCCAACGGGGTGATCAGGCCGGTGCCGGTGCCGATCAGTGTCGCGGCGAGGAGGACGCCGGTGAGACCGGGCAGCGTCGCGGCGGCCAGCCCCGCCGCCGCGAGCAGCAGACCGCAGGTGAGACCGGTGCGGATGCCGAGGCGTCCGGCATCCAGGGCCCGCCCGGCGCGCGGCTGGACGACCGTTCCGCAGGCGGCGAGGACGGACACCGCCGCGCCCGTCGCGACCGTGCCCAGACCCGCCGCCGCCCCCGACACGGGAAGGAACCCCACCCCGGCCGACAGGGCGGCCGTCGCCCCCGCGAGCGCGGCCGTCGGCACCAGGAAGGCCCGGTCGGCCAGCCGCCGCCCGAGGTCCAGCAGGGTCTGCCGGCGCCGGGGGAGCGGCGGCACCCGCGGTACGGCGACGGCCGCCCAGCCGGCCACCACGGCGGCCAGCACCGCCAGCACCGCGAACAGCAGCCGCAGCCCATCGGCCCACACCAGCAGCCCGCCGAGCAGCGGGCCGAGCGTGTAGCCGAGGGACTTGTGGAAGCCGTAGCTCCCGAACGCCCGCCCGTGCCGTGTCCCCGGGTTGAGGCGGGCGACGAGCGCGGAGGCGGCGGGGGAGAACGCCGAGGCCGCCGCCCCCTGGCCGAGGCGGGCCGCCCACAGCCGGCCGGGTCCGCCCCAGGCGGCGTACAGCGCGGACGCGACGGCGAACGCGGCCAGCCCGCCCAGCAGGACCGGGCGCGCCCCCACCCGGTCGGCCAGCGTCCCGAACACCGGCTTCAGCAGTACTTCGGCGCCGTCGTAGAGCGCGAGCAGGCCGCCCAGGGCCAGCAGCGAGGTGACCGCGTCGGCGGAATGCGCCCCGAGGCTCGCGGCGACTCCGTGCGCGCCGAAGGCGGTGGTGAACCCGGCGGCGTACAGCGGCCACATCCGCGCCCGGGAGCCGCCTTCCGGGCGCGCGCCGGCGCCGTCGGTCGTGGGGGTGGCGGCTCGGTGGCCCATGGCGGCATCGTAGCCAGGACCCGGGAGGCGCCGGCGGTCCCCGGTCACGCCCAGGTACATGTCGGATTCTCGCCAGCGGTCGGTTCGCGCGATGGCCGATCCTGGACTCATGCAGACAGGGATGCACCTCGACCGGGAGCACTGCGTACGCGCCGTGCAGTCCAAGGACGCGCGGTTCGACGGGTGGTTCTTCACGGCCGTCCTGACGACCCGCATCTACTGCCGTCCCAGTTGCCCGGTCGTTCCGCCCAAGGCGCAGAACATGACCTTCTACCCGAGCGCCGCCGCCTGCCAGCAGGCGGGGTTCCGGGCCTGCAAGCGCTGCCGCCCCGACACCAGCCCCGGCTCCCCGGAGTGGAACCAGCGGGCCGACCTGGTGGCCCGCGCCATGCGGCTGATCGCCGACGGCGTCGTGGACCGCGAGGGCGTGCCGGGGCTCGCCGCCCGGCTCGGCTACAGCACCCGGCAGGTGGAGCGGCAGCTGCTCGCCGAGCTGGGCGCCGGACCGCTCGCGCTGGCCCGCGCCCAGCGCGCCCAGACCGCGCGGCTGCTCGTGGAGACGACCGCGCTGCCCATGGCGGAGATCGCCTTCGCGGCCGGCTTCTCCTCCATCCGCACCTTCAACGACACCGTCCGCGAGGTCTTCGCCCTGTCCCCGAGCGAGCTGCGGGCCCGGGTGCCGAAGAACCGTGCCGCGGGCGCGGGCACCCCGGGGACCCTCGCCCTGCGGCTGCCGTTCCGCGCCCCGCTCAACCCCGACAACCTCTTCGGCCACCTCGCCGCCACAGCCGTACCGGGCGTCGAGGAGTGGCGGGACGGCGCCTACCGGCGCACGCTGCGCCTGCCGTACGGCCACGGGATCGTCTCCCTCGCCCCTCGCCCCGACCACGTCGCCTGCCGCCTGACCCTCAGCGACCTGCGCGACCTGACCGTGGCGATCAGCCGCTGCCGGCGCCTGCTCGACCTGGACGCCGACCCGGTCGCCGTGGACGACCGGCTGCGCGCGGACCCGGTGCTCGCGCCGCTGGTGGACCGGGCGCCGGGCCGCCGGGTGCCGCGCACGGTCGACGAGGCCGAGTTCGCCGTCCGGGCCGTGCTCGGGCAGCAGGTCTCCACGGCCGCCGCCCGTACCCACGCTGCCCGGCTGGTCGTCGCCCACGGCAAGCCCCTGGACGACCCCGAGGGCGGACTCACCCATCTGTTCCCGTCACCCGAGGCCCTGGCCGCCGTGGATCCCGAGACCCTGGCCATGCCCCGCACCCGGCGCACCACCTTCACCACCCTGGTCCGCCAACTGGCCGACGGCGTCCTTCACCTGGGTGTCGAGTCGGACTGGGCGGAAGCCCGCGCCCGGCTGCTCGACCTGCCCGGCTTCGGGCCCTGGACGGTCGATGTCATCGCCATGCGCGCCCTGGGCGACCCCGACGCCTTCCTCCCCACCGACCTGGGAATCCGGCGTGCCGCCCAGGAGCTGGGCCTGCCCGGCACCCCGGCCGCGCTCACCGCCCGCGCCGAGGCATGGCGCCCCTGGCGCGCGTACGCGGTGCAGTACCTGTGGGCGACCGACAGCCACCCGATCAACTTCCTTCCCGTGTGAGGACCTTCTCGATGAAGCAGCACACCGTCATCGACAGCCCCTACGGCCCGCTCACCCTCGTCGCCGACGACGGGGTGCTGTGCGGCCTCTACATGACCGACCAGCGCCACCGCCCGTCGGAGGAGACCTTCGGCAGCCCCGACGACGCCCCCTTCGCCGAGGCCGAGGACCAGCTGTCGGCCTACTTCGCGGGCGAGCTGAAGGAGTTCAGCCTGGAACTCCGCCTGCACGGGACGCCGTTCCAGCGCGGCGTCTGGGACCAGCTGACCCGCATCCCGTACGGCGAGACCCGCTCCTACGGCGAACTCGCCGACGCCCTGGGCAACCCCAAGGCGTCCCGGGCGGTCGGCCTCGCCAATGGCAGGAACCCGATCGGCATCATCGTGCCCTGCCACCGCGTGATCGGCGCGGGCGGCGGCCTCACCGGCTACGGCGGCGGCCTGGACCGCAAGCGCCGCCTACTGGACTTCGAACGGGGCACGGCCCTCTTCTAGGCCCGTTTGGTTGTTCAACCCGACATCGCCCAGCGCACCCCGGCCACAACTCCCAACAGGACAGCCGGGATCACCCAGCCCGCCCCCATGACTGCAGCACAAAGCGGCGACAAGGGTGAGCAGGGTGAGTGGTACGGCGAGCACCAGGCGCAGGCAACGGCGGTCGTCGTCAGGGTGGTAGGGGCCGCTCATCACCGGTTCTGGTCGTCGCCCCGCTCGCTCAGTCCGCGCAGCAGCTCGGGCAGTGCGGTGCCGATCGGTTCCCGGATCACCTCGTCGGCGATCTCGTCGTACGGGGTGGGCTCGGCGTTGACGATGACGAGCCGTGCGCCGTGGTCGGCGGCGATGCCGGCGAGGCCGGCGGCGGGTTGTACCTGGAGGCTGGTGCCGACGGCGATGAAGAGCCGGCAGGCCTTGGTGATGGCCACGGCCTCGCCGAGCACCATGGGGTCGAGCCGTTCGCCGAACATCACCGTGGCGGACTTGAGGATGCCGCCGCACTCCAGGCACGGCGGATCGTCCTCGCCGGCGCCGACCCTGGCGAGGGCGTCCTCCATGGAGCCGCGCGCGTGACAGTTCGTGCAGACGACGCCGCGCGCGGTGCCGTGCAGTTCGAGCACCTTGCGGGCGGGCATGCCGGCGAGCTGGTGCAGGCCGTCGACGTTCTGCGTGATGACCCGCACGGGCACCCCGGACCGTTCCAGCTCGGCCACGGCCAGATGCCCGGCGTTCGGCTCGGCCCGAAGTGTCCGGTTCTCGCGCCGCATCCGCCACGAGCGCCTGCGGATCTCCGGGTCGCCCATGTAGTAGTCGTACGTCACGAGCTTCTCGGCCTCGGGGTCCTGCCGCCAGAGACCCTTCGGGCCGCGGTAGTCGGGGATCCCGGAATCGGTCGAGATACCCGCACCACTGAGAATCGCGACGAGAGGCCTGTTCATGGGCCGAGCGTAGGCCGCCTGCCCGCTCGGGGCGAGCCGATATCCCGCGCGCGCCCGCACCGCCGCGGGGACCGTCCCGCTTCGGATTTCTCGCACTGTTCATCAGGAGAACGGGACGGGGCGTCGGGGTGTGGCGCGATTCTTGCGAACAGTGGAGCGGAACGGTGTCGGGGTGGGGGACCCGGATGCCGGCGTCCGGCCACGGCCGAGGTGAGCCGCCACGTCCGGACGGTGGTCCGGCGTGCGACGGGGTCTGCCGCCAGGGGCGAGTGCCCGACGTGGCGGAGTCGTCCAAGTGTCGCTGCGCTCAGGGGATTCGGTACGTGTACGCGTCTACTGGCGTGCCCGCATGCCGAGTTCGGCCAGTCGGGCGAGGACGGGCAGGGCCGAGGCGATGGTCTGCCGTTCCTCTGCCGTCAACTCACCCATAAGCGGCGCGAGATGGCGCGACCGGTCCTCGTGCCGAGCCTGCCCGATCTTCTGGCCGGCCTCGGTGATGTGCACGAGGACGGCGCGGCCGTCGGTCGGATCGGGGCGGCGTTCGACGAGTCCGTCCCGTTCGAGCCTGGTCACCAGCTGGGTGATGCCCGGCTGGCTCATCTGCTCCGTCCGGACCAGGTCGGTCAGTCGCGTGGGGCCGCGGAAGGCCAGGGTGTCCAGCACCGACAGCGTCGTGAACGACAGCTTCTGCACGGAGGCGAGCCGGATGTAGAAGCGGTTGAAGTTCTCGATCGCCCGGGTGAGGTCATCGACGTCCAAGTCGGCTTCCTGGCTGAGGTTCTGAGGAGAGGTCACCCTGGAAATGTATCGCATGCTTATATAAGGTCGTGATGCACCACGTCCCCGCCCCGCGGTGATGTGTGGTCCGGCATCGCACCTCGGCGCAACGGCGCGTCAACCACCCCAGAAGCGCAAGGCGAGGGACACATCCATGACAGTGCGCATCGGCATCAACGGTTTTGGGCGCATCGGCCGCAACGTCTTCCGCGCCGTGGCCGCGCGTGGCTCTGAGCTGGAGATCGTCGCCGTCAACGACCTCGGTGACGTCGACACGATGGCCCACCTGCTGGCCTACGACTCGATCCTCGGCCGCTTCCCCGAGGAGATCGCCGCTGAGCCGGGTGCGATCCGCGTGGGCAGCCGGACGATCAAGGTGCTCGCCGAGCGCGACCCGGGCGCCCTGCCCTGGGGCGATCTCGGCGTGGACATCGTCATCGAGTCCACCGGTATCTTCACCGACGCGGCCCGGGCACGCGCCCATGTCGAGGGCGGTGCGAAGAAGGTCGTCATCGCGGCCCCGGCCAGCGGTGAGGACATCACGGTCGTGCTCGGTGTCAACGAGGACGCCTACGACCCGGAGCGCCACACGATCATCTCCAACGCCTCCTGCACCACGAACTGTCTCGCGGTGCTCGCCAAGGTCCTGCACGACAGCGTGGGCATCGAGGCGGGCATGATGACCACCGTCCACGCCTACACCCAGGACCAGAACCTCCAGGACGCCCCCCACAAGGACCTGCGCCGGGCGCGTGCGGCGGGTCTGAACATCGTGCCGACCTCCAGCGGGGCCGCCAAGGCCATCGGCCTGGTACTGCCGGAACTGGCCGGCCGGCTCGACGCGTTCGCCCTGCGCGTGCCGGTGCCCACGGGCTCGGTCACCGACCTGACGGTGACCCCGAGCCGGCGCACCTCCGTCGAGGAGGTGAGGGAGGCGTACGCGGCGGCCGCGGCCGGTGCCCACAAGGGCCTGCTGTCGTACAGCGAGGCGCCCCTCGTCAGCACCGACATCGTGGGCGACCCCGCCTCCTGCGTCTTCGACGCCGGGCTCACCCGCGTGACCGACGCTCAGGTCAAGGTCGTCGGCTGGTACGACAACGAATGGGGCTACTCCAACCGTCTCATCGACCTCGCCCTGCTGGTCGGCGCCACTCTCTGACGCGCCGTCCCGCCCGACTCCCTTCGCCCACCTCCGAGTTCGTCGGCCGTCCGCCCGAGGGCGCGGCCGGCGCTCCGAGCGCCGGTGGCCGAGCCCCCGAGCGCACCGGGGCCGTCACACGACGCCACCGCGGCCGTGGGCCTGCCCTCCTGCCGGGCGGGAGAGGTCGCACGCCCTTCGGACCATGTCACTCGGACCACGTCACAAGGACGGGAACCCATGACGTACGTGAACGGGGAATACACGGACTGCACGCCGCTGCTCGACGACCGGGAGGCCCTCGACGGCTTCTTCGAGGAGCACGGCTACCTGTATCTGCGCGGCGTCCTCGACCGCGACCTCGTACGGACCGCAGCGGAGCAGATGCTGGAGGGCCTGATCGCGCTGGGCGCGGCGGATCCGAAGGCGACGCTCGACGACGTCGCCATCGACTCCTTCGAGGAGGTCGACGAGGTGGCGATGCACAAGTACGTCAAGTACGACGACTTCTGGAACCACCCCTCGACGCTCGAGGTGTTCGAGCGGGTCTTCGGTGAGCCGGTCTTCGTGTTCCGTTCCACGACCATCCGCTACTACCCGTCGGCCACGGGCACCGAGAACCCGTCGTTCGCCCACCTGACGCCGTTCCACCAGGACGGCTTCTACATAGGCCCCAACAAGGACTTCCGCCCCGTGTGGATACCGCTCGTCGCGACCACCGGGGAGTCCGGCGGGGTCGCGCTGGCGGACGGCAGCCACCGGCGCGGCCCGCGCGAGCACGTCGTCCACGAGTCCTTCCGCAGGTTCGGCCACCCGGTGCGCGGCATACCCGCCGAGCTGATGGACGAGGACGAGACCCTGCTGCACTCCGCCATGGATCCGGGCGACGTCCTGTTCATGCACGCCTACACCTGCCACAAGTCGGTCCCCAACCTGTCTTCTCCGCCCCTGATGCGGATGTCGATGGACACCCGCGTCCAGCCGGCCGCGTCGGAGCGCGGCTTCAACGCGCTGACGCCGTGGACGGAATCGGCGAAGGACCCCGCCAAGGGAATCATGTCCAAGATCACCGGAACCCCCAGCTCGGTTGAATAGATGACTCATCGCGAAGCACCCCCCACCGGCGCCCCCGGAACCCAGGAGCCGCCACCGGAAGTCCCGAGGACGGCGGGCCTCTCCACGACCGGTCTGGTCGTGGTGCTCACCGGGTTTGCCCTGTCCATCGTCGACTTCTTCATCGTCAACGTGGCGCTCACCACGATCGGCCATGACCTGAACGGCAGCGAGACCGCACTTGAGCTGGTGGTGTCCGGCTACGGCATCGCCTACGCGCTCGGCCTGGTGCTCGGCGGGCGCCTGGGCGACGCCTACGGCAGACGCCGGCTCTTCGTGTGGGGCCTGATCGCCTTCACCCTCAGCTCGGCACTGTGCGGGGTGGCCCCGAGCGTCGCCTTCCTCATCGCGGCCCGGCTTCTGCAGGGCGCGGCCGCGGCCATGCTCGTACCGCAGGTGCTCGCGACGATCCAGGCGGCCACCGAGGGCCAGGCCCGCGCCCGCGCCATCAGCCTCTACGGCGCGACCGCGGGACTCGCCGCGGTGGCGGGCCAGATCCTCGGCGGACTGCTGGTCTCGCTGGACATCGCCGGGGTCGGCTGGCGTTCGGTGTTCCTGATCAACGTGCCGGTCGGGGCGGCCGCGCTGCTGGCCGTGCGGAACATGCCGGACACCAAGGCCGGGCGCAGGCCGGGCTTCGACCTGACCGGCACCCTGCTGTTCGGGGTGGCCCTGGTGTGTGTCCTGCTGGTGATCGTCGAGGGGCAGGCGCTGGGCTGGCCGCTGTGGCTGTGGGCGCTGCCCGTGGTCGCCGCCGCCGCGGTGGTGGCACTGGTCCGGGTCGAGCGGCGGCTGGAGGCCGAGGGCGGCTCGCCGCTGCTGCCTCCGTCTGTGCTGTCCCGGTCCGGGATGCGCCGGGGATTGCTCGCGATGGTTCCGTTCTCGATCGGGTTCGGCAGTTTCATGTTCGTCTACGCCCTGGTCGCCCAGGACGACTTCGGTCTCGGCGGCCTGGGTTCGGGAGCGGTGCTGTCCCCGTTCGCCTCCGCCTTCTTCGTGGTGGCGCTGTTCACCCCGAAGATCGCGGCGGCCCTCGGCCGGCGCATCGTGACCCTCGGGGCCGCCGTCCAGGGCGCAGGTCTGCTGCTGATGGCGCTGCTGATCGGGGTCACCTGGCCCGACGTCCCGGTCGTCCTGGTCCTGGCCGTGCTGGCGTTCACCGGCGTCGGGCAGGCGCTGATCGGACCCACCCTGTTCCGGATGATCCTCGCCGATGTCCCGCCGGCGCAGGCCGGCATGGGCAGCGGTGTGCTGGTCACCAGCCAGCAGACCGCCACCGCCCTGGGCGCGACCGTGGGCGGCACGATCTACCTCGCCCTCGGCGACTCGCTGGGCCACTCCTCGGCAGCGGTGATCGTCCTCGCCCTGCTGACGCTCTTCTCGGTGACGATCTTCGCCATCAGCCTGAAGCTGCCCGACCCCGTCTGAGCCACCGGCGGCCTCCGCCCAGCCCTCCCCCGGGCGGAGGCCGCCGGATCCCACACCGCACACCCCCCTTCCGGGCCGCAAGGACGCGGCCCGTGCACTGCCCGTCCCAGGAAGCGAGGAACGGACTACTCCCGTGCACTTACACCCCAGGACGGCCGTGGTCACCGGCGCGGCGAGCGGCATCGGTCTCGCCCTCACCGCCCGGCTCGCCCGGTCCGGAGTCAAGGTGGTCATGGCGGACATCGCGGGCGACGCCCTGCGCCGCCGGGCCGGTGAACTCGCCGCGCGCGGCGCGGACGTGCGCGCCGAGACCGTGGACCTCACCGACCCCGACGCGGTGGCGGCCCTCGCCGAGACGGCGTACGCCGCCCTCGGCGAGGTCGACGTGGTCTGCAACAACGCCGGTGTCGTCGGCCCCGTCGGAGAGCCGCTGTGGGCCGTGCCCCTGCCGCGGATGCGCGAGGTCTTCGAGGTCAACCACTGGGCGCACGTCCACGTCGCCCGCGCCTTCGTGCCGCGGCTGCTGGCCGCCGGGCGGCCGTCGCACCTGGTGCACACCGCCTCCATGTCGGCGTTCGTCGTGGGCAGCGGCAGCGCCGCCTACGCCGCCTCCAAGCACGCCGACCTGGCCGTCGCCCGCAGTCTGCGGGCCGACCTCGCCGGGACTCCCGTACGGGTCTCGGTGCTGTGCCCCGGCCGCGTCGACACACCGATGGTCCGCGGACTCGCCGCGCCGCGCGACGCGACCGGCGACACGACGGTCACCGCCGGCCTGGTCGCCGAGACCGTGTGGGACGCGCTGGGCACCGACCGCTTCTACCTCTTCACGAACGCCGACGCGCCCGCACGGTTGCGCGACCAGTTCGACGACGTACGGCGCCACCTGACCTCACCTGTCCACCCCACGCAGGAGACGTTGTGGAACGCTTCCGAACAGACGCCCCCGCAGGCGACGGGCCCGGCCCCGTCGACATCGAGACGGTGAGGACGAAGTACCGCGAGGAACGCGACAAGCGCCTGTGGGCGGGCGGCGGCCGGGTCTACCGGCCCGCACGCGGGGGGCTGTCCCGCTACGCGGCCGACCCCTGCACCGAACGGACCGACCGGGACCCCGTCACCGACGCGGTCGACGTGGCCGTCGTCGGTGCCGGCATCGGCGGCCTGGTGGTGGGCGCGCGGCTGCGCGAGACGTGCGGCTTCGAGCGGATCCGCCTGATCGACGCGGCCGGTGACGTCGGCGGCACCTGGTACTGGAACCGGTTCCCCGGCCTCAGGTGCGACGTCGAGAGCTACGTCTACATGCCGCTGCTCGAGGAACTGGGCACCGTCCCGACGGAGAAGTACGCGACCGGCGCCGAGATCCTCGCGCACTGCCGGGCAGTCGCCCGGCACTACGACCTCTACCGGGACGCCCTCCTGCAGACCTCGGTCACCGGACTGCGCTGGGACGAGGAGTCCTCGCACTGGGTGGTGCGCACCGACCGGGGCGACCACTTCCGGGCCCGGTACGTGTGCATGGCGATCGGCTCCCTGCACCGGCCCAAACTGCCCGCCGTCGAGGGGCTCGAGACCTTCCGGGGGCACTCCTTCCACGCCGCCCGCTGGGACTACGGGTACACCGGCGACGGAGTCCCGGGCAGCCTGGCGGCGCTGCGGGACAAGCGGGTCGGGATCGTCGGGACCGGCGCGACGGCGGTCCAGGTCGTCCCGCACCTGGCCGAGGCGGCCGGGCATCTGTACGTCTTCCAGCGCACCCCGCCCGCGGTGGGCGTACGGGCCAACCGGCGGACCGACGCGCAGTGGGCGCGGGGACTCCGGCCGGGCTGGCAACAGCGGCGCATGGACAACTTCCACGCGCTGACCGCCGGGGTACCGCAGGAGGAGGACCTGGTCGCGGACGGCTGGACGGAGATCACGGCCGGGCTCGCGGCGATCCTGCCGAAGTCCGCCGGGAGCAGTCCCGGGGACGCGGCCGGCGCCGTGGAGCGCGCCGACTTCCTCAAGATGGAGGAGTTGCGCGCGCGTGTCGACGCCGTGGTCCACGACCCGGACACCGCGGCCGCCCTGAAGCCGTACTACCGGCTGTTCTGCAAGCGGCCCTGTTTCCACGACGACTACCTGGAGGCCTTCAACCGGCCCGACGTCACCCTGGTGGACACCGAAGGGCGCGGCATCGAGCGGCTCACCGAGCACGCGGTGGTCGCGGCCGGCCGGGAGTACCCGGTGGACTGCCTGGTCTTCGCCTCCGGCTACGAGTCGGAGTACGCGGTGCCGTACACCACGCGGGCCGGCTACGAGGTCGTCGGCCGGGACGGGGTGCGGCTGTCGGACAAGTGGGCGGACGGGGCGCGAACGTTTCACGGCCTGATGGTGAATCGTTTCCCCAATCTCTTCGTCCTGTCCAAGGTCCAGTCGGGCCTGCACGTCAACGTGCCGTACATGCTGGGCGAGCAGAGCAGGCACGTGGCCCATGTCCTCAAGGCCGTCCAGGAACAGGGCCGGCAGGTCGTGGAGGTCTCCGCCACCGGCGAGAAGGAGTGGGTCGAGGAGATCCTCCGGCTCGCGAACCGCAACCTCGACTACGCCGAGTCCTGCACCCCGGGCCTGTTCAACAACGAGGGCCGCCCGAGCGAGCTGCACGTCCTCAACGGCAGCTACGGCGGCGGCTCGGTGGAGTTCGTGAACGTCCTGCGCACCTGGCGCGAGGCCGGTGACCTCGCCCATCTCGAACTGAGCGACTGACACACCCGTCCACGCGATCACGCAGCAACCGCGAAGCAACGACGAAGGGGGACGCAAGGCCATGGACGTCTCGCCGATACCAGGCTCCTCGGTCGGGGCCGTCGTGCACGGCGCCGACATCACCCCGGACCTCGACGACACCGCCGTCGAGCAGATCTGGGCCGCGCTCGACCGGCATCTGGTGCTGGTCTTCCGCGGCCACCGGGACCCCTCGAACGACGAACTGCTGGGCTTCGGACGCCGCTTCGGGTACATCCCCAAGACCGGCCTCACGACCGGCGCCAGCCCCGACCACAACGAGATCCTGATCATCTCCAACATCGTGGAGAACGGACGGAAGATCGGCGTCGGCGACGCCGGCTGGATGGACTGGCACACCGACTACTCCTTCCGGCCGCGGGTGTCCCGGATCGGCTTCCTGGCGGCCGTGGAACTGCCCGTCTCGGGCGGCGGACAGACCCTGTTCACCGACATGTACGGCGCCTACGACTCCCTGCCCGAGCAACTGCGCCACCGGCTGCACGCCTACCGGGCCCGGCACGCCCTGCGCTCCGGCTACGAGGAGACCATCGAGGAGAGCTACCAGGGCGAGGTCTCCATCGGGAGCCCCGACGGCGGCGGGCCGGCCGTCACGACGATCCTGCCCGAGGACGGCACCTCCACCGTCCACCCGCTGATCGCCCGCAACCCGCGCACCGGCCGCCACGCCGTCTACGTCAACTCGCTCAACACCAAGCGGGTCCTCGAACTGGATCCCACCGCCAGCAAGGAACTCCTCCAGGAACTGAGGGGCTTCGCCGGCGCGCCCGGTCTGACCTACGCCCACACCTGGGAACCCGGCGACATCGTCATGTGGGACCAGCTCGGCACCATCCACGCGAAGACGCCCTTCCACCCGGACGACCGGCGCATCCTGCGCAAGGTGGTGGCCATCTTCGACGATCCGACGGAGCCCTGGCGAGCGGAGGCCGCGGCGTGACCGTCACCCCCGCGAGCCTGCACCGCGGCCGGGACGCCACCGCACCCGCGCTGCGCACCGCCCTGGACCTGCTCGACCGCAAGACCCGCCACCAGGCCGCCTACCACCTCGGCTGGATCACCGCCGCGGGCGCGCCGACCGCTGCCGACGGCGGCAAGGCCGTACGCCCCGCGCTGGCCCTGCTGTCGGCCCAGGCGGTCGGCGCGCCGCCCGAGACCGCGCTGCCCGGAGCGGTCGCCGTCGAGCTGGTGCACAACTTCTCCCTGCTGCACGACGACCTCATGGACGGTGACGAGGAGCGCCGTCACCGCCGTACCGTCTGGGCGCTGTGGGGTGCCTCCAGCGCGATCCTCACCGGCGACGCGCTGCTGGCCCTCGCCCAGGAGGTGCTGCTCGACTGCGGGCTGCCCACCGCGGCGGCCGCGGCCGGCCTGCTCGCCCGCACCACCCGCCGCCTGATCCACGGTCAGGTCCAGGACATGGCCTTCGAACAGCGCCAGCACGTGACGGTCGAGGAGTGCCTGGAGATGGCCGCGGGCAAGACCGGCGCCCTGCTGTCGGCGAGCGCCGCGATCGGCGCACTGCTGGCCGGGGCTCCCGGGTCCGCCGTGGACGCCCTCGCGCTCTACGGCGACCAGGTCGGGCTCGCCTTCCAGCTCACCGACGACGTCCTCGGCATCTGGGGCGACCCGGCCACCACCGGCAAGTCCGTCCACTCCGACCTGCGCGCCCGCAAGAAGTCCCTCCCGGTCGCCCACGCGCTCAACCAGGGCGGCACGCTCGGCGTCGAGCTCGCCACCTGGCTGGCCGCGCCCGGCGAGCCGGACGAGACCGAACTGCGCCGCGCTGCCGACCTGATCGAGGCCGCGGGCGGCCGCGACTGGGCCCTGGCCGAGGCGGTCCGCCGGATGGCCCTGGGCGAGGCGGCGCTGCGCGGAGCCGGTCTGGACGCCGGCGTGCGCGACGAGTTGCTCGCCGTCGGGCGGTTCATCGTGCATCGCGAGGTGTGAGCGGTCCGCCCGGCCCTTGTCAGTGATCTTTCAGCACGGTCGAGGACCGTGAGGAACCAGGGCCGGGGCCCGTCGCCGGCCCCCGCGGGCGACGGCGCCACCGGACAGGCCCCGGCTCCGCGGGCAGCGTCGCCCCGGAGCCCGACCCCGGCCGTGGGCAGCGTCGCCCCCGGCCCGTTCCCCGTCCGCCCCCGCCGCAGGGCAGCGCCGCCCGGCCGCGTCCCACCGAGGGACGTGCCCCTCGCCGCCCCACGGCACCACCGATACCCCAGCGCCCCCACCAGGGAGATCAGCATGCCGCAGGACGTCGACTTCCGAATACCGCTGCCCGGCCGCCAGAGTCCCGACCACCGGCGCGCCGAGGCCCAGCAGCTCCAGTGGCCGCGCTCGCGCGGCCTCATCACCACCGAGGCCGCGGCCGAACGCCATCTGCGCGGCGCCTACGCCGACCTCGCCTCGCGCTTCTACCCGCACACCACCGGCGCCGACCTCGACCTCGGCGTCGACCTCATGTCGTGGTTCTTCCTCTTCGACGACCTCTTCGACGGACCGCGCGGCGAGGACCCGGAGGAGACCCGCAGGCTCACGGACGCGGTGGCGGCCGCCCTCGACGGCCCGCTGCCCGAGACCGCGCCGCCCATCGCGCACGGCTTCGCCGACATCTGGCGCCGCACCCGCGAGGGCATGTCGCCCTCCTGGTGCGCGCGCAGCGCCCGGCACTGGCGCAACTACTTCGCCGGATACGTCGACGAGGCCGCCAGCCGCTTCCACGACACCCCCTACGACTCCGCCGCCCAGTACCTCGCCGTACGCCGGCAGACCATCGGCGTCCAGCCCACCGTGGACATGGCCGAGAGCACCGGCCACTTCGAGGTGCCCCAGCGCGTCTTCGACAGCGCCGTGCTCTCCGCGATGCTGCAGATCGCCATCGACGTCAACCTGATGTTCAACGACATCGCCTCCCTGGAGAAGGAGGAGGCCCGGGGCGAGCTGAACAACCTGGTCTTCATCCTGCAGCGGGAACACGGCTGGCCGAAGAGCCGCAGCATCGGCCACCTGCAGGACGAGGTCCACGCACGCCTGTCCCAGTACCTCCTGCTGGAGACCTGCCTGCCCAAGGTGTGCGACATCTACGAACTCGACGCCGCCGAACGCGAGGCCGTGGAGCGGTACCGCAACGACGCCGTACGCACGGTGATCCGCGGCTCCCACGACTGGCACCGCTCCTCGGGCCGCTACGACGCCGAGTTCGCGGCCGCCGCCGGCGTCCAGGGCTACCTCGAGGAACTCGGCAGCACCCGCTAGCCCCCGGCACCCGGCCCCCACCACCCGAGCACCACCCACCTTTTGTGAGGTTGCGATGCCCCAGCAGACCTATGCCGCCGGGACGGCCCCCGGGGCGGTCCCGGTCGTCGGCCACGCCCTGCAGATGATGCGTCAGCCCGTGCGGTTCATGTCGTCGCTGTCCGCGCACGGCGACCTGGTGAAGATCAAGATCGGCCCGACCTCCGCCTACGTGCCCTGCCACCCGGGGCTGCTGCGCGACGTGCTGACCAACGACCGCACCTACGACAAGGGCGGCGTCTTCTACGACCGGGCCCGTGACATCGCCGGAAACGGCCTGGTCACCTGCCCGTTCAAGGACCACCGCCGGCAGCGGCGGCTGATGCAGTCCGCCTTCCAGCGCTCCCAGCTCAAGCGCTATGCCACCGCCATGCACGCCGAGATCGAGGCCACCTCCGAGCGCTGGCACGACGGCATGGTCGTCGACGCCTTCCAGGAGCTGTACGGCATGGCCCTGCGCACGGTGGCCCGCACCCTGTACTCCACGCCCGTCAGCAAGGAACTCGCCGACGGCGTCGAGCGCGCCTTCGACACCGTGCTCAACGGACTGTTCCGGCAGATGTTCCTGCCCCGCTCCCTGCGCCGCCTGCCCACCCCGGCCAACCGCCGCTACCGGCGCAACCTCGGCTACCTGCACGCCACCACCCAGCAGCTCATCGACGACTACCGCCGGGACGACGCCGAACACGACGACCTGCTGTCCGCCCTGCTCGCCTCGCGCGACGAGGACGGCGGCCGGCTCGACGACACCGAGATCCACGACCAGGTCATCACCGTGATGGCGGCCGGCACCGAGACCGTCGCCGGCACCCTCACGTGGATCTTCCACCTGCTCTCCCAGCACCCGGACATCGAGGCCGCGCTGTACGAGGAGATCGACAGCGTCCTCGGCGGCCGGGCACCCCAGTGGGACGACCTGCCCCAGCTGTCGCTCACCGACCGGATCATCAGCGAGACCCTACGGCTGCACCCGCCGGCCTGGCTGTTCACCCGGCTCACCGCGTCCGACACCGAACTCGCCGGACAGCACCTGCCCAAGGGGACCACCATCGTCTTCAGCCCCGCCGCGGTGGCACTGAACGAGGAGGCCTACCCCGACGAGCAGCGCTTCGACCCCGACCGCTGGCTCCCCGACCGCGTCTCCCCGCTCGCCCGTCAGGCGTTCATGCCGTTCGGCACCGGCGCCCGCAAATGCATCGGCGACCTGTACGCCCGCACCGAGGCCACCCTCGGACTCGCCACCATCCTCGGCAAGTGGCGCGTCACCTGCGAGCCGGACGCCGACGTCCGGCCCGTGCCACTGGCCACCGTCTACCACCCCCGCCGGCTGCGGCTGCGGATCAACGCCCGCACCGAACGCGCCGCCACCGCGGCGGTCGCCTTCCCCGGCTTCGGCGGAGGTGACGCCGCATGAGCGGAACCGGAAAGGTCGTCCTGGCCCAGCCGCGCGGCTTCTGCGCGGGCGTACGCCGGGCCATCGGCATCGTGGAGCGGGCCCTGGACCTGCACGGCGCACCGGTGTACGTGCGCAAGGAGATCGTGCACAACCACTACATCGTCTCCGAACTGGAGAAGCGCGGCGCGGTGTTCGTGGACAGCGAGGAGGACGTCCCGCACGGCGCGGTGTGCGTCTTCTCCGCCCACGGCGTCTCCCCGGCGGTCCGGGCCGGCGCGGACCGCCGGCACCTGGAGGTCATCGACGCCACCTGCCCGCTGGTGGCCAAGGTGCACCAGGAGGCCCTGCGCTTCGCCCGCGACGGCCGCACCATCCTGCTGGTCGGCCACGCCGGCCACGAGGAGGTCGACGGCGTCCTCGGCGAGGCACCCGAGCGGACCGTCGTGGTCGAGACCGTGGCGGACGTGGCCCGGCTCGACCTGCCCGGGGACACACCGGTCGCCTTCCTCACCCAGACCACCCTGTCCTTCGACGAGACCGCGAAGGTGGTCGAGGCGCTGCGCGCGCGGTTCAGCGACATCGTCGCCCCCGGCGGCGACGACATCTGCTACGCGAGCCAGAACCGGCAGAACGCCGTCAAGGACCTGGCACACCGTCACGACCTGGTCCTCGTCGTGGGATCCACGAACTCCAGCAACTCGCTGCGCATGGTCGAGGTCGCGCGCGAGCACGGCTGCCGGGCCCACCTCGTCCCCGACCGGGACCACCTGCGGGAGGACTGGCTGGACGGTGTGTCGAGCATCGGCGTCAGCGCCGGGGCCAGCGCGCCCGAGATCCTGGTCTGCGGGCTCCTCGACCGGCTCGCCGAACTCGGTCACGGGGAGGTCGAGTTGCAGCAGGCGATGCCCGAGGACGTGGTCTTCTCGATGCCGGCCCGGCTGGCCGACCCGGTCACCGGCCGGATCCCGCGCACACCGCTGGCGGACGAGGCGCGGGTGCGATGAACGCGACGGAGGAGACACGCGTGAAGGAGACGCGCGTGGAGGAGATCCAGGGGCCCGAGGACCTGCGGGCCATGTCACCCGACGAGGTACGGCGGCTCGTACCGCGGATCAGGCGGCTGCTGGTGGACACCGTCACCCGCACCGGTGGACACCTCGGCCCCAACCTCGGGGTCGTCGAACTGTCCATCGCCCTGCACCGCGTCTTCGAGTCCCCCCGGGACCGCATCCTGTGGGACACCGGCCACCAGTCCTACGTCCACAAGATCCTCACCGGCCGGGCCGGTGCCCTCGCCTCGCTCCGGCAGCGCGGCGGACTGTCCGGCTACCCCTCCCGGTCCGAGTCCCCGCACGACGTCATCGAGAACTCGCACGCCTCCACCGTGCTGTCGTGGGCGGCCGGCCTCGCCCGCGCCCACGGGATGCGCGCCCGCACGGACCGCTCCGTGGTGGCCGTCCTCGGGGACGGCGCGCTCACCGGAGGCATGGCCTGGGAGGCGCTGAACAACATCGCGACCGCCCCCGGCCACCCGGTGATCGTCGTGCTCAACGACAACACCCGCTCCTACGGCCCCACCACCGGCGGCATCGCCGAGCACCTGGCCGCCCTGCGCGTGGAGACCACACCGGACTGCCTGTTCGAGACCCTCGGACTGGCCTATCTGGGCCCCGTGGACGGACACGACATCACGGCCGTCGAGGAGGCCCTGCGCCGTGCACGCGACCTCGGCCGGTCCGTCGTCGTGCACTGCGTCACCGAGAAGGGCCGCGGCCACGAGCCCGCCGAACAGGACGAGAAGGACCGCCAGCACGCCGTACGACCCCTGCGCCCCGGCAGGCCGCGCGGTGACGGTTCACCCTCCTGGACCTCCGTCTTCGGCAGGGAGCTCGCCGAACTCGGCAGCGAGCGGCCCGACCTGGTGGCCCTCACCGCGGCCATGCTCCACCCGACCGGCCTGACCGAGTTCGCCGCCCGCCACCCGGAGCGCACCCTCGACGTGGGCATCGCCGAACAGCACGCGGTGACCGCCGCGGCGGGACTCGCACTGGGCGGGATGCACCCCGTGGTGGCGATCTACGCCACCTTCCTCAACCGTGCCTTCGACCAACTGCTCATGGACGCCGCCCTGCACCGCGCCCCCGTCACCCTCGTCCTGGACCGGGCCGGGGTCACCGGGGACGACGGCCCCTCGCACAACGGAATGTGGGACCTGTCCCTGCTCAACATGGTCCCCGGACTGCGGCTGGCCGCGCCCCGCGACGCCGCCACCCTGCGCCGCGCGCTGCGCGAGGCCGTCGCCGTCCACGACGGCCCCACCGCCCTGCGCTTCCCCAAGGGCACCACGGGACAGGACATCCAGGCCGTCGACTCCGTCGGCTGCGTCGACGTGCTCCGGCGGGGGGAGCGCGCGGACCTGCTCCTCGTCTCCGTCGGGGCCATGGCCGGCCTCTGCCTGGAGACCGCGTCCCTGCTCGCCCTGGAGGGGATCGGCGTCACCGTCGTCGACCCGCGCTGGATCAAGCCGGTGCCGCCGGCCCTGGTCGAACTGAGCCTCGGCCACCGCCTGGTCGCGACCGTCGAGGACAGCGGCCGCTCGGGCGGCGCCGGGGCCGCGGTGGCCCAGGCGCTCGGCGACGCCGGGGCGCCCGCTCCCGTCCGCACCTTCGGCCTGCCCCAGCGCTTCCTCACCCACGGCTCCCGGTCCCACGTCCTGGAGTCCGCCGGGCTCACCGCCCCCCGGATCGCCGACACCCTGGCGGCCGCGCTCATGTACAGCCGCGCGGCCGTGAGCCCCGCGCAACTGGCCGTACCGCACACGGCGGTTCCGCACACCGCCGTACCCCCACACTGAGGAGAACGAGCCATGTCCGTCCCGCTCGGGGTGCCCACCGTGCCGGCGCGCCTCGCTCCACGCCGCCGGAGCCGGCGGATCCAGGTAGGGTCCGTGGCCGTCGGCGGTGACGCGCCCGTCTCGGTCCAGTCCATGACCACGACCCCGACCGCCGACGTCGGGGCCACACTGCAGCAGATCGCGGAACTGACCGCGGCCGGCTGCCAGATCGTCCGGGTGGCCTGCCCCTCGCAGGACGACGCGGACGCGCTGCCGGCCATCGCCCGCAAGTCCCCGATCCCGGTCGTCGCCGACATCCACTTCCAGCCCCGCTACGTCTTCGCCGCCATCGACGCCGGCTGCGCGGGCGTCCGCGTCAACCCGGGCAACATCCGCCAGTTCGACGACAAGGTCAAGGAGATCGCCCGGGCGGCCGGGGACGCCGGGGTCCCCATCCGCATCGGGGTGAACGCCGGCTCCCTCGACAAGCGCCTGCTGGCCAAGTACGGCAAGGCCACTCCGCAGGCACTGGTGGAGTCCGCTCTGTGGGAGTGCTCCCTGTTCGAGGAGCACGGCTTCCGGGACCTGAAGATCTCCGTCAAGCACAACGACCCGGTGGTGATGGTCAGCGCCTACCGGCTGCTCGCCCAGCAGTGCGACTACCCCCTCCACCTGGGTGTCACCGAGGCCGGCCCCGCCTTCCAGGGAACGATCAAGTCGGCGGTCGCCTTCGGCGCCCTGCTGAGCGAGGGCATCGGCGACACCATCCGGGTGTCGCTGTCGGCCCCGCCCGCCGAGGAGGCCAAGGTCGGCATCCAGATCCTGGAGTCGCTGAACCTGAGGCAGCGCCGGCTGGAGATCGTCTCGTGCCCGTCCTGCGGGCGGGCCCAGGTCGACGTGTACAGGCTCGCCGACGAGGTGACCGCCGGCCTGCAGGGCATGGAGGTCCCGCTGCGCGTCGCCGTCATGGGGTGCGTGGTCAACGGACCGGGGGAGGCCCGGGAGGCCGACCTCGGCGTCGCCTCCGGCAACGGCAAGGGGCAGATCTTCGTCAAGGGCGAGGTCGTCAGGACCGTACCCGAGTCGAAGATCGTGGAGACGCTCATCGACGAGGCACTCAAGCTGGCCGAGCGGATGGAGAAGGAGAGCGAGCCGTCATGACCTACGTGATCGCCGAGCCCTGTGTCGACGTCAAGGACAAGGCGTGCATCGAGGAGTGCCCCGTCGACTGCATCTACGAGGGGCGACGCGCCCTGTACATCCACCCCGACGAATGCGTCGACTGCGGGGCCTGCGAGCCGGTCTGCCCGGTCGAGGCGATCTTCTACGAGGACGACACCCCGCAGGAGTGGGCCGGGTACCGGGCGGTCAACGCCGAGTTCTTCGACGACCTCGGGTCGCCCGGGGGCGCCGCCGCCCACGGGCTGATCGACCGCGACCACCGGGTCGTCGCCGGGTAGCCGGTCCGCACGGCGTGAACGGTGGCCCGACCGTCCGCGCGGGCGGTCAGGCCACCCGCTCGCCGTTCTCCAGCTCCACCGTGCCCGCGCCCTCCGCCAGGACGTCCAGCGCGGCCAGCACCCGGCGGCCGAGGGCGCCGGGCAGGTGGCCGGGGATCTCCTCGCGGGACACCAGACGCCAGGACAGCAGCTCCTCCTCCTGCAGCCGGATCGCCTTGAACTCGCTCTCGCCGAGCACACCGCCGTCGTACAGGTACGCCACCAGCGGCGGACGGCCCGGACCGTGCACCCAGTCCACCGCGAGCAGCCGGCCCAGGGTCCGGTCCAGGCCGATCTCCTCGAGCGTCTCGCGCCGCGCGCCCTGACGGGGCGTCTCGCCGTCGTCCGACTCGATGGTGCCACCGGGAAGGGCCCAGCCCTCACGGTAGTTGGGCTCGACGAGCAGCACGCGCCCCTCGGCGTCCCGGAAGAGCGCGGCGGCACCGGAGAGGACACGGGGCAGGCTCGCGATGTACGCGGCGAAGGCGTCTGTCGTGGTCATCCAGGAAGGGTAACCAGGCGCCACCGGGTTACGGGCCGGCCGCCGCCAGGCGCAGGGTGCGCTCGGCCAGCGCACTGATCCGCACCCCGTCGAAGCCGAACACCGCGCTCCGGACCGTGTCCTCCAGCGGGTCCTTCCACTGGGCGGGGATGGCCGCCGCGCCGGTGAGCACGCCGGCCACCGAGCCGGCCGTCGCCCCGTTGGAGTCGGTGTCCAGGCCGCCGCGCACGGTGAGGGCGATGGTGCGCGTGAAGTCGCCGTCGCCGTACAGCAGCCCGGCGGTGAGGACCGCCACGTTCGGGACGGTGTGGATCCAGCCGAGCCCGGCGGTCTCCTCGGACACCGTGGCCAGCGTCTCCTCCCAGGGCAGACGGGTCTCGTGCAGGGACGCCACCCGGCGCACGGTGCGGGCCAGCCGGCTGCTCGCCGGGATCACCGCGAGCGCCGTCTCCAGCGCCTCCCGCACGCCCCGTGCGGTGAAGGCGGCGGAGACCAGCGCGGCGGCGAACATGGCGCCGTAGACGCCGTTGCCGGTGTGCGAGAGCACCGCGTCCCGGCGTGCCAGGGCGGCGGCGCGCCGCGGGTCGCCCGGGCAGCTCCAGCCGTGGACGTCGGCGCGGATCAGCGCGCCGATCCACTCCTGGTACGGGTTGTCGTACGTCGCCGTCAGCGGCGGCTTCAGACCGTTCGCGAGGTTGCGGTACGCCGCCCGTTCCGCGGTGAAGGTCTGCAGGTACGGCAGTCTGAGCAGCCACAGGTCGCCGACCTGCTCGGTGCTGAACTCGAAGCCGTGGGTCTCCAGCAGGTGCAGGCCGAGGATCGCGTAGTCCACGTCGTCGTCCCGGCAGCTGCCGTGGATGCGGCCGCGCACGCACTGGCGCCACTCCGGGCGCAGTACGGCGCCGTCGGCCGCGTCGGCGGGCTCGGGCAGGTAGTCGGTGAGCGGCAGGGCCGCGGCCCGCCGCAGATAGCGGTCGATGCGCTCGCGGGTCCACACCTCGCCCTGCTCGACCGGTTTGCCGAGCATGTTGCCCGCGATCCGGCCGAGCCAGCCCCCGTGGATGCGGTCGGCGAGATCCGGCTCGGTGCCCTGGTCGGTCATGGCTGGGGTCTACCCGTTTTCCCCAGCCGCCTCCCAGCGGATTCCCAGGGTTCGGTCGGCGCATGACGGCGGGGGCGTCCTCCGGTTAAGGTCGCAGCGGCGCGACTGGCCCTGACCTGTGCGGGGCCCGGAGAGCAAGGGGAAGACAAGGTGGCGGACGCTGCAGTGAACGAGACCCGTCGGGTGCTCATCGCCGCGGACAAGTTCAAGGGCTCGTTGACGGCCGTACAGGTCGCCGAACGGGTGACGGCCGGACTGCGCCGGGTCGTGCCGGGCCTCGAGGTCGAGGCGCTGCCCGTGGCCGACGGAGGCGACGGCACCGTGGACGCGGCGGTCGCGGCCGGTTTCGAGCGGCGGGAGATCCGCGTCGCCGGGCCGCTGGGCCAGGAGGTGACGGCCGCGTTCGCGCTGCGCGGTGACACCGCGGTCGTGGAGATGGCCGAGGCGAGCGGCCTGCAGCGGCTGCCGGCCGGCGTCTTCGCGCCCCTGACCGCCTCGACGTACGGTTCCGGGGAGCTGCTGCGCGCCGCGCTGGACGCGGGCGCGCGGACCATCGTGTTCGGTGTCGGCGGCAGCGCCACGACGGACGGGGGCGCCGGCATGCTGTCCGCGCTGGGTGCCCGGTTCCTGGATGCGGACGGGGAGCCGGTGCCGCCGGGCGGCGGCGGTCTCGCCGACCTGGCGCGGGCGGACCTGTCCGGCCTCGATCCGCGTCTGTCCTCGGTGGAGCTGGTGCTCGCGAGCGACGTCGACAACCCGCTGACCGGACCGAAGGGCGCGCCCGCGGTCTACGGCCCGCAGAAGGGGGCCTCCCCGGACGACGTGGCGATCCTGGACGCGGCCCTCGCCCACTTCGCGAAGGTCCTGGAGACGGCCGTGGGGCCGCGTGCCGCCGAGTACGCGGCGGCGCCGGGCGCGGGGGCCGCCGGCGGTATCGGGTACGGCGCGCTCCTGCTGGGCGCCCGCTTCCGGGCCGGTATCGAGGTCATGCTGGACGTGCTGGGCTTCGGGCCGGCGCTGGAGCGGGCCTCGCTGGTGATCACCGGCGAGGGGTCGCTGGACGAGCAGACGTTGCACGGGAAGGCGCCGGCGGGTGTTGCCGCCGCCGCTCGGGCCGCGGGCAAGGAGGTCGTCGCGGTGTGCGGGCGGCTGGCCCTGTCCGAGGACGCGCTGCGGCGGGCGGGCATCTCCCGTGCCTACCCGCTGACGTCCGTCGACCCCGACGTCACCAAGTGCATCGCGGAAGCGGGCCCGATCCTGGAACGAGTCGCCACCCAGCTCGCGAAGGACGCCTTGACCTGAGCCCCGGGGGGTCCCGGGAGGGCCCCCGGGGGCTCCGCCCCCAGACCCCCCTGGCCCACCCACCCGTCTCGGTCGGCTGAATGGGTGCCCCATCGGCTCACCGAGTCGGGTGGTGGGTGGGCATAGGCCGGGGGTCTGGGGGCGGAGCCCCGGGACGGCACGACAGCGAAGGGCCCCGAACCGACATCCGGTCCGGGGCCCTCGCACAAGCGCCGCTACGGCAACCGTGCTGCTACGGCAACTGCGTCGCCCTCGCCTCACGGCGATTGTCGCGGAAGTTGTTCACCCGCCGAGCCGTCGCGAACAGCGGGATCACCGCGCCCATGACCAGCTGCAGGGCGCAGCCCGTCTGGAGCAGCAGCTGACCGCTCGGCGCGTCGAACGCCCAGGCCGCCAGCAGCCCCATGGACAGGACGATCCAGGTGAGCATCGCGCCGGCGAGCCGGCCCCGCGGCTTCGGGTACTCCACACGGCTCACCATCAGCCACGCGGTGCCCAGAATCGCCAGCAGGGTCGCCACGAAGGGCAGCTCCAGCAGCACGATCGAGACGACCGTCAGCGCGCCGAACGGCGAGGGCATGCCCTGGAACATGCCGTCCTTCATGGTCACGCAGGAGAAGCGCGCCAGGCGGAGCACGACGGCCAGGAGCACCACGATTGCCCCGAGCGCCGCCACCCTCTGGTGCGCGTCGTCCGCGACCATGCCGTAGACGAGGACGAAGTACGCGGGGGCGAGGCCGAAGCTGATCAGGTCGGACAGGTTGTCCAGCTCCGCGCCCATCGGGGAGGAGCGCAGCTTGCGGGCCACCAGGCCGTCGAACAGGTCGAAGACCGCCGCGCAGAGCATCAGGATGACCGCCGTGGCCGCGCTGTGGCGGGCCATGCCGGACTCCTGGCTGCCGGTGAGGTGCGGGATCAGGATGCCGGTGGTGGTGAAGTACACCGCCATGAAGCCGCACGTGGCGTTGCCGAGCGTGAGGGTGTCCGCTATCGACAGGCGGAGAGAGAGGGGCATCTCCTCCTCTTCGTCCACCTCGTCGGCCTCGGGCACCCAGCCCGCCTGGGTCTCCGGATCAATCACGGTCAATGCGAGTCACCCCAGCCACGGTCTTCTGGCCGACCTCGACCGCGACCTCCACGCCCTCGGGGAGGTAGAGGTCGACACGCGAGCCGAAGCGGATCAGACCGATACGGTCGCCCTGCTCGACCTTCGTGCCCTCGGGGATGTAGGGCACGATGCGGCGGGCCACCGCGCCGGCGATCTGGATCATCTCGATGTCGCCGAGTTCGGTGTCGAAATGCCAGACTACGCGCTCGTTGTTCTCGCTCTCCTTGTTGAAAGCGGGGACGAAGCCGCCGGGGATGTGCTCGACGGACGTCACCGTGCCCGCGAGGGGCGCCCGGTTGACGTGGACGTTGAGCGGGCTCATGAAGATCGCGACGCGGGTGCGGCCGTCCTTCCAGGGCATGATGCTCTGCACCACACCGTCGGCGGGCGAGATGACCCGGCCCGGGGCGATCTCGCGCTCGGGGTCGCGGAAGAACCACAGCATGCCCGCCGCGAGCGCGGTGGCGGGCACGGCGACGGCCTTGGCGACGCCCGAGCGGCGGGCGCGGGCCAGGCTGAGGGCTGCGGTGGCGACGGTCGGGAGAAGCCACGGCGATGCTCCGCGCGCGAGGCGTGCGCCTACCAGGCTGTCGCGGTGTGCAGAGGTTTGGCTGTGGGGCATGGATGACCTTCGTAGCGGATGATGCCGCGCTCTGACGGGGGACGGCGGCTTTCCCGGGATCGTACCGGTCGCAGGCCACAACTGGGCAAGCCAGTCAGCCGAGTCGGCGGCCGAACACCGCCTACGGGGTGTGATCTTCTTCTCGAAGAAAACACCCCGTAACCGGACAATCAGCCCTGGAACCGATACTCTTCGAGCAGCCTGCGGCCGATGATCATTTTCTGGATCTCGGCGGTACCTTCACCGATCAGCAGCATCGGGGCCTCCCGGTAGAGGCGCTCGATCTCGTACTCCTTGGAGAAGCCGTAGCCGCCGTGGATCCGGAAGGCATCCTCCACGACCTCCTTGCAGTACTCGGAGGCGAGGTACTTCGCCATCCCTGCTTCGAGGTCGTTTCGTTCGCCGGAGTCCTTTTTGCGTGCCGCGTTGACCATCATGGCATGCGCGGCCTCGACCTTGGTGGCCATCTCGGCCAGCTTGAACTGGATGGCCTGGTGCTGGGCGATCGGCTTGCCGAAAGTGTGCCGCTGCTGGGCGTACTGGACACCCAGTTCGAACGCACGCTGAGCGACGCCGCAGCCACGCGCCGCCACGTTGACGCGGCCGACCTCGACTCCGTCCATCATTTGGTAAAAACCTCGGCCGGTGACGCCGCCGAGCACCCGATCGGCCGGAAGGCGCAGGCCGTCCATGATCAGCTCGGTGGTGTCGACGCCCTTGTAGCCCATCTTGTCGATCTTGCCCGGGATCGTGAGGCCGGGGCGGACCTCGCCGAAGCCGGGCTCCTTCTCGATCAGGAAGGTCGTCATCGACTTGTGCGGCGCCGTGCCCTCGGGGTGTCCTTCGTCACTTCGGACGAGAACGGCCACCAGGGACGACGTACCGCCGTTCGTCAGCCACATCTTCTGGCCGTTCAGGACGTACTCGTCGCCGTCCTTCACCGCCTTGGACGTGATCGCCGACACATCGGAGCCGAGGCCCGGCTCCGACATCGAGAAGGCGCCCCGGATGTCGCCGGCCGCCATCCTCGGCAGGAAGTGGTCCTTCTGTTCCTGCGTGCCGTGCTGCTTGAGCATGTACGCGACGATGAAGTGCGTGTTGATGATGCCGGACACCGACATCCAGCCACGGGCGATCTCCTCGACGCACAGCGCGTAGGTGAGGAGCGACTCGCCCAGGCCTCCGTACTCCTCGGGGATCATCAGACCGAACAGGCCGAGCTCCTTCAGGCCGTCCACGATCTGCTGCGGATACTCGTCGCGGTGCTCCAGCTCGGTGGCGACCGGAATGATCTCCTTGTCGACAAAGTCCCGAACCGTGGAGAGGATCTCCTGCTGGATGTCGGTCAGACCGGCGGTCTGGGCGAGGCGCGCCATTACTTCTCCGTCTTCTTTTCCGCAGGTGCGGTCAGCTCCGGGCGGCCCGGCTGCTCGCCGCCGCGCTCCTTGATGTACGTCTCGGTGGGCACCATGACCTTGCGGCGGAAGACGCACACCAGGGTGCCGTCCTGCTTGTAGCCCTTGGTCTCGACGTAGACGATCCCGCGGTCGTTCTTCGACTTCGACGGCCACTTGTCGAGCACGGTCGTCTGGCCGTAGATCGTGTCGCCGTGGAAGGTCGGCGCCACGTGCTTGAGCGACTCGATCTCCAGGTTGGCGATCGCCTTGCCGGAGACGTCCGGCACGGACATGCCGAGCAGGAGCGAGTAGATGTAGTTGCCCACCACGACGTTCTTGCCGAAGTCGGTCGTCTTCTCGGCGTAGTTGACGTCCATGTGGAGCGGGTGGTGGTTCATGGTGAGGAGACAGAACAGGTGGTCGTCGTACTCCGTGACCGTCTTGCCCGGCCAGTGCTTGTACGTCGCCCCGACCTCGAACTCCTCGTAGGTGCGTCCGAACTGCATCGCGCTCAGGCCTCCGGGATCTCGAACTTCGACGTGCGCTGCATGCCGGCGGCGCGGCCCTTGCCGGAGATGACCAGGGCCATCTTGCGGCTGGCCTCGTCGATCATCTCGTCGCCGAGCATCGCGGAGCCCTTCTTGCCGCCCGCCTCGGACGTGTAGTAGTCGTACGCGTCCAGGATCAGCTCGGCGTGGTCGTAGTCCTCCTGGGAGGGCGAGAAGATCTCGTTGGCCGCCTCGACCTGGCCCGGGTGCAGCACCCACTTGCCGTCGAAGCCGAGCGCGGCGGCGCGCTGGGCGACCTCGCGGTAGCCCTCGACGTTGCGGATCTGCAGGTAGGGGCCGTCGATCGCCTGGAGGTTGTTGGCGCGGGCGGCCATCAGGATCTTCATCAGGATGTAGTGGTAGGCGTCCGCCGGGTACCCGGGCGGCTGCTCACCCACCACCAGCGACTTCATGTTGATGGAGGCCATGAAGTCGGCCGGGCCGAAGATGATCGTCTCGACGCGCGGGGAGGCCTGCGCGATCTCGTTGACGTTGTTCAGGCCCTGGGCGTTCTCGATCTGCGCCTCGATGCCGATCTTGCCGACCTCGAAGCCCATGGTCTTCTCGATCTGGGTCAGCAGGAGGTCGAGGGCGACGACCTGCTGGGCGGTCTGCACCTTGGGCAGCATGATGCAGTCGAGGTTCTGGCCGGCACCCTCGACCACCGTGACGACGTCCCGGTACGTCCACTCGGTCGTCCAGTCGTTGACGCGCACGACCCGCGTCTTGCCCGTCCAGTCGCCCTCGTTCAGGAACTTGACGATGGTGTGGCGCGCCTCGGGCTTGGCGAGCGGCGCGCACGCGTCCTCCAGGTCCAGGAAGACCTGGTCGGCGGGGAGGCCCTGGGCCTTCTCCAGGAAGCGGGGGTTGCTTCCCGGGACCGCCAGGCAGGAGCGGCGCGGGCGAAGGCGGTTGACGGTCATGCGGGGACCTCCAGGGGGTCGAGCTTGTTCGCTTTCCGGATCTCGTCGACGATGCGGCCGATGATTCCGGTGATGTCGAAGTCCTTCGGGGTGAACACCGCGGCCACACCGGCGGCCCTGAGCTGTTCGGCGTCACCGTTCGGGATGATGCCACCTGCGATCACGGGTATATCTGTGGCACCGGCCACACGCAGCCGCTGGAGTACGTCCGGCACCAGCTGGGCGTGCGAACCGGAGAGGATGGACAGGCCGACCGCGTGCACGTCCTCGGCGAGGGCCGCGTCCACGATCTGCTCCGGCGTCAGCCGGATGCCCTGGTAGACCACCTCGAAGCCGGCGTCACGGGCACGCACCGCGATCTGCTCGGCGCCGTTGGAGTGACCGTCGAGGCCGGGCTTGCCGACCAGGAAGCGCAGCTTGCCGACGCCCAGCTCGCGGGCGGTGGCGTCCACCTTGGCGCGGACCTCGCCGAGCGCCGAGCCGGCCTCGGCGGTGACGGCCACGGGAGCGGAGGAGACCCCGGTCGGCGCCCGGAACTCGCCGAACACCTCGCGCAGGGCCCCGGCCCACTCGCCGGTCGTGACCCCGGCGCGGGCGCACTCCAGGGTCGCCTCCATCAGGTTGTCGGTGCCCTTGGCGGCCTCCTTCAGCCGGTCCAGCGCCTTGCAGGGGCGCGGGTGGTTGAAGGGCGGCTGGTAGCGGGTGTCCCGCCAGCGCTGGAGCGACTCGATGACACGGGCCTCGACCGCCGGGTCGACCGTCTGGATCGCCGTGTCGAGGTCGGCCGTCAGCGGGTTCGGCTCGGTCGTCTCGAAGATGTTGACGCCGACGATCTTCTCCTGGCCGGACTCGATCCGGGCCCGCCGCTCGGCGTGCGAGGAGACCAGCTGCGCCTTGAGGTAGCCGGACTCGACGGCGGCCATCGCGCCGCCCATCTCCTGGATCCGGTCGATCTCGGCGAGGCACTCCTCGACCAGCGAGTTGACCTTCGCCTCGATGACGTGCGAGCCCTCGAAGATGTCCTCGTACTCCAGCAGGTCGCTCTCGTGCGCGAGAACCTGCTGGATGCGCAGCGACCACTGCTGGTCCCAGGGGCGGGGGAGGCCGAGGGCCTCGTTCCAGGCCGGGAGCTGCACGGCACGCGCGCGTGCGTCCTTGGAGAGGGTCACGGCCAGCATCTCCAGCACGATCCGCTGGACGTTGTTCTCCGGCTGCGCCTCGGTCAGGCCCAGGGAGTTGACCTGGACGCCGTACCGGAACCGGCGCTGCTTGGGGTTCTCGATGCCGTACCGCTCGCGGGTGACCTTGTCCCAGATGCGGCCGAACGCCCGCATCTTGCACATCTCCTCGACGAAGCGGACGCCCGCGTTGACGAAGAAGGAGATGCGGGCGACCACGTCACCCATCCGCTCCTGCGGCACCTGGCCGCTGTCCCGGACGGCGTCGAGGACGGCGATCGCGGTGGACATCGCGTACGCGATCTCCTGCACCGGCGTGGCCCCGGCCTCCTGCAGGTGGTAGCTGCAGATGTTGATCGGGTTCCACTTCGGGATGTGGGAGACCGTGTACGCGATCATGTCCGTCGTCAGCCGGAGCGACGGCCCCGGCGGGAACACATGGGTGCCCCGGGACAGGTACTCCTTGACGATGTCGTTCTGGGTCGTGCCCTGGAGCTTGGTGATGTCAGCGCCCTGCTCCTCGGCGACGACCTGGTAGAGCGCCAGCAGCCACATGGCGGTGGCGTTGATCGTCATCGAGGTGTTCATCTGCTCCAGGGGGATGTCCTGGAACAGCCGGCGCATGTCACCGAGGTGCGCGACGGGCACGCCGACCCGGCCGACCTCGCCGCGGGCGAGGATGTGGTCGGAGTCGTAGCCGGTCTGCGTCGGCAGGTCGAACGCCACCGACAGACCGGTCTGGCCCTTGGCGAGGTTGCGCCGGTACAGCTCGTTGGACGCCTCGGCCGTGGAGTGGCCGGCGTACGTCCGCATCAGCCACGGACGGTCCTTCTGACGCTCTGTCATCTAAGGCCCTCAGATGTTCCGGAAGCGGTTGATGGCGTCGATGTGCTTGGCGCGCATCTCCTCGTCGCGCACGCCCAGGCCTTCCTCGGGGGCCAGGCACAGCACGCCGACCTTGCCCTGGTGCAGGTTGCGGTGGACGTCGTAGGCCGCCTGGCCGGTGTCCTCGAGGGAGTAGACCTTCGACAGGGTCGGGTGGATCTTGCCCTTGGCGATGAGGCGGTTGGCCTCCCAGGCCTCGCGGTAGTTGGCGAAGTGCGAGCCGATGATCCGCTTCAGCGACATCCACAGGTAGCGGTTGTCGTACTCGTGCATGTAGCCCGAGGTCGAGGCGCAGGTGGTGATGGTGCCGCCCTTGCGGGTGACGAAGACCGAGGCGCCGAAGGTCTCGCGGCCCGGGTGCTCGAAGACGATGTCGATGTCCTCGCCGCCGGTGAGCTCGCGGATGCGCTTGCCGAAGCGCTTCCACTCCTTCGGGTCCTGGGTGTGCTCGTCCTTCCAGAACTTGTAGCCCTCGGCGTTGCGGTCGATGATCGCCTCGGCGCCCATGGACCGGCAGATGTCGGCCTTCTGGTCGCTGGAGACGACACAGATCGGGTTGGCGCCGCCGGCCAGCGCGAACTGCGTGGCGTAGGAGCCGAGTCCGCCGCTCGCGCCCCAGATGAGGACGTTGTCGCCCTGCTTCATGCCGGCGCCGTTGCGGGACACCAGCTGCCGGTACGCGGTGGAGTTGACCAGGCCGGGGGCGGCGGCCTCCTCCCAGCTCAGGTGGTCCGGCTTCGGCATCAGCTGGTTGGACTTGACGAGCGCGATCTCGGCGAGGCCGCCGAAGTTGGTCTCGAAGCCCCAGATGCGCTGCTCCGGGTCGAGCATCGTGTCGTTGTGCCCGTCGGAGGACTCCAGTTCGACGGACAGGCAGTGGGCGACGACCTCGTCGCCCGGCTTCCAGGCGTTGACGCCCGGGCCGGTGCGCAGGACGACGCCCGCGAGGTCGGAGCCGATGATGTGGTACGGCAGGTCGTGTCGCTTGGTCAGCTCGCTGACCCGGCCGTAGCGCTCCAGGAACCCGAACGTGGACAGCGGCTCGAAGATCGAGGTCCACACCGAGTTGTAGTTGACCGAGGAGGCCATGACGGCCACCAGGGCCTCGCCCGGGCCCAGCTCGGGCACGGGGACCTCGTCCAGGTGGATCGACTTGCGCGGGTCCTTGTCACGGGTCTGCAGGCCCGCGAACATCTCCGTCTCGTCCTTGTGCACGGTGATCGCGCGGTACGACTCGGGGAGGGGCAGGGCGGCGTAGTCGGCGGACGTGGCGTCCTTCGACTGGATCGCGTCCAGGATGTCCTTCACGGTCACGGTGTTGCCTCCGGCGGTGAGCGCCCTGAGGGAGGGGCGCTGGGGGATCGTCGGTGCTGCGAGTGCTGCTGAGGGTTTTTTTGAGTGATGCCGTCGGTTCGGCGGGTGGTGCTTCGGCAGCGCTTTGTGGCGCGGGAGGTTGCCTGTGACGCAGGCGTCCGGGCGCGCAGGCCGTCGGCTTGCGGGGACAGCCGACGCGCGAATGGTCTCTGCGCGCCGGCCGCCCGGACCCCTTCAACGTATGACACCGCGTGTCAGGTGACAAGGCACTGAGTGCCAGAAGTTGCTCTCAGATGAAATCTTTACGTAACAAATGAGCGATGATCGATCAGAGCTACCCGTGAGTAAGTCTTTCGTCCGCTTGCGTCACCGGTTCCCGGCGCTCGCTCACTCCGAGTGGGCGGCGAATTCACGGAAGGTGAACTCCGTGTTGTCGCCCCGGATGCCGACGCCTCCCGGCCGGTAGAGGTCCCCCGGTGAGGCGTCGGTCACGTCCAGCACCCGGTGCCCCGCCAGATCCAGCGTGATGCGCACCTTGTGGCCCGGAAGATCGGTCACGGTGGCCACGACGTCGGTCCACACGTCCGGGGACAGCCCGGCCGGAGCCGTGGCGAGGGTCACATAGGTGCCCCCGTTGGACGGGCCGCCGGGCGTCTTGCGCTTCACCGTCACCTGCCCGTCGCGCCGGGTCACGCTCACCGCGTAGCACTCCTGCTCGCTGTGGAACCGCAGCCACAGATGCACGCCGTCGTACGGCTGTGCCGGGGTGCGCGGTGTCGTCACCAGGTCGGTCAGCCGCAGCCGCAGGGAGAGCCGGGTGTCGGCGAAGTCCCGGCGCCGGGAGGCCAGCCGGAAGACCGCCGAGTCCGTGGCGTGCGCGGAGTCGGCGCCGGGTCGCTCGCCGTCGGGGTGTCCTGACCACCCCGCGCCGTCGAGCCCGAACAGCGAGCCGCTGGTCATCGTCCAGTCGGGGGAGTGTCGGGCGCCGGGGGCGTCGGGGTGCCAGTAGGCGAACTCGTTGGTCACGAGTCCCCGCTCCGGGAAGGCGGGCCGGAAGTCCGACGGGGTACCGGCCCTGCCGTGGGCCTGCAGGGACAGTCCGCCCGCGAGCGCCGCCGACGCGAGCAGGACTCCGGTCAGGAGCCGTGCGCGGCAGCGCCGTACGAGCCGGCGGATCATGCCGTACGTCCTCCCTCCAGCGCACAGTTCTCGAATCCCGGCCAGGGCTGGGCGGGCGACTCCCGGTAGACGCCGAGCCCGATACCGCCGGTGCCGCCGGAGGCGGGGGTAGCAGACGTCCTGGGCCCTGGAGAGCACGGACTCGTCGGCGGTCAGCGCCCGTGCGTGCCCGCTGACCGCGCCCAGCTCCCGGTGCCGCACCAGCGCGGTGACACACCGCGGCAGCGCGTCGGGGGCGAGCACGCAGTCCGAGTCGGTGAAGGCGATCACGTCCCCGTCCGCCAGCTCGGCGGCGCGGACCGGCGCGTGCTTCTTGCCGACGTTGCGGTCCAGGTAGAGCACCCGCACGGGCAGCTCGCGGGCCAGGCGCCGCAGCACCGCGGGCGTGCCGTCGGTGGAGGCGTCGTCGACCACCACGATCTGCAGGTCCGGGTAGTCGCTCGCGGCCATCGAGCGCACACAGGCCTCGATGCCGTCCTCCTCGTCCTTGACCGCCACCAGGAAACTCACCCGTGGGTGCGCGGGCAGCTCCGGGAAGCGGTGCAGCCGGCGCGGGCGCCTGCGCAGCGTCCGCTGGGACGGGTCGTCGTAGCGGCTGTAGGCGATGAACAGCATCGAGATCGGCACCGTCAGGACCAGGACCAGGACCCGTACCCGAGCACGAGCGGGGCCTGGACCAGCCAGGGTGCCTCGCGGGCCAGGATCAGCAGCGCATGCTCTCCGACCATCGGACAATTCCGCCGACCAAGGGGAGGTCGGCGGAATTGGCGTGGACACCGAAAGCGGCCTCGGGGAAACAGGGGGATGAGGCTCGGTGCGCGCCGTCGCAAAGCTCGGCCCGCTCGCCGAGCGCGGGCTGCGGGTGCCCGAGGACGTGAGCGTGGCCTACGCACCGGTGCCATGCCCACGGATCGGAAGAGGGAGTTTCCGTGAAGATCGTAAGAGCGCTGGGGCATCCTTTGGCGAAGGTTCGAAAAGCGGTCGTTCTTCGAACATAAAAACGGACCGGTACCGAGGTTTTCTCGGTACCGGTCCGTGAGCCGTGCGGTCAGGCGCGCTCCTTGAGCGCCTCCTCGATGGTCCGCATGACCTCGTCCAGCGGGGCGTCCGTGCGGGCGACCGTCACCAGCACCTCGCCGTGCGCGGACACGGTCGCCGGGGCCGCGGCGGCGGCCGGTCCGGGGGCCGAGCCGCGTCCGGCGCCGATGCCGGTGCCGAAGGTCTTGCGCACGATCGCGAAGGCGTGGTCGAGCTGGGCCTCCACGTCGCCCTGGCCGCCGGCGCGCAGCCAGCGTCTGAGGACGTGGTTGTGGGCGGTGACGACGGCGGAGGCGGCGACCTCGGCGAGCAGCGGGTCGTCGTTGGCGTCGTCGGCGTGTGCGTGCTCGTCGAAGTGGCCGAGCAGATAGCGGGTGAACAGACGCTCGTAGCGGGCCACCGAGGCGATCTCGGCCTCGCGCAGGGTGGGCACCTCGCGCGTCAGCTTGTAGCGGGCGACCGAGATCTCCGGCCGGGCCGCGTACATCTTCATGACTTCCTTGATGCCGCGGCACACCGTGTCGAGGGGGTGCTCGTGCGCGGGTGCGGCGTTGAGGACCGCCTCGGCGCGGATCAGTGTGTCGTCGTGGTCCGGGAAGATCGCCTCTTCCTTGGAGCGGAAGTGACGGAAGAAGGTACGGCGCGCGACCCCGGCCGCGGCCGCGATCTCGTCGACGGTGGTCGCCTCGTACCCCTTGGTCGCGAACAACTCCATCGCTGCGGCCGCCAGTTCTCGGCGCATTTTCAGCCGCTGGGCGGCGGCGCGACTGCCTGCGGCACTTTCCGGCGCGTCGGGCGTGGCTGGTGTACGTGAGGACTTGGCGGGCTGGGACATGACCCGAACGTACTGCATGTGCGCAGCTGGATGCGCAGGTCCGGGGTTTCCCCCACCCGCGGGGGGCGGGGGACCGCCGGGCCCGGCGGGCGGGGGACCGTCGCGCCGGGCGGGCGGCGGATACCCGTGGGGATCCAGCAGCCCGCCCCAGTCCGTCTCCGTGCGGGACCAGTCGCCGACGCCGTCAGCGGCGGGCATACTCGCGGAAGCCGCGGCCGGTCTTGCGGCCGAGGCAGCCCGCGGCCACCAGGTGCTCCAGCAGCGGGGCCGGGGCCAGGCCCGGGTCGCGGAACTCGCGGTGCAGCACCTTCTCGATGGCCAGCGAGACGTCCAGACCGACGACGTCCAGCAGCTCGAAGGGGCCCATCGGGTAGCCGCCGCCGAGCTTCATCGCCGCGTCGATGTCGTCCAGGGAGGCGTAGTGCTCCTGGACCATCTTCACCGCGTTGTTGAGGTACGGGAACAGCAGCGCGTTCACGATGAAACCGGCGCGGTCGCCGCAGTCCACCGCGTGCTTCCTGACCTTCGCACAGACCTCGCGGACGGTCGCGTGGACGTCGTCGGCCGTCAGGACGGTGCGCACGACCTCGACCAGCTTCATCGCGGGAGCCGGGTTGAAGAAGTGCATGCCGATCACGTCCTGCGGGCGCGAGGTGGCGCGGGCGCAGGCGACCACGGGCAGCGAGGAGGTGGTGGTGGCGAGGACCGCGCCCGGCTTGCAGACCTTGTCCAGCGCGGCGAACAGCTGCTGCTTGACCTCGAGGTCCTCGGCGACCGCCTCGACGGCCAGGTCGACGTCGGCGAAGGCCTCGTAGGAGCCCGCCGGGGTGATCCGGTCCAGGGTCTGGGCGGCGGCCTCGGCGGTCAGCCGGCCCTTGTCCACGGAGCGGGCGAGCGACTTGCCGATCCGGGCCTTGGCGACCTGGGCCTTCTCCTCGCTGCGGGCGGCGAGGACGACCTCGTACCCGGCCTTGGCGAACACCTCGGCGATGCCGGAGGCCATGGTGCCGGAGCCGGCGACCCCGACCGAGTGGACGGGACGGCCCGCGACCTGGGCGTTCCCCTCCGCCGGCGTCAGCGCGTCCGGCACGATCGTGGCGCTGCCGGGCGCCTCGTACGTGTAGAAGCCGCGCCCCGACTTGCGGCCGGTGAGGCCCGCCTCGCTGAGCTGCTTCAGGATCGGGGCGGGGGCGTGCAGCCGGTCGCGGGACTCGGCGTACATGGCCTCCAGGACGGTGCGCGCGGTGTCGACGCCGACGAGGTCCAGCAGGGCGAGGGGGCCCATGGGCAGGCCGCAGCCGAGCCGCATCGCCGCGTCGATGTCCTCGCGGGAGGCGTACCTGGCCTCGTACATCGCGGCGGCCTGGTTGAGGTAGCCGAACAGCAGCCCGTCCGCGACGAACCCGGGGCGGTCGCCGACCGCGACCGGCTCCTTGCCCAGCTCGATCGCGAGGTCGGTGACCGCGGCGACGGCCTGCGGCGAGGTCAGCACCGAGGAGACGACCTCGACCAGCTTCATCGCCTGGGCGGGGTTGAAGAAGTGCAGGCCGAGCACCCGCTCGGGGCGGGCCGAGTCGGCGGCGAGGCGGGTCACGGACAGGGCATTGGTGCCGGTCGCGAGGATCGTCTCCGGGCGGACGATGCCGTCCAGTGCGCGGAAGATCTGCTGCTTGGTCTCGTACGACTCCGGGGCCACCTCGATGACCAGGTCGGCGTCGGCCGCCGCGGCGAGGTCGGTCGAGGTGCGGACCCGGGCCAGCACGTCGGCGCGCTCCTGCTCGGTCAGCCGGCCGCGTTCCACCGCGCGGGCGGTGGCGGACTCCAGGGCGGCGACGGAACGCGCGGCCTGGGCCTCGCTGATGTCGATGCCGATCACTTCGCGGCCGGCCTTCGCGAGGACCTCGGTGATGCCGGTGCCCATGGTGCCGAGGCCGACGACGGCGATCGTCTTGAGCGGGGACAGAGGGGTGTCGGACAGGGGAGTGGCCATCGCGGGACTCCAGGAATGAGGGTGACGACTAGGAACGCGCCGGGTGCGCCGAAGGCGCACGCCGGGGCGGAAAGGAGTGCGGGTGTTGCCGGGCTACGAACGCACACGCCCGGTGCCGTCGCCGCGGGCGTGCACACGCCCAGCAACGGCTGTATCCGACCGGCCCTGTCCCGGAGCCGGGTCGTACTGCGGTACCGATGTACCGAACCGACCAGCTCACGACGGCTGCGTCACCAAACCGTCGTCAGCGGAGCGCGAGGGGGTGACCTCGCTCGTATGAGCTTAACCGGCGGGTAACGAGCGCGCCAGCCCTGAGCCGGACCGAGTTTGTGATGTAGCTCCCTCCGCGGTCGCGCCCCGCCTACGCTGGTCGCCGTGGACGAAGAGTTGCGATCGCTCACGGAACGCGTACGGCAGGAGTCGGGCGGCTCGACGGCGTACGAACTGCTGCTGGCGACCGAGGACCACGACGTGCTGGCGGAGGTGCTCACCGCGCCCGGTCAGCCGCTGTGGGCCAGGGAACTGGCCGCCTTCCGGCTGGGGCTGACCGGCGACCGGCGGGCCTTCGAGTCCCTGGTCCTGCTGCTCAACCACCGCGACCCGCCGCGCTGCGCCTCCGCCGCGCACGCCCTCGCCCGCCTCGGCGACCCGCGCACGGCCCGCGCGGCCGCCGCCCTCGCCACCAACGAACTGCGCGTCGCCTACGCCCTGCACCCGGTACGGCTGCTGGTCGAGCTGCGCGCTCCCGAGTCCGTACCGGCGCTGATCACCACCCTGGAGCGACGGCTGCGTCCGCACGACCCGTATCGCCGGGTGGCCCTCGCCTGTGTGGAGGGTCTGGGCACGCTCGGCGACAGCCGCGCCCGCCGGGTGCTGAACGAGGCGCTGGCACATCCGGCGCTCGCGGAGGCGGCGGTGCACGCCCTGGCGCGCCTCCCGCGGCAGAAGCAGGGGTGACGGCGGGTCAGTCCCCGAGGGTCCTGGCGTAGCGCACCTCGGGCACGGGCACGCCGTCCACGTCGAAGGGCTCCTCGGCGCCGTCCGCATGAAAACCGGCCCGCTCGTAGAAGCGGCGGGCGCCCGTGTTCTCCTTCAGGACCCACAGGAACATGCGCGGGTGTCCGGAGCACCGCTCGACCGACTCGGCCAGCAACGCCCGCCCTATGCCGTCGCCGAGACGGGCGGGGTCGACGTAGATCGCGTACAGCTCGGCGTCCGCCGTGCGCACCTCCTCGTCCCGGTACGGTCCGATCGCGGCCCAGCCGACCACCTCGCCACCCCGTTCGGCGACCAGGTTCACCACGTCGCCGTTGCCCTGCTCGAACCAGGTCCGCCGCCGCTCGGCGTCCCGCGCCACGCTGAGCGCGTCGAGGTAGGTCTGCGGCATGAGCCCCCGGTAGGCGTGCTGCCAGCCGCGGATGCGGATCTCCGCGACGCGGTCGCAGTCGGCGAGGGTCATCGGGCGGATGCGGGTGAGCGGGGCGTTCATGGCGGCACCCTAGGCAGTCGCCCTTCCCGAGTGCCCGTGATTATTCGCCGACCACCGCGATCGCCTCGACCTCCATCAGGAACTCCGGCGCGACCAGGGCGGCCACCTGCACGGCTGAGGCCGCCGGAAGCCGGTCGTCGGGTATGTGCGCGGCGCGGGCCGCGCGGATCGCCGGCATGTACGCCATGTCCGTGACGAAGCAGGTCAGTTTGACGACGTCCCCGAACCCGGCCCCGGCGGCGGCCAGACAGCGGCGCAGGTTCTCGAACACCTGCCGGGCCTGCGCGGCCGGATCGCCCGCGCCGACCGGCTTGCCGTCCTCGTCCAGGGCGAGCCGGCCGGAGACGGCGACGAAGCGGCCCGCGGCGGTGACCACGTGGCTGTACCGGGTCGCGGGGGCGACCCCGTCGGGGGCGGTGATCCGGATCGGTTCGCTCATGGCTCCCCTGGTGGACCACGGGTGTGACAACGCCCCCGACGGGCCGGGCGGTTCGGCTACCCGCGGAAGCCCAGCAGGTCGTGCAGTTCCGAGCCGCGGGCCGGGGCCGAGGCCGCCTTGGCCGTCAGCGGCTTCGGTTCCGGGGACTTGGGGCACACCGCGTCGGCCGCGCCGCTGCCGTGCGGCACCGTGCCGTCGGTCAGGTATGCCGCCAGGTACTTGTCCAGGCACGCGTTGCCACTGAGGCTGATGCCGTGGTTGCCGCCGCCCTCCTCGACCACCAGGCCGGAGCGGGCCAGCAGCCGGTGGGCCGTGACGCCGCCGGGGTACGGGGTCGCCGCGTCGCCGGTCGCCTGGAACAGCAGTGTCGGCGGCAGCTTGCCGTTCGCGATGTCCACCGGCTCGGCGGTGCCGGTCGGCCAGAACGCGCAGGGCGCGTTGTACCAGGCGTTGTTCCAGGCCATGAAGGGCGCCTTCGCGTAGACCGCCCAGGTGTCCGCCCGCCACCGGTTCCAGGTGCGCGGCCAGACGGCGTCGCGGCACTGCACGGCCGTGTAGACGCTGTAGCCGTTGTCGCCCGAGGCGTCCACGGCGGCGAGCCGGTCGTACACCTTCACCAGCGGCTCGGGGTCCTTGCCGTTGACGTAGGCCGCGAACGCCTCGGCCAGCCGGGGCCAGTAGCCGTCGTAGTAGCCGCCCGGGATGAAGGTGTCCTCCAGCTCGGCCGCGCCGACCCTGCCGCCCGCCGGCTTCTTCGCCAGGGCCGTCCGCATCGCGTACCACTTGGCCTCGACCCGCGCCGGGTCCTTGCCCAGCCGGTACACCGGGTCGTACTTGGCGATCCAGGCCATCAGCGCGCGGTGGCGGTCGTCGAAGGCGTAGTCCTGGCCGAGGTTGTCCTCGTACCAGACACCCGTCGGGTTCACGATCGAGTCCAGCACCAGGCGGCGGACGCGGTCCGGGAAGAGCTTCGCGTAGACCGCGCCGAGGTAGGTGCCGTAGGAGTAGCCGAAGTAGTTGATCTGCCGCGCGCCCAGGGCCTGCCGGACGGCGTCCAGGTCCCGGACCGCGGCCACGGTGGTCATGTACGGCAGCACGTCCGCGTGGCGCCGGCCGCAGGCGGCGGCGAAGCTCCGCGCGCGCTCGACGTTCGTCTGCTCCAGCGCGCCCGTCGAGGGCACGGTGTCGGGGCGTACCGACTTGAAGTGGTGGGGCGAGCAGTCCAGGGCCGGCGTGCTCTTGCCCACCCCGCGCGGGTCGAAGCCGATGACGTCGTACTGCGCCGCGACACTCCTGGGCAGCGTCGAGGCGACGTATCCGGCGAGCGTCAGACCGCTGCCACCGGGCCCGCCGGGGTTCACGAGCAGGGGGCCCTGGGAGGTCTTCGCGGTGTGCGGGACACGGGACAGGGCGAGGGTGATCTGCCTGCCGGAGGGGTGCGCGTGGTCCAGCGGCACCCGCAGGGACGCGCACTGGAGAGCCGGGTAGTCGCTGGTGCCGCACCTGGTCCAGGCGAGCTTCGGCGCCGGAGCGGAGGCGGTCGCCCGCGCGGGCAGGGCCGTGACCGAGCCCGCCAGCACGGCGGCGGCTGCGCACAGCACTGCTGCGCGTTTTCTCATGGGTCCTCCCGGGACGGAGGGTGGTGCGAACCGCGAGGCTCACGGCTCTCGCCGGATCGTCCCGGCAACGGCGCCCTGATGAACGTTTTCCGTCAGTACTTGACCCGATCGGGTCGAGGGATGCCGCCCAACGCCGTCAGATGAGGGTGAGTTGGGTCGGTTCGGACACGGCCGGGTGTTCGGCGGCCTCCGGGGGCTGTGCCGGCCGGACGCGCCGGGCCGTGCCCGCGTGCGCGGGACCGATGCCGTACTCCTGGGCCAGCTCGTGCACCTGGCGGGTGATCCGGCGCTGGTACCACTTGGGCGCGTAGGCACCCTCCGCGTACAGCCGCTCGTAGCGGCGCACCAGGTGCGGGTGGTGCCGGCCGAGCCAGGCCATGAACCATTCCCGGGCGCCCGGCCGCAGGTGCAGCACCAGGGGCGTGACCGAGGTGGCCCCGGCCGCCGCGATCGCCCGTACGGTCTCCCGCAGCTGGGCCGGATGGTCGCTCAGGAAGGGGATGACGGGCGCCATCAGCACCCCGCAGCCGATGCCGTGCTCGCCGAGGGCGCGTACGACGTCCAGGCGCCGCTCGGGTGCCGGGGTGCCCGGCTCCACCGTGCGCCACAGCTCGGTGTCGGTGAAGCCGACCGAGACCGAGATGCCGACGTCCGTGACGCTCGCCGCCCGGGTCAGCAGGTCCAGGTCGCGCAGGATCAGCGTGCCCTTGGTCAGGATCGAGAACGGGTTCGCGTGCTCGGTGAGGGCCGAGATGATGCCCGGCATCAGCCGGTAGCGGCCCTCCGCGCGCTGGTAGCAGTCGACGTTGGTGCCCATCGCCACGTGGTCGCCCTGCCACCGGCGCGAGGCCAGCTGGCGGCGCAGCACCTCGGGCGCGTTCACCTTCACCACGATCTGGGTGTCGAAGCCGAGGCCCGTGTCGAGGTCCAGATAGCTGTGCGTCTTCCTGGCAAAGCAGTACACGCACGCGTGCGTGCAACCCCGGTAGGGGTTCACCGTCCACTCGAACGGCATGCGCGAGGCGCCCGGCACCCGGTTCAGGATCGAGCGGGCCCGCACCTCGTGGAAGGTGATCCCGCGGAACTCGGGCGTGTCGAAGGTGCGGGTCACGACGGCGTCCGCGCCGAACAGCGCGGGATCGGCGGCCCGGCCGTGACCGTCGGAGTCTGCGGATTCCACGGTGAGGTTCTCCCAGCGCATGACGCCTCCTCGGTAGCGCTCGCCATAGAATAGAACATACGTTCCCATGATCGTGCGGCCTCGATTTGGGTGGCCGGGCGCCGGGGTGGTTGGCTTGCCCCAACCCCGAGAAACCAGGTCCTGGAGGAACGCAATGGCGCAGGTCGAGGCCACTACCGAGCGGGTCGTCGCGGCGGACGCGGAGAAGGTGTTCGACGCCCTCGCCGACTACCGCGGCACACGGCAGAAGCTGCTGCCCGAGCACTTCAGCGAGTACGAGGTGCGCGAGGGCGGCGACGGCGAGGGCACCCTCGTCCACTGGAAGCTCCAGGCCACCAGCAAGCGTGTGCGCGACTGCCTCCTGGAGGTCAGCGAGCCCACCGACGGCGAGCTGGTCGAGAAGGACCGCAACTCCTCCATGGTCACCACCTGGCTCGTCACCCCCGCGGGCGAGGGCAAGTCCCGGGTCGTCGTCACCACCACCTGGAAGGGCGCCGGCGGCATCGGCGGCTTCTTCGAGAAGACCTTCGCCCCCAAGGGCCTCGGCCGGATCTACGACGCGGTGCTCGCCAACCTCGCGCGCGAGGTCGAGAGCTGACCCCAAGGGACCGGCGGTGAGGGGACGTTGCTCCCCTCACCGGTTCGGGTGGATCCCGGTTCGGATCGGGATGGTGCCGTAACTCGCCGTACTTGTTCGCAGTTGTCGCCTAACGCGGGAAATGTGACAGGTGCGACGAGGGGAGCGGTACGTGGGCGGGACGACTCTGGTGCAGCACGAGCCGGTCACGGCCCCTCCCGAGGCGCCCGTGCCCGTACCGGCGGAGGTCTCCGAACTCGCCCCGCGCCGGGTGCGGTTGGTCTTCCTCGGGCTGATGCTGGCGCTGCTGCTCGCCGCGCTGGACCAGATGATCGTCGCCACCGCGCTGCCGAAGGTCGTCGGCGAGTTGCACGGCCTGGACAGGATGTCCTGGGCGATCACCGCCTATCTGCTCACCTCCACCATCGGCCTGCCCCTGTACGGCAAGCTCGGCGACCTCCTCGGCCGCAAGGGCGTCTTCCAGTTCGCCATCCTGGTCTTCGTCGTCGGCTCCGGGCTCGCGGGGCGGGCGCAGAGCATGGACCAGCTGATCGCCTTCCGCGCCGTCCAGGGCGTCGGCGCGGGCGGGCTCATGATCGGCGTGCAGGCGATCATCGCCGACATCGTGCCGCCCCGGCAGCGCGGCCGCTACATGGGCCTGATCGGCGCCGCCTTCGGTCTCGCCTCCGTCGCCGGCCCCCTGCTCGGCGGCTACTTCACCGACCACCTCTCCTGGCGCTGGTGCTTCTACATCAACGTCCCCTTCGGCCTGCTCACCCTGGCCGTCGTCACCGCCGTCCTCAAGCTGCCCAGGCCGCGGGTCCGCGCCCGCCTCGACGTGCTCGGCGCGCTGCTGCTCGCGGCGGCCTCCACCTGCCTGGTGCTGCTGACCAGCTGGGGCGGCACCGAGTACGCCTGGGACTCACGGGAGATCCTCGGCCTCGGCGCGGGCGCCCTCGCCGCCACCGCGCTCTTCCTCGTCGCCGAGCACTTCGCCGCCGAACCCCTCATCCCGCTCAGGCTGTTCAGGGACTCCGTCTTCAACGTCACCGGCCTGGTCGGCCTGGTGATCGGCGTCGCCCTGTTCGGCGCCGCCAGCTATCTGCCGACCTTCCTGCAGATGGTGGACGGGGCCAGCGCCACCGAGTCCGGGCTGCTGATGCTGCCCATGATGGCCGGGATCGTCGGCGCCTCGATCATCGGCGGGCAGCTGATCAGCCACACCGGCCGCTACAAGATCTTCCCCGTGCTCGGCGGCGCCCTCTCCGCCGTCGGCATGTGGCTGCTGTCCCGGCTGGAGGCCGACACGCCGCGGCTGCACTACAGCCTCTGGATGGCCGTCCTCGGCGCCGGCATCGGCCTGGTGATGCCCGTCCTGGTCCTCGCCGTGCAGAACTCCGTGCGCCCCGCCGACCTGGGCACCGCCACCAGCGCCAACAACTACTTCCGGCAGATCGGCGGCAGCGTCGGCGCCGCCGTCTTCGGCACCCTCTTCGCGGACCGGCTCACCGACGCCCTGCGCAGGGAACTGCCCTCGCGCGCGGGCGCCCGGCTGCCCGATCCCGAGTCCCTCACCCCCCAGCTCGTGCACGCGCTGCCCCCGGCCCTGCGCGACGCCTACATCCGCGCCTACGCCGACGCGATGCCCCGGATCTTCCTCTACCTCGTCCCGGTGCTCGTGCTCGGCCTGCTCATCGCCTTCTTCCTCAAGGAGAAACCGCTGGTGTCCCACAACGCCACCGAGACGGAGCCCGTCACCGTGAACGCCCCCATCCCGCAAGCACGTTCGCCGCACGCCGCCGGAATCCCGGTGTGCGGCACGGTGCAGCACCCCGACGGGACCGCGGTGCCCCGCGCGGCGCTCACCCTCATCGACGTCTCCGGCCGCCAGATCGGGCGCGGCGCGAGCGGCGAGGACGGACGGTACGCGCTCGCCACGCCCGGCTCCGGCTCGTACGTGCTGATCGCCGCCGCGGGCGGCCACCAGCCGCAGGCCGTCTCCGTCACCGTCGGCGAGCGGCCCGTCGAACTCGACGTCGTCCTCGGCGGCGCCGGACGCCTGGCCGGCAGCGTGCTCACCGCCGACGGCAGCCCCGTCCGCGAGGCCACCGTCACCCTCACCAACGTGCACGGCGAGGTCGTCGCCACCACTCGCAGCGGACGCGAGGGCGGCTACGTCATCACCGAGCTGGTCGCCGGCGAGTACACCCTGGCCGCCAGTGCGCCCGCCTTCCGCCCCGCCGCGCTCCCGGTCAGCGTCCAGGCCGCCCGGGAGACCCGGCAGGACGTCGAACTCGCGGGCGGCGCCGTCCTGAAGGGAACCGTCCGGGCGGGCGGCGGCCGGCCCGTGGAGGACGCGCGCGTCACGCTCCTCGACGCCGCGGGCAACGTCGTGGACACTCTCACCACCGGAGCCGACGGAACCTTCCGGTTCGTGGACCTGTCCTCCGGCGAGTACACGGTGATCGCCGCAGGTTACCCACCGGTCGCCACGGTCCTCCAGGTCGCGGGCGGCGGCCGCACCGAACGCGATCTCCAACTCGGCCACGAGGATTGAGGAGGGCGCCCGCAGGGCGCTGAGCTGCGCGCCGGTGCGACGCGGTGAAACCAATTCCAGGATTGCCACACATCGCGACCGGTCACCGCCGTACGGTAGTGGCGGGGCGGCACAGATCGTTTGCGAACAGCCTGTGGGGAGAGAGGGCCTGGGCCATGGACCATGGCAGCGAGCGGGACACACCTCCCGGCCGCGGCGCCGGGGACGCCGCGGCGGGCCGGATCCCGCTGGCCGTGGTGGTCGTCGACCGCGACGGACTGGTGTCCCACTGGAGCAGCGGCGCCCGCCGTCTGTTCGGCGTGGACCGGGAGGACGCGGTCGGACATCCCGCCGCGGACCTGCTGCCGGTCTCCGGCGCGCTCTCCGACGACCTGCACGGCGAGGCGATGCCGGACGCCTACGGCCCCTACGAGTCCGAGGACGGGCTCGGCCCCGACCTGGAGGCCTCCCTGGGCGGCCGTACCGCTTACCCGACGGCGGGCCGTGCCCGTCTCTTCCCGCCCAAGGCCGAGCGGGCCGGGGCCGAACCGGCCGACGAGACCCGGATCGACGCGCTGTGGTGGGCCTACCCGCTGGTCGGCCCGGGCCCCTCGCGGCTGCTGGTGCTCGCCGCCGACGCCACCCGGCTGCGCGAGGAGCGGGGCTACGACGACGAGACCGCCGAGCGCATCTCGCCCGGCTTCGCCCGCCACACCGAGCTGCCCGCCTCGGAGGAACTGGAGCGCAGGCTCCCCGAGATCCTGCCCAACATGGGCCCCGGACTCAGCGGCCGCATCGTCTCCCAGATCCTCGAACTCGGCTATCCCGTACTGGAGTTCAGCCAGTTCGACCGGGTGCCCGTCACCCCGTACTGGGGCGTGCCGCGCCGCCCGGGCCGCCGCCGTACCGAAGCCGTCGTACCGCAGCAGCGCACCGGGCCCGTGGTCCCCGTCGGCGCCGAGCAGGACCTCGAGTACGCCGCCGTGCGCGAGCGCCTGGAGTTCCTCAACGAGGTCAGCTCCGGCATCGGCACCTCGCTCGACCTCGGTGAGACCATCCGCGAGGTCACCAGCGCCGCCGTGCCCCGCTTCGCCGACTTCGCCGGTACCCATCTGCGCTCGGCGGTCCTGGCGGGCGAGGGCTTCCCGGACGGCCCGCCCGACGCGACCACCGTGATGCACCGCGTCTGGGTCGAGCACAACGACGAACCCGGCCGCTGGGACGACACCGTGCCGGTCGGCGAGACGTTCGCCTTCCCCGAGCACACCCCGTTCTACAAGTGCATGGTCACCGGCGAACCGGTCCTCATCCCGAGGGTCACCGAGGAGCTGTCCAACCGCATCTCGGGCGAGTTCGAGAAGCGCGACCTCAGGCCGCTGATCGGCGGGCGCTCCCTGCTCATCGTCCCGCTCAAGGCCCGCAACGTCGTCCTCGGCTTCATGGTGCTGATGCGCCGCCCCGACCGGCCGGCGTTCGACGACATGGACCGCACCACCGGCGCCGAACTCGCCGCCCGCGCCGGGCTCGTGCTCGACAACGCCCGCATGTACACCTACCAGGAGAACGTCGCCGACACTCTCCAGGACAGCATGCTCCCGCAGGTCACCCCGCGGATGGCGGGCTGTGACGTGGCGACCCGCTATCTGCCCGGCACCCGGCTCGGCCGGATCGGCGGCGACTGGTTCGACACCATCAAACTGCCCGGCTCGCGCACCGCTCTCGTGGTCGGCGACGTCATGGGCCACGGCCTGAACTCGGCCGCCATGATGGGCCAGTTGCGTACGGCCGTGCAGACCATGGCCGCCCTGGAGACCCCGCCGGCCCAACTGCTGCGCAATCTGGACGACCTGGCCCGGCGGCTCGGCGAGAACTACCTCGCCACCTGTCTGTACGCGGTCTACGACCCGATCCGTGGCGAACTGCACCTCGCCAACGCCGGCCACATCCCGCCGGTCCTGGTGCGGGCCGAGGACGGCCGCAGCGAACTGCTCGACCTGCCGACGGGCGCGCCCATAGGCGTCGGCGGTGTCCCGTTCGAGTCCACCGTCGTCCGCGTCGCGCCCGGTGACCGGCTGGTGCTGTGCACCGACGGGCTGGTCGAGGTGCGCGGCTCCGACATCGGTGAGGGGCTCGCCGCGCTCTGCGAGTCCGCCGCCCACCCCGCGGCCTCGATGGACGACGCCTGCGACACCATCATCCGCGCCTTCAACACCCGCGGCGGCCGCAAGGACGACGTCGCCCTGCTCATGGCCCGGCTCAACGGCATCCCCGACGACCATGTCGCCGAGTGGCACTTCGACGCCGACCCGCGCGAGGTGTCCCGGGCCCGGCGCCTGGTCGGGGACCGGCTGCTGCAGTGGGGCCTGCCGCAGGCGGTGGAGACGGCGCGGCTGCTGGTCAGCGAGGTCGTCACCAACGCCGTGCGGTTCGGCGGAGGCGGCCGGGTCGGACTGCGCGTGGTCCGCACCGACGCGCTGCTGTTCGAGGTCACGGACGACGAACCGGGCCTGCCCGAGATGCTCGGCCCCGGACCGTACGACGAGTCGGGGCGCGGTCTGCGCGTGGTGACCCGGCTGGCCCGCGAGTGGGGCGCCACCGCGACCGGGCACCGCAAGACCGTCTGGTTCGAACAGGCCGTCACCGCGCGGCCGTGAACCAGAGGGCGTGCGGCCTGCCCGCGTGCGCCCCCCGGGGAGTGGCCGGGGCCCGTACATACGATGAAGGTGGCCTCCGGCCTCTTGCCCAACCCGCGGTCGCCGCGATATCCCGATCACGGAACCGACCGTGGGGAGATCGCAATGAACGTCTCGGACAACTATCGCGAGAACTGGGAGAGTTACTGGCGCGAGACCTCCGACGCCACGGGTGAGGCGATCTGGGACTCCGATCCCTCCCTCACCGCCGAGCCGCACAGCGAACTGCTCCTGCCGTACGCGGACACCGCGCGGACCATCGTGGACCTCGGCTGTGGCAACGGCACCCAGACCCGCTACCTGGCCACCCGGTTCGCACGGGCCGTCGGCGTCGACCTCTCGCACGCCGCCGTCGAGCACGCCCGCCGCGCCGCCGACGGCGCCCCCGCCGAGTTCCAGCAGCTCGACCTGACCGACGCCGGCGCCGTTCAGGCCCTGCACGACCGGCTCGGCGACAGCAACGTGTACATGCGGGCCGTCATCCACCAGAGCGAGCCGGCCGCCCGCGCCGCGGTGGCCGCCGCCGTCGCCGCGATCATCGGCAGCGAGGGACGCGCCTTCGTGGTCGAACTCACCTCGGGCTCGCGGGACGTCCTCAAGCACGCCGCCGCCGGACCGGACGGACCGGGTCCCAAGCTGCGCCGGGTCTTCCACCACAACCTCAAGCCCGCCGACGCGGACGACGAGGAGATCCCGCGCCTGCTCGCCGAGGCCGGCCTGAAGGTGCTCGCCGAGGGCGATACGACCCTGCCGCAGACCGAGAACCTCGCCGACGGCACCCGTATCGACCTGCCGGCGCGCTGGTTCGTACTGGCCGGAAAGTGAGGGCCCCCGGACCCCGGACTGACCCGTGGAGCGCGGGACGGACAGCCGGCGCGGCCGCCGTCCCGCGTGGCCCGCGCCGCCCCGGACCGGACCCGGGGAGGGAGGCCGGAGCGAAACGGTCCGGCCGTGACGAAGCCGTGTCCCTTCAGTGAAGATCCGTCCTATAGCATTCTCCTCGCGAAATCACCCGAAGGTGTAGAGGGGGGCCCTCAGCCGTGACCGTTCGTACGGCCGAAGTACGCAGCCGAGGGCGGCGGCGTGCTCCGCGCTCCGGGCGCCCGCCGGCCCCCGAAGGGTTGCTGCCCACGCCCCCCGACGAACGGGAGAAGTACAGCTACGTCAAGCGCCACACCTGGGTGCTGACCTCCAGCTCCTTCCTCGGCTTCGTGTGCGTGATGCTCAGCCAGGCCGACACCGCCCGGCACAGCGCGTGGATCTGGGTGTTCGCGCCCACCCTGCTGCTGGCCGTCGTCGGCTTCCTGATATCCATGCGCCTGGAGGCGTTCGCGCCCGGCTTCGGCCTCAAGGCCCACCGGCGCCTCGTCCGCCGCTGGCAGCCGCGGCACTACCCGAGCGTCGACGTGTTCCTGCCGGTGTGCGGCGAGCCGCTCGAGGTGCTGCACAACACCTGGCGGTATGTGCAGATCCTCGCCGACACCTACCCCGGCCACGTCGACGTCCTCGTGCTCGACGACGGCGACAGCGCGGAAGCCGCCGCCATGGCAGCCGACTTCGGCTTCCGCCACCTGGTGCGCCCCAACCGGGGCTGGATGAAGAAGGCGGGCAACCTCCGCCACGGCTTCGAGAACTCCTCCGGCGAGGCCATCCTCATCCTCGACGCCGACTTCGTCCCGCGCGCCGACCTCCTGCACGAGCTGTTGCCGTACCTGGACGCCGACCCGCGCTGCGCCATCGTCCAGTCCCCGCAGTACTTCCGGGTGCTGGACCAGCAGAACTGGATCGAGCGCGGCGCCGGCGCCGTACAGGAGCTGTTCTACCGCTCGGTGCAGGTCTCCCGGCAGCGCAGCGACGGCTCGATCTGTGTCGGCTCCTGCGCCGTCTACCGGCGCGCCGCCCTGGACGAGATCGGCGGCACCAGCCTCATCGAGCACTCCGAGGACATGCACACCGGCTTCGACCTGCGGGCCCGCGGCTGGGACCTGCACTACGTGCCGCTCGCGCTGTCCACCGGGATGTGCCCGGACACCATCGGCGCCTACTACAACCAGCAGTACCGCTGGTGCATGGCCTCGATGAGCATGCTCGGCAGCCTGCGCGACTTCTGGCAGGTGCGCATGCGCTTCGCCAGTCGCCTGTGCTACATCTCCGGCTTCGTCTACTACATCGAGACGGCCCTGCTCACCTTCACCACCCCGCTCATCGCGCTGACCCTGCTGATCCACTACCCGGACCAGCTGCAGGCCACCAACTACTGGATGGTGCTGCCCAGCGTGCTCTACCTGACCGTGGTCTACCCCCTGTGGCACCGAAACCCCTACCGGCTGGAGGCCTGGGCGACCCGGGTGATGTACGGATGGGCGCACGTCTTCGCCATCTGGGACGTCGTGCGGCGCCGCCCGATGGGCTGGCAGCCCACCGGATCCAGCGGCGCCAAGAAGAACAAGACCCGCCGCTTCTGGGGCGGAATGTGGCTGTGGAGCGCCCCCACGGCCGTGCTGTGGCCCGTCTTCGCCGTGTGGCGCATGACCGGCGCCCACCCGGAGAACTTCGCGCTGATGCTGGCCTCCGGCCTGTTCTACGCGGTGGCCGTCGGCCGGGTGCTGATCCAGCCGAAGGAGGTGGCCGCGTGAAGACCGGCCGCACACGGGTCACGGCCCTCGCCCGCGCACTGGCTGCCCTGCTGACCGGGATCGTCTGCCTGACGGGCTGCGTGAGCTCCGGCCCCGCCCCCATCGGCGCCGGCGGCGACGGAGCCCAGCCGGCCGCGTCCCTGGCCGGCGGCGGCGCGACGTACGCGCCCGCACAGCCCTACGACGTCACCCCGCTGCTGCACCCGAAGGCCAAGTACTTCGGTGCCACCTTCGACGGCGTGCCCAAGGACCTGAGCCCCGTGGGCCGCTACGCCTCCAAGGTCGGGCGGACGCCCACGATGCTGGAGTACTACCTCGGCTGGGGCGACGAACTGCAGGCGGACCAGACCCGCACCGTCTGGGAGAACGGCCAGCTGCCGTACATCGCCTGGGAGCCGCACAAGGCCACGCTCGCGCAGATCGCCGACGGCAGCCAGGACGCCTACATCGTCAGCACCGCCCGTACGCTGCGCGCCGTGAACGTCCCCGTGGCGATCAGCCTGGCCCACGAGATGAACGGTGCCTGGTACCCCTGGGGCACCAAGAACGCGACCCCGGCGCAGTTCGTCAAGGCCTGGCGCCATGTGCACGACGTCTTCCAGGACGAGGGCGTGTCCACGGTCATCTGGGTCTGGAGCCCGAACGTCGTCAACCCGGTGCCCCAGGTGGCCCTGAAGCCGTACTACCCCGGCGACGGGTACGTCGACTGGGTCGGCGTGGTCGGCTACTACGCCCGCACCGGCGCCCAGGACTTCCCGGCCCTCTTCGGACCGACCTTCCGGCAGATCCGGACCTTCACACAGCGGCCCTTCCTGCTCGCCGAGACGGGTGCCCAGCCCACCCTGCGCAAGAGCGCGCAGATCACGGAACTGCTCAAGACCGTCGCCACCCGCAGTGACGTCGTGGGCTTCATCTGGTTCGACCTGGACAAGGAGACGGACTGGCGGGTCGAGAGCAGTCCCGAGACGCTGGCGGCCTTCCGTGCGGCGGCCCGAAACCACCGGTACGACCTCGACTTCGCCGCCCTGAAGTAGACGAGACAGAAAACCACGATGACCTATACGGAGCCCGGCCTGCCGGTGCACGAGGAGACCCTGCAACTGAGGGTCCTGCCGCCGCCACCGGCGGAGGCCGACCCCGGCTTCTCCTTCGTCGAGCAGCCGCTGCCCGGCTGGACGCTGCCGCCGCCCGTTCACATGGGCTGGGCCGCCGACACCGGTCGCCGGCGCCGCATGGTCGGCCTCGCGCTGCTCGCCGTGGTCCTGCTCGTCCAGGCCGCGCTGTCGCTGCGGCTGAGCAACTCCGCCTTCGAGGACGAGGCGCTGTACGTCTACGCCGGGCACGTGGAGATCGGCCATCTCTTCTTCGGGGCGCCCGACTACGGCGGTTTCGACTCCTACTTCTCCGGCGCGCCCGTCCTGTACCCCGTGCTGGCGGCCGCCGTGGACTCCGTGTTCGGCCTCGCCGGGGTCCGCGCGCTCAGCCTGCTGTTCATGCTGACGGCCACCGCCTGCCTGTACGGGCTGACCCGGCGGTTGTTCAACGAGCGCGCCGGGCTGTGCGCCGGCGCGCTGTTCGCCGTCTCCATGCCGACGCTCTTCCTCGGCCACTTCGCGACCTACGACGCGATGGCCGTCTGCCTGCTGGCCCTCACCGCATGGCTCCTGGTGGTGATCGCACCTCGGCACTGGGCCCTGGCCGTGCCCGTCGGGCTGGTCGCCGCGCTCGCGGTCGCCGTGAAGTACGCCTCCGCGCTGTTCCTGCCGACGCTGGTGCTGCTCTACGTGCTGGCCGCCTACCGCCACCACCATGTGCGCCGCGCACTGCTGCGCGGCGCACTGTTCGGCGTGGCCACCATCGGCGCGTTCGGCGGCGGGCTGGTGGCCAGCGGTTACCTGACGGCGATCCAGAGCACCACCACGGCCCGCGCCCACGGGGACACGCCCGCCTGGCAGATCCTCCACGACACCGGCCGCTGGGCGGGCCTGCTGGTCGCCGTCGCCGTGCTCGGCACGGTCACCTACGCCCGCACCGCCCGGCTGAGCGAGATCCCCGGCTGGCGGCGCGCCGTCCCGGGGCGACGCTGGCGCACCTGCCTGGGCGTGCTGCTCACCGGAACGGCCCTGCTCGCACCCGCGTACCAGATCCATCTGCAGACCGAGACGTCCCTGCAGAAGCACATCGGCTTCGGGCTGTTCTTCGCCGCGCCGATGGCAGGCGTCGGGGTGACCCGGCTGATGGGCGCCCACTTCAAGTTCCCGCAGTGGGCCATCGCCATCGGTGCCGTCGCCCTCACCCTCGGCCTGAGCCAGTCCGCCGCCTACTTCGGCAGCTGGCCGGACACCCGCTATCTGGTGCCGCAGCTGGCCTACACGGTGCGTCCGGGGCAGCACTGGCTGGGCGATCCGAAGGAGGGCCCGGTGTACTACCTCAGCCGCGAGCGCCGCACCTCCTACCAGGACTGGCTGTCGTTCTTCTTCATCGACTACAAGACGCACGACGGCCGTCACCTGTCGGGCATCCCGGGCTACCGCGCGGCCGTCCGCGAGGGATGGTTCGACGGGGTGGTGCTGGACTACTCCGGCGGCCTGCCCCCGGCCGAGGAGGCCGTGCGCCAGGAGATGCGCGCCTCCGGCCGCTACCGGCTGACCAGCTCGCTGCCGTACCGGACGTCCACCGGCGCCGGGCACTTCGAGATCTGGGTCAGGCAGGGCGCCGGCAGGCACTGAGGACGCGAGAGGGCCGCCCCGTCGTAGCCTGTCCGCGCCGCGGCGCGTAACGTGACGCATCATGAAGATCCTGATCAGCGCCGACATGGAGGGGGCCACCGGCGTCACCTGGCCGGCCGACGTGCTCCCCGGGACGCCGCAGTGGGAGCGGTGCCGCTCGATGTTCACCTCGGACGTGAACGCGGCCGTGCTCGGCTTCCTCGACGGCGGCGCCGACCAGGTGCTCGTCAACGAGGCCCACTGGACCATGCGCAACCTGCTGCTGGAGCAGCTCGACGAGCGGGTCGAGATGCTCACCGGGCGGCACAAGGCGCTGTCGATGGTGGAGGGTGTGCAGCACGGTGACGTGGACGGCATCGCGTTCATCGGCTACCACGCGGGCGCCGGCATGGAGGGGGTCCTCGCCCACACCTACCTCGCGAACCAGATCACCGGGGTGTGGGTGAACGACGTCCGGGCGAGCGAGGGTCTGCTGAACGCGCACGTCGTCGCCGAGTACGGCGTACCGGTCGTGCTCGTCACCGGTGACGACCTGGCCTGCGAGGACGCGCTGGGATACGCGCCCGAGGCGCTGAAGGTCGCGGTCAAGGACCATGTGTCCCGGTATGCGGCGGTCTGCCGTACCCCGGCCCGGACCGCCGCCGACATCCGCGCGGCTGCCAAGGAGGCCGTTTCGCTCGCGGTCCGTCACGAGCCCGTGCAGGGCGGGCCGTTCACCGTCGCCGTCGAGTTCGACGCCGAGCACCTGGCGATGGCGGCGACCGTCGTCCCGGGCGTCGCCCGCGTCGGCGAGCGCAAGGTGGCGTACACCAGCGACACCATGTACGAGGGAATCCGGACCTTCAAGGCGGTCACCACGATCGTCTCGGCCGCGGTGGAGGAGCAGTATGGCTGACGAGCAGGCACTGGACGAGGTCGTCGAGTTCACCTCCGGGCTGATCCGGATCGACACCACCAACCGGGGCGGCGGCGACTGCCGGGAGCGGCCCGCCGCCGAGTACGCGGCCGAGCGGCTGGCCGCCGCGGGCCTGGAACCCCTGCTGCTGGAGCGGACACCGGGGCGGACCAACGTGGTCGCCCGGATCGAGGGCACCGACCCGTCCGCCGACGCCCTGCTCGTCCACGGCCACCTGGACGTGGTGCCGGCCGAGACCGCCGACTGGAGCGTGCACCCGTTCTCGGGCGAGATCCGCGACGGCGTGGTGTGGGGACGCGGCGCCGTCGACATGAAGAACATGGACGCGATGATCCTCGCCGTCGTCCGCTCCTGGGCCCGGCAGGGCGTACGGCCCCGCCGCGATCTCGTCATCGCGTTCACCGCCGACGAGGAGGCCAGCGCCGAGGACGGCTCCGGGTTCCTCGCCGACCGGCATCCGGAGCTGTTCGAGGGCTGTACGGAGGGCATCAGCGAGTCCGGTGCCTTCACCTTCCACGACGGCGCCGGACGGCAGTTCTACCCGATCGCCGCGGGAGAGCGCGGCACCGGCTGGCTGAAGCTCACCGCCCGCGGCCGGGCCGGACACGGCTCCAAGGTCAACAAGGAGAACGCGGTGACCCGGCTGGCCGCCGCCGTCACCCGCATCGGCGAGCACGAGTGGCCGCTCAGGCTCACCCCGACCGTACGGGCCGCCCTCACCGAAATCTCCGCCCTCTACGGCATCGACCCGGACTTCACCGATGTGGACCGGCTGCTGGACAAGCTCGGCCCGGCCGCCAAGCTGGTGGAGGCGACCATCCGCAACAGCAGCAACCCGACCATGCTGGACGCCGGCTACAAGCTGAACGTCATCCCCGGTGAGGCGGTCGCCTTCGTCGACGGGCGCTATCTGCCGGGCGGCGAGGAGGAGTTCCGCACCACCCTGGACCGGCTCACCGGGCCGGACGTGGACTGGGAGTTCGCCCACCGGGAGGTGGCCCTGCAGGCTCCCCTGGACTCGCCGACCTACGCGAGGATGCGGGCGGCCGTCGAGGAGTTCGCCCCCGAGGGCCACGTGGTGCCGTACTGCATGTCCGGCGGCACCGACGCCAAGCAGTTCTCCCGGCTCGGCATCACGGGCTACGGCTTCGCGCCGCTGAAGCTGCCCGAGGACCTGGACTACCAGGCGCTGTTCCACGGCGTCGACGAGCGGGTGCCCGTCGAGGCCCTGCACTTCGGCGTCCGGGTGCTGGACCGCTTCCTGCGGACGGCCTAGGCGATGGGGGACGAGATGCTGAAGGCGGCCTACGGTTCCTGGCCCTCGCCCATCGACGCGGCGCTGGCCGCCGCGCACGACGGACAGCCGGAGTGGGTGGGTTTCGTCGGCGACGAGATCTGGTGGACCGAGCCCCGGCCCGCCGAGGGCGGCCGCCGCGCGCTGGTGCGCCGCCTGGCCGACGGCACGGAGGAGTCGGTGCTGCCCGCGCCGTGGAACGTGCGCAGCCGGGTCATCGAGTACGGCGGCCGGCCCTGGACCGGGGTGGTCCGGGACGGCACGCCGCTGGTCGTGTTCACGCACTTCGCCGACCAGCGGCTCTACCGGTACGAGCCCGGCGGCGAGCCGCGCCCGCTGACGCCCGTCTCCCCGGTGGGCGACGGCCTGCGCTGGGCGGAGCCCCAGGTGGATCTCGCCCGCGGCGAGGTGTGGTGCGTCCTGGAGGAGTTCACCGGCGAGGACCCGGGCGACGTACGGCGTGTCCTCGCCGCCGTTCCGCTGGACGGTTCGGCCGCCGAGGACCGGGCCGCCGTACGCGAACTCTCCGACGACGGGCACCGGTTCGTCACCGGTCCCCGGCTCTCGCCCGACGGGCGACGGGCCGCCTGGCTCGCCTGGGACCACCCCCGGATGCCGTGGGACGGCACCGAACTGCTGGTCGGCGAGGTCGGTGACGACGGCACACTGCACGCGGTCCGCACGGTCGCCGGCGGGCCGGAGGAGGCCGTCGCCCAGGCGGAGTGGTCCGCCGACGGCCGTCTGCTGTACGCGAGCGACCGCAGCGGCTGGTGGAACCTGTACCGGGACGGCACGCCGCTGTGCCCGCGCGAGGAGGAGTTCGCCGGGCCGCTGTGGAAGCTCGGCCTGCGCTGGTTCGCGCCGCTGGCCAACGGGCTCGTCGCGGTCGTGCACGGCCGCGGCTCGACCGTGCTCGGGATCCTGGACCCGGAATCCGGTGAGGTCGTCGACGCCGCCGGACCCTGGACCGAGTTCGGGTCCACCCTCGCGGCCCACGGCGAACGGGTCGTCGCGGTCGGCGCCAGCCCGCGCACCGCCCCCGAAGTGGTCGAGCTGGACACCCGCGGCGGGCGCGCCCGGGCCGTCGGCGCCCGGCACCGGGACCCCGTCGACCCGGCGTACTACCCCGAGCCGCAGATCCGCACCTTCACCGGACCCGACGGACGCGAGGTGCACGCGTACGTCTACCCGCCGCACCACCCCGGCCGCACCGCCCCCGACGGCGAGCTGCCGCCGTACGTCATCTGGGCGCACGGCGGACCCACCAGCCGGGTTCCGCTCGTCCTCGACCTGGAGATCGCCTACTTCACCTCGCGCGGCATCGGGGTCGCCGAGGTCAACTACGGCGGCTCCACCGGGTACGGCCGCGCCTACCGCGAGCGACTGCGCGAGCAGTGGGGCGTGGTCGACGTCGAGGACTGCGCGGCCGTCGCCCTCGCCCTGGCCGAGGAGGGCACCGCCGACCCCGACCGGCTCGCCATCCGGGGCGGCAGCGCGGGCGGCTGGACCACCGCGGCCTCCCTGACCACCACGGACGTCTACGCCTGCGGCACCATCAGCTATCCCGTCCTCGACCTCGGCACCTGGGGCCCGGGGGAGACCCACGACTTCGAGTCGCGGTACCTGGAGTCGCTGATCGGCCCGCGCGCCGAGGTGCCCGCCCGGTACGCCGAACGCTCGCCCACCGCGCACGCCGACCGGCTCACCGTGCCCTTCCTGGTGCTGCAGGGCCTGGACGACGTGATCTGCCCGCCCGCCCAGTGCGAGCGCTTCCTCGCCGAGGTCGAGGGCCGGGGCGTGCCGCACGCCTACCTCACCTTCGAGGGGGAGGGACACGGGTTCCGGCGGGCCGACACGATGGTGCGCGCCCTGGAGGCCGAACTGTCCCTGTACACCCAGGTGTTCGCACTGGACGTCCCCGGTGTCCCGAAGCTGGAGCTGAACACGTGAGAGAACTGCTGCGCCCCGCCCGGCTGGCCCCCGGCGCACGCGTGGCCGTGGTGGCCACCAGCGGGCCGGTGCCCGAGGAACGGCTGCAGGCGGGCCTGGACGTGCTGCGCGGGTGGGACCTCGACCCGGTGGTCGCCCCCCATGTGCTCGACCGGCACGACGAGTTCGCCTACCTGGCGGGCACTGACGCGGACCGCGCCGCCGACCTCCAGAACGCCTGGTGCGACCCTGCCGTGGACGCGGTCCTGTGCGCCCGCGGCGGTTACGGCGCGCAGCGGATGATCGATCTGCTCGACTGGGAGACCATGCGCGCGGCCGGTCCCAAGGTGTTCGTCGGCTTCAGCGACGTCACCGCCCTGCACGAGGCCTTCGCCACCCGCCTCGGGCTCGTCACCCTGCACGGGCCGATGGCGGCGGGCATCGACTTCGTCAAGAACGAGCGGGCCAAGGAGCACCTGAGGGCCACTCTGTTCGCTCCGGAGACCGTCCGCACCATCGCCTCCGGCGGCACCGCCCTGGTCCCCGGCCGGGCCCGCGGCGTCACCCTCGGCGGCTGCCTGTCCCTGCTCGCCGCGGAACTGGGCACCCCGCACGCCCGTCCCTCGGCGCGCGGCGGGCTGCTGTGCCTGGAGGACGTCGGCGAGGAGACCTACCGGCTGGACCGCTACCTCACCCAACTGCTGCGCGCGGGCTGGCTCGACGGGGTGAGCGGGGTGCTGCTCGGCTCCTGGGAGCAGTGCGACCCCTACGAACGGGTGCGGGCCCTGCTCACCGACCGGCTCGGCCCGCTCGGCGTCCCCGTCGTCGAGGACTTCGGATTCGGGCACTGCGCGGGGGCGTTGACCGTTCCCTTCGGAGTCGCCGCCGAACTCGACGCGGACGCGGCCACCTTGACGATGGAGGAGCCCGCGCTGCGCTGAGTCCGGCGCGTAGGCTGGCCGGATGCCGAACACCTCACCCCGCTACCTCGCCGAAGGCCCGCGCGTGGCCATCCGCTCCTTCACCCTCGAGGACGGCCCCGAGTTCACCGCCCGGGCCCGGGAGAGCAAGGACCTGCACCGGCCCTGGCTGTTCCCGCCGGACACCGACGAGGGTTACGCCGCCTACGCCGGATCTCTCATCGAGGACCCGACCAAGGCCGGGTTCCTGGTGTGCGAGAGGGACACGGGGGAGATCGCCGGATTCATCAACATCAACAACATCGTCCGGGGCGGCTTCCAGTGCGGCGCCCTCGGCTACGGCGTCTTCGCGCACGCGGCCGGCCGGGGGCTGATGCGCGAGGGCCTCGACCTGGTGATCGGATACGCCTTCGGGCCGTTCGGACTGCACCGGCTGGAGATCAACGCGCAGCCGGACAACGCGGCCTCCGTCGCGCTGGCGCGTGGCGCCGGCTTCCGGCTGGAGGGCTTCTCGCCGGACATGATCTACATCGACGGGGCCTGGCGGGACCACGAACGCTGGGCGCTGACCGCCGAGATGAGGGCTACCGGCTGATCGTGCGCTCGGCGAGGATGGACCGCATGCGGACTCTCGTGGTGATCGACGCCCCCTCCAACCTCGGCCTGCGCCCACCCGTCCCCGGCACCGTGCCCGGCTGCTACAAGCTCGCCGGGGCGCTGCGGGAACAGCGCGTCGTCGAGCGGCTGGGCGCGCGGGAGGGCGGAGTGGTGGTACCCCCGCGCTACGACCGGGGCGACTGGCGCGAGGGCGACGGCGTCTTCAACGCGGCCGCGCTCGCCGCGTACACCGTCAAGCTCGCCGACCGCCTCGAACGCCACGTCCGCGCCGGTGACTTCCCCGTCGTCCTCGGCGGCGACTGCTCCATCCAGCTCGGCGCCTCCCTCGCGCTGCGCCGCCTCGGCCGCTACGGGCTGGCCGCGGTCGACGCCTCTCCCGACTTCCGGCACCCCGGCAACTCCGAGCGGGTCGGTGCGGCCGGCGGGGAGGAGGCCGCGCTGGCCACCGGCCGCGGGCAGCGGGACCTGACGGACCTGGAAGGGCGCAGGCCCTACCTCCGCGACGAGGACGTGCGGTTCTTCGGCATCCGGGACTGCTTCGAGGAGGACCGGGCCGAACTCGCCGCGCTGAAGATCCCCGTGGTCACCGTCGGGGACATCCGCGAGTGGGGCGCCGACGCCCTCGCCCGGGCCACCGCGCAGGCCTTCGAGGTGCCACAGCTCGACGGCTTCTGGGTGCACCTGGACGCGGACGTCCTCGACCCGTCCGTCATGCCCGCCGTCGACAGCCCCGACCCGGACGGCCTTCAGCCCGGGGAACTGGTCGCGCTGCTGCGGCCCCTGCTCGCCTCCCCGCGGTGCGCCGGCCTCAACGTCACCATCTACGACCCCGACCTCGACCCGGACGGCACGGCGGGCGCGCTGCTCGCGGACGTGGTCGTGGACGCCTTTGCGTAATCCTGACCGGCAGCCACCCTGGCCGACCGGACGAGCGCCGGGTTCCATGGTCGTCGTGACGAGGATCCGACGTGAGGTACTGACCCTGCCCGCCGCGCGGTTGGGCCCCGACAACCCCCTGCCCCCGCTCCGCCCGCTCGACGAACTCCACCGCCTCGACGACCGGGACCGCGACGACTTCCCCCGCGACATGGCCCGGCAGCTCGGCCTGGAGCCGCTGCACAGCCTGCTGCCGGTCCGCGTCCGTGACGGGTACGGCAGAACCCGCGAACCCCGGGCCGTCGACGCGCTCGTGATCGAGAACGACCGGCTGCGCGCCACCGTCCTGCCCGGCCTCGGCGGTCGCGTCGCCTCCCTCGTCCACCTGCCCACCGAGCGCGAACTCCTCTACCGCAACCCGGTGTTCCAGCCGGCCGACTTCGCCCTCAACGGCGCCTGGTACTCCGGCGGCATCGAATGGAACATCGGCGCCACCGGCCACACCACCCTCTCCTGCGCACCCCTGCACGCGGCCCGTGTCCCCGCCCCGGACGGCGGCGAGATGCTGCGCCTGTGGGAGTGGGAACGGCTGCGCGACCTGCCCTTCCAGGTCGACCTGTGGCTCCCCGAGGGCTCCGACTTCCTCCTCGCCGGCGTCCGCGTCCGCAATCCGCACGAGCGCCCGGTGCCCACGTACTGGTGGTCCAACATCGCCGTGCCCGAGGACGTACGGGTACTCGCCCCCGCCGAGGATGCCTGGCACTTCGGCTACGAACGCCGCCTGCGCCGGGTGCCCGTCCCGTCGTACGACGGCGTCGACCGCACCCACCCCCGCAACAGCCCCTACGCCGCCGACTACTTCTACGAGGTGCCGGACGGCAGGCGCCGTTGGATCGCAGCGCTGGACGCGGCCGGGCACGGTCTGGCGCAGACCTCCACCGACGTGCTGCGCGGCCGCAAGCTCTTCGTGTGGGGCAGCGGGCCCGGCGGCCGGCGCTGGCAGGAGTGGCTGACCGGGCCCGGCACCGGCGGCTACTGCGAGATCCAGGCCGGACTCGCCCGCACCCAGCTGGAACACGTCCGGCTGGAGCCGGAGAGCGAGGTGTCCTGGCTGGAGGCGTACGGCCCGCTCGACGCACCCCGCGAGGGGGAGTGGACGGCGGTCGTCCGGGAGGCCGAGGAGCGGCTCGCGGAGGCGCTGCCCCGCGCCCGCGTCGACGAGGCCCACGCGGCCTGGAAGCCGCACGCCGACACCGAACCCGGCGAGATCCTCGCCACCGGCTCCGGCTGGGGCGCGCTCGAAGTGCTGCGCGCCGACTGGAAGCTGGCCGGCACGCCGTTTCCCGAGTCCACCCTCGGGGATGCGCAGGCGCCCTGGCGCGAGCTGCTGCGCACCGGCACCCTGCCCGAGCCGCGCCGGGTCCGCCCGCCCCACGAGACGCTCGTAGCGCCGCACTGGCGGGACATGCTGGAGACCGCGCCCGCCACCCCGCACACCGAGTACCACCTCGGCATCGCCCAGTGGCACGCCGGCGACCGCGCCCAGGCCGTCCGCAGCTGGGAACGGGCCCTCCCGCTCGCCCCGTCACTGTGGCCGCTGCTGCGCTGCCTGGGCGTCGCCGACCAGGAGTCGGGCCACCACGAGCGAGCCGCCGACCGGTACGCGGAGGCCTTCGAGGACCTGTGCCGCGAACGGCGGGACGACGGCGAGACCTGGACGGCCGCCGTGGCCGCCCTCGGCCGCGAGACCCTGCAGGCGCTGCTGCGGGTCCGGCGGACGGCCGACGCCCGCGCCGTGTGGGAACGGCTGCTGCCCGCAGTCCGCCGACGTGGCCGGTTCCGGCTGCTGGAGGCGGAACTGCTGCTCGCCGAGGGGCGTCGCGCCGAGGCCCGGGCCGTCTTCGACACGGACATCGAGGTGGCGGACCTGCGGGAGGGCGACGACGTGATCGGCCGGCTGTGGGCCCGGCTCACCGACGAGCCGCTGCCCGCCCGCCACGACTTCCGGATGCGCCCGGACACGCCATGAGCCGTGGGCCGGTCAGCCCCCGTGGTCGACGTACTCGAAGATCGCGCCGTCCGGGTGCATCGCGAGCAGGTTCCGGCCCACCGGCGTCGGCACGGGTCCCGCGATGATCCGGGCGCCCAGGTCGGTCAGCAGCCGGTGGGCCTCGTCCACGTCCTTCACGGCGATCGTGGCCGCCACCTTGCGCAGCACCTCCAGTTCGGACTCGGGACCGCTCATCAGCAGGAAGGAGCCGATCGCGGCGACCTGGACACCACCGCGTTCGAACCGGAGCGCTCTGCCGCCCGCGAGACGCTCGTAGAAGGGGACCGCGGCTTCGAGGTCGTCGACGCAGATGCGCAGTGAGGCGCCCAGAATCTCCATGCGCACGAGCCTAGTTGGGGCGATCCGACGCGCACAGGCCACGGCCCCCGGCCGACTCTGTTACCCACCGTGCCCAGCGGGTACCCGCAGTTCATGGACCGTTCTGATCACCTGGAACATCTGGACAAGCACCTCGTCGAAGAGCTGGCACAGGTGGCGCGCGAGACGGTACGCGAGGAACTGCGCGAGCAGAGCCGCAAGCAGCGCCGCACGGCCATGCTCTACGCCGCCTCGGGCGCCGTCGCCCTGTACGCGGGCGGCGCGGTCGCGCTCGCCCTCGGCCTGGGCCTCGCGGCGGGCCTGCCCGGCTGGGCGGCCGCGCTGATCACCGCGGCGATCCTGGGCGTGCTCGCCTACCTGCTGCGCGGCGCCGCCCGCCCGAAACACCCCCACGGCGCGGCCGCGAGCGGCACCATGGGCGGAACCCCACCGGTCGCCCCGCCCGGCGGCCTGGGCATGCCGTACCCGCCGATGCCGACCAACACCCCGCCCCGCCCGGACATGGACCCGGAGGGCCCCCACCACCGGGCCTGACGGCCCGACGTGACGCCCGAGGGGCGGGGGGGGGGGGGGCCGCGCCCCCCGGACACCCGACGAGGCGCTCTACCCCCCGCAACACGGGCGGCACCTTCGATGGGGGGAGGCGGAGAACCCCCTTCCCCCGCCTTGG
>NZ_JBWKFL010000001.1:134812-158752 GCF_056434305.1 Streptomyces sp. NPDC044061 | reverse complement strand
TCCACAAACCCCCCCCACCCCCCCCTCCGTACGTTGGGATCCGACCTACCCCCCCCCCCCACCCCACGAGCCCCACGCCTGCGCGCCCGGCGGCCCGCCCCCCCCCCCCCCCCCCCCCCTCGGCCACCCGCCGAGCTGCCCTACCCGCCGAACCGCGGCAGCACCTTCGAGCGGTAGAAGTCGAAGACCCCCGTGCACCGCGCTGGTCGCCGCGGCCTGCGCCGGCACCGCCGGGTGGATGCGTACGGTCGGGCAGGTCACGGCCGTCTCGATGGGCAGTGAGACCGGCTCCGACAGTGCGCCGATCACCGACCGGACGAACGGGATCCGCCCCTGCGCGTCGTTCCACGGGTGACAGTGGCCGGAGATCCACAACGCCTGGAAGCCGGCCTGTTCGGCCATGCGGGCCTGTTCGATCGGTCCGGCCGGGCCGTGCTCCTCGCAGGACAGGAAGCAGCCGTGCTCGGGCATGGGGGAAACCATCCGCGCGACCGAACGGTCGGGGTCGGGACTGCCGGGGTCCCGGGCCGGGTGACCCCCGCGGATCGGGCGAAACGCGGGCCCGGCACGGCGTCCGGGTGAGCGGCACGGCGTTTGGGTGGCCCGGCGCCGGTTACGCGGAACACCTGGGAGAGCCACACCGCCGGAGGCACACCGTGAGTCGACCACGTGTCGTGATCGTCGGCGCCGGTTTCGCCGGGTACCGGGCTGCCCGCACCCTCGCCCGCGTGACCCGGGGCCGAGCCCACATCACGCTGCTCAACCCCACCGACTACTTCCTGTACCTGCCCCTGCTGCCCCAGGTGTCCGCCGGGATCCTGGAGGCCCGCAGGGTCACCGTGTCGCTGCCCGGCACCCTGCGCCGGGTGCGGCTGGTGCTCGGCGAGGCCGGCCGCGTCGACCTGGACGGGCGCACCGTGCACTACACCGACCCCGAGGGCGGCACCGGCCGCCTCGGCTACGACCGGCTGGTGCTGGCCGTCGGCAGCGTCAACAAACTGCTGCCGATCCCCGGGGTCGCCGAGCACGCGCACGGTTTCCGGGGTCTGCCCGAGGCGCTGTACCTGCGCGACCACGTCACCCGGCAGGTGGAGCTGGCCGCCGCCTCCGACGACCCGGCAGACCGTGCCGCGCGCTGCACCTTCGTCGTGGTCGGCGCGGGCTACACCGGCACCGAGGTGGCCGCGCAGATGCAGATGCTCACCGACAGCCTCGCGCGCCGGCACCTGCCCGGTGCGGCACGGCCGCGCTGGATGCTGCTCGACATCGCGCCGCGGGTACTGCCGGAGATGGACGAGCGGCTCTCCCGCACCGCCGACCGCGTGCTGCGGGCGCGCGGCGTCGACGTACGGATGGGGACCTCCGTGAAGGAGGCCACCGGTGACGGGGTACTGCTCACCGACGGCGAGTTCGTCGAGTCGCGGACCCTGGTGTGGTGCGTCGGGGTCCGGCCCGATCCACTGGTCGAGGCCGTCGCGCAGCCGCTGGAGCGGGGACGGCTGATCGTCGACCCGTATCTCCGGGTGCCGGGCCGCGCCGAGGTATTCGCCTGCGGCGACGCGGCGGCCGTGCCGGATCTGGAGCACCCGGGCGCCTTCACACCGATGACGGCCCAGCACGCCTGGCGGCAGGGCAGGGTGGCCGGCGAGAACGTGGCCGCCTCGCTCGGCCTGGGCCGGCGGCGGCGCGCCTACCGTCACCGCGACCTGGGCTTCGCCGTCGACCTCGGTGGCGTACGGGCCGCCGCCAACCCGCTCGGCATCCCGCTGTCCGGCCTGCCGGCCGGCGTGGTCACCCGCGGCTACCACCTGGCCGCGCTGCCCGGCAACCGTGTCCGCGTCGCCGCCGACTGGCTGCTGGACGCCGTACTCCCGCGCCAGGGCGTGCAGTTGGGCCTCGTGCGGTCCTGGTCGGTGCCCCTGGACACGGCGTCACCGGAGATCGCCCGCGTGCCGGGCGGCCCACGAGCGGCGGGCGAACGCTCCGGGAGCGGGCCCGGCGGTGAGCCGCCCGGTAAGCGGCCACCTACCCGGCGCCCCGACCACCCCGCCCCGGGCCCCGTGGCGCGCGGCGACGCGCCGGACCCCGGGGACCACCGGAACTCCACCGACTTGGCAGAAGGAGACATATGAACACCGACGAACTCACCGAATTCGGCCAGCAGTTGCGCGTGGACAGCGTGCGGGCCGCCGCCGCGGCGGGATCCGGGCACCCGACCTCCTCGATGTCCGCCGCCGATCTCATGGCCGTCCTGCTCGCGAACCACCTCCGCTACGACTTCGAGCGCCCCGAACACCCCGCCAACGACCGCTTCGTGCTGTCCAAGGGACACGCCTCGCCCCTGCTGTACGCCGCCTACAAGGCGGCCGGCGCCGTCGAGGACGGTGAGCTGATCACCTTCCGCAAGCTCGGCAGCCGCCTCGAAGGGCACCCGACCCCGCGCAGGCTGCCCTGGGTGGAGACGGCCACCGGTTCGCTCGGCCAAGGTCTGCCGGTCGGTGTCGGCATCGCCCTCGCCGGAAAGCGGCTGGACCGCGTCGGCTACCGCGTGTGGGTGCTGTGCGGGGACAGCGAGCTGGCCGAGGGCTCGGTGTGGGAGGCCGCCGAACACGCCTCGTACGAGCACCTGGACAACCTCGTCGCGATCGTGGACGTCAACCGGCTCGGCCAGCGCGGGCCCACCCGGCACGGCCACGACCTGGACGCCTACGCCCGCCGCTTCCAGGCCTTCGGCTGGCACACCATCGAGATCGACGGGCACGACATCGACAAGATCGACCGTGCGTACGGCGAGGCGCTGTCGACGACCGGGCAGCCCACGGTGATCCTCGCCCGCACCCTCAAGGGCAAGGGCGTCGCCGCGGTCGAGGACCGCGAGGGCCTGCACGGCAAGCCCCTGCCCGAGGCCGAGGAGGCCATCGCCGAACTCGGCGGCCCGCGTGAGCTGCGGATCCACGTCGGAGAGCCGCCCGCCGCCGCTGCCCTCCGCTCCGTCACCACCGAGGTCATCCAGCTGCCGCGCTTCGACCGGGGCGAGGAGGTCGCCACCCGGGACGCCTTCGGCAAGGCGCTCGCCGCGCTCGGCACCGCCCGCGGCGACGTGGTGGCGCTGGACGGCGAGGTCGGCGACTCCACCCGCACCGAGATGTTCGCCAAGGAGCACCCCGACCGCTTCTTCGAGTGCTACATCGCCGAACAGCAGCTCGTCGCGGCGGCCGTCGGTATGGCGACGCGCGGCTGGGTGCCGTACGCCGCGACCTTCGCCGCCTTCTTCAGCCGCGCCCACGACTTCGTGCGAATGGCGTCGATCAGCGGTGCCGGGCTCAACCTGGTCGGCTCGCACGCGGGCGTCGAGATCGGCCAGGACGGGCCCTCGCAGATGGGCCTGGAGGACCTGGCGATGTTCCGGTCCGTGTACGGCTCGACCGTGCTCTACCCGTGCGACGCCAACCAGACCACCCGGCTGGTCGCGGGCATGGCCGGACTCGACGGCATCCGCTATCTGCGCACCTCGCGCGGCAAGAGCCCGGTGATCTACGGCCCGGAGGAGGAGTTCCCGGTCGGCGGCAGCAAGGTGCTGCGCTCCAGCGAGGAGGACCGGCTGACGGTCGTCGCGGCCGGGGTCACCGTGCACGAGGCGCTGGCCGCCGCCGACCGGCTCGAGCAGCAGGGAATCCGGGTCCGGGTGGTCGACCTGTACTCCGTCAAGCCCGTCGACGCCGAGACCCTGCGCCGGGCCGCAGAGGAGACCGGCTGTCTGATGACCGTCGAGGACCACCACGAGGAGGGCGGCCTCGGCGACGCGGTCGCGGAGGCGTTCGGCGACGGCCGCCCCGTGCCGCGCCTGGTCCGGCTCGCGGTGCGCACCATGCCGGGCTCGGCCGCGCCCGACGAGCAGCTGCACGCGGCCGGCATCGACGCCGCGGGCATCGCGGCCGCGGCGAAGCTCCTGGTCGAGGAGGCGGTCGTGGGATGACCAAGGACCCTGGCGACGGCACGCGGACGATACGCGCGGGCCGCCGCACGGTGGAGATCCAGCGGCCCGGGAAGGTGCTCTTCCCGGGCGGCGGGGACGCCAAGGAGTTCACCAAGGGCGACCTCGCCGACTACTACCACTCCGTGGCGCCGTACCTGCTGCCGCAGCTGCGGGGCCGCCCGCTGATGCTGGAGCGCCACCCGGACGGCCTCGACGGTCCCCGCTTCATGCAGAAGAACACCCCGGAGCACTATCCGGACTGGATCACCCGGGCCGAGGTCGCCAAGGAGGGCGGCACGGTGACGCACGTCGTGTGCGACGACACCGCCACCCTGCTGTACCTCGCCGACCAGGCCTGCGTCACCCTGCACCGCTGGCTCTCCCGCACCGACCGGGCCGCCGGCCCGGACCACCCCGACCGGCTCGTCCTCGACCTCGACCCTCCCGGCGACGACTTCGCCGCCGTCCGGCGGGCCGCCGTACGGCTCCACGAGCTGCTGGACGAGCTGGGCCTGCCCAGCGCGCCGATGACCACCGGCTCGCGCGGGCTCCACCTCGTCGTCCCGCTCGACGGACGCCACGACTTCGACGACGTACGCGGCTTCGCCCGCGAGGTCGCCGAGTTCGCCGAGGCGGCGGACCCCGACCGGCTGACCACCGCGGCCCGCAAGAGCGAACGCGGCGACCGCCTCTACCTCGACGTGCAGCGCAACGCCTACGCGCAGACGGCTGTCGCCCCCTACACCGTCCGCGCCCTGCCCGGCGCCCCCGTGGCCGTGCCGCTGACCTGGGAACAGCTGGACGAGTCCGGCCTGGACGCGCGCCGCTGGACCATCGCCGACGCCGTCGACCAGGCCCACACCGACCCCTGGTCCGGCCTGCCGGTCCGAGGCCGCGCCCTCGGACCCGCCCGGCGCCGGCTCGCCGAGCTGCGCGGCTGATCCCGCCACCCCGCTGACCACCTCGAACGCACCGCGTGCCGGATGCATGCCCCCACAAAGGTTTGGCCAAGGAAGGAGCGGCCACCCGCAGGGAGAGGTGGCCATGTCGAACACAAGGAACACATCAGAGTCACAAGACGACACCACACAGTCACAAGAATCACGGGACCCCCAGAGCACGAAGGAGTCCCACCACAAGACGGAGAAGGACGCGGAGCAGCGGCCCACCCCCATGGAGGTGCTGCGCCAGGCGCGCACCCAACTCGCCGAACTCACCGGTCTCGCCCCGGAGTCGGTGTCCTCCTTCGAGCAGTCCGAGGACGGATGGACGCTCGAGGTGGAGGTCCTCGAACTCGCCCGGGTGCCGGACACGATGAGCCTGATGGGGAGTTACCAGGTCGACCTCGACCCGGAGGGGCAGCTCACCGGGTACCGGCGCGTTCGCCGGTACGAGCGCGGGCGGGCCGACGCGCGCAGTCCGGGCGGCCGATAAGCCGCCCGCCCGCGGACCGCGTTCCCGGACACACAGCGCATCAGACCGTTCACAAGGAGGAGCAGCCGGCATGACCGTTGTACCGGCACAGCAGACCGGCGGCGGAGGCGGCAGCAGCGGCCTCTACGACGTCCTCGAGCTCGTACTCGACAGGGGGCTCGTCATCGACGCCTTCGTGCGTGTCTCCCTCGTCGGCATCGAGATCCTGAAGATCGACGTCCGGGTCGTCGTGGCCAGCGTCGACACCTACCTGCGCTTCGCCGAGGCGTGCAACCGCCTCGACCTCGAGGCCGGGCCGCGCAAGAGCCCGGGCCTGCCCGAGATCGTCGGTGAAGTCACCGAGTCCGGCGCGCGCGGGAAGTCCAAGGGCGCCCTGTCCGGCGCCGCGCAGACCGTGTCCGACGCCTTCAAGCAGGCCCGTGACGAGGGCCAGGCCGAGGAGCGGCCGCGTCCGCGCAAGTCCACGGCCCGCCGGAAGGAGGAGCAGGAGTGAGTACGTACGTCTACGGGATCACCGCACGTTCCCACCCGGCGCTCCCGGAGGGCATGACCGGCGTGGGCGAGACGCCCCTCACGGTGCGTGTGCTCACGGCCGGTGAGCTGTCGGCCGTGGTCAGTGACGCCCCCGAGGATCTGCGCCCCAAGCGCAGGGACCTGCTCGCGCACCAGAACGTGCTCGCCGAGACCGGCGCGGGCGGCTGTGTGCTCCCGATGCGCTTCGGCAGCGTCGCGACCGACGACGACGCCGTCACCCAGGTGCTCACCGAGCGCGCGGAGCACTACCGGGAGCGACTGCGGGAGCTGGACGGCAAGGTCGAGTACAACGTCAAGGCCAGCCATGTCGAAGAGGCCGTCCTGCACCTCGTGATGGCCGAGGGCGCGGAGCTGCGCTCCCTCGCCGAGGCCAACCGCCTTTCCGGCGGCGGCAGTTACGAGGACAAGATCCGCCTGGGCGAGATGGTCGCGGCCGCCGTCAAGGCCAAGGAGGCCGAGGACGCCACCGAGGTCCAGAGCCTGCTGTCCCCCGCGGCCGCCGCCGTGAGTGTGGGCCCCGAGTCCACCGGCTGGCTGCTCAACGTCTCGTTCCTGGTCGACCGGGGCTCCGCCGAGTACTTCCTGGCCGCCGTCGAGCAGGTGCGCAAGAGCCACGCCCATCTCGAGCTGCACGTCAATGGACCGCTGCCGCCGTACAGCTTCGTCGAGCCCGGCCCCGCCGAGCCCGCGAGCAGCGCGGCCGGCGGCGCCGCCGACGCGCAGTAGCGGACGGGCCCGAACGGAAGGAGAACACCGTGGGACTGATCAGCGAGGTGCTGCTCCTGCCGTTCGCACCCGTGCGCGGCAGCGCGTGGGCGATCAGACAGGTGCTCCACGAGGCGGAACGGATCTACTACGACCCCGCCACCGTACGGGCCGAACTCGCCCGCCTCGAAGAGCAGCTGGAGGCGGGCGAGATCACTGAGGAGGAGTTCGACCGGCTCGAGGACGAACTGCTCGACCGGCTGGAGATCGGCATGCGCTCCGGCCAATCCACTGGCGACGGGACGGCATCATGAATCGAACGACACTCGGCCTCGCGGTAGGGGCCGGATACCTGCTGGGACGCACGAAGAAAATGAAAATGGCCCTGGCGGTCGGCTCCCTGGTGGCGGGCAAGAAGCTGAACCTGGGCCCGCGCGCCCTGGGCGAGCTGGTGCAGCAGCAGCTGCGGGACAACCCGCAGTTCAAGGAGATAGGCGACCAGCTGCGCGAGGACCTGCGGGGTGTCGGCAAGGCCGCGTCCGGGGCCATGGCCGAGCGGCAGATGAACGCGCTCGCCGACCGGCTGCACGGCCGTACCACCGAGGTGCGCGACCGGCTCTCCGGGGTGGTGCCCGGCGGCGGCTCCGACGACTCGGCGGAGGAGCCGCGGGACGACGGCCGGGACGACAACGGCGACGACGAGGCCACCTCCGAGGCCCGTCAGGAGGAGCGGCCCCGCAAGAAGGCGGCCGACAAGGCCCCGCCGAAGAAGCCCTCCGCCAAGAAGGCGGCCTCGAAGGCTCCGGCCAAGAAGACGGCGGCGGCCCGCAAGGCGGCCGCGAAGAAGACGGCCGCGGCCGGCGGCGGCAGCCGTGGCGGCCGGTCCCGGCGGTCGAAGGGCGGCGATGACCGATGACGTCGGAGACTCTCGGATCCGCGACGTCCGCGGCCGGCAAGGCCACGGGCGCCGCCAAGAACAACCCGGTGACCGATCTCGCCCACAGCGAGGCCGCCGACCGACTGAAGGCGGAGGTGCAGGAGTACCTGACCGCACAGGGCGAACGGCTGCTGACCGGCCTCGGCCGCAAGCTCGGGGAGACCACGGTCAAGCTCAACGACATCGCCGAGGGCAACAGCCCGGGCTTCGCGAAGCTGGCGCTCGACGGCGGACGCAGGCTCGCAGAGGGCCAGGGCCCGCTGCGCTCCATGCTGGGAGCCGGCTTCTCCCACGCCAAGGAGAACGTGATGGAGGCGGTGAAGAACCTCGGGGGCGGCAAGGGCAAGCGCAAGGGCGGCGGGGGCAACAAGCCCACCGTGATCATCGAGTCCGTCGACGTGGGCGTGCCGCTGCGCACGGCGTACGACCAGTGGACGCAATACCAGGACTTCAGCACCTTCGCCAAGGGCGTCAAGAGCGCGAACCGCGCCGACGACACCCAGTCGGACTGGCAGGCGAAGATCTTCTGGTCCAACCGCAGCTGGAAGGCCCACACCACCGAGCAGCTGCCCGACTACCGCATCCAGTGGACGTCGGAGGGCGCCAAGGGCAGTACGAAGGGCGTCGTGTCCTTCCACTCGCTCGGGGACAACCTCACCCGCGTCCTGCTGGTCATCGAGTACTACCCGAGCGGCCTGTTCGAGAAGACCGGCAACATCTGGCGCGCCCAGGGCCGCCGGGTCCGCCTGGACCTGAAGAACTTCGCCCGCTTCATCACGCTCAAGGGCGAGGCGGAGGACGGCTGGCGCGGTGAGATCCGCGACGGCGAGGTCGTCCGCAGCCATGAGGACGCGGTCGCCGAGGAGGAGCAGGAGTCCCAGGAGCCCGAGGAGGAGGGCGAGGAGGCCGAGGAGCCGTACGAGGACGAAGAAGAGGGCGAAGAAGGCGAAGAAGGCGAGGCCGAGGGCGAAGAGTACGAGAACGAGAACGAGAACGAGGAGGAAGAGGAAGAGGACGAGGACGAGGAGCCCTACGGCGAGGAGGCCTCGGCCGAGGACGAGGAGTACGAGGAGGAAGAGGAGCCCGAGTACGCCGGGGGCGGGAGCCGTCGATGACGACCCCCAGCCGGTTCCCCGAGCCGTCCAGCCGGTTTCCCGAGCCCTACGGCCACAGCAGCGGTGCCAACCTCGCCGACATCCTGGAGCGCGTGCTCGACAAGGGCATCGTGATCGCGGGCGACATCAGGATCAACCTCCTCGACATCGAGCTGCTCACCGTCAAGCTCCGGCTCATCATCGCCTCGGTCGACAAGGCCAAGGAGATGGGCATTGACTGGTGGGAGACCGACCCCGCCCTCTCCTCGCGCGCCCGCCAGGACGCGCTCACCCGGGAGAACGCCGAACTCAGGGAACGGCTGACGCGTCTCGAGGAGCTGGCACCCGGCAGTGTGCCGAAGGAGGCCCCATGACCGGACTGCGGTACGTCTACGCCGTCTGCCACCCCCTCGGTGCGCCCCTGCAGGCCGAGCTGACGGGCATCGGGGGCGCTCCGCCCGCGCTGCTGCACCACCACGGGCTGGTCGCGGTCGTCAGCACGGTCCCGGAGAGCGACTTCTGCGAGGAGGCGCTGCGGGCCCGCCTGGAGGACCTCGACTGGCTGTCCGCCACCGCCCGTGCCCATCAGGGCGTGATCGACGCGCTCACCACCGTCACCACCCCGCTGCCCCTCCGGCTCGCGACGGTCTTCCGGGACGACAGCGGGGTGCGCACGATGATCGAGGCCCGCGAGGACGACTTCCGGCGCATCCTCGGCCGGCTGGAGGGCCGGGTCGAGTGGGGCGTGAAGGTGTACCTGGAGAGCGAGCAGGGCGAGGTCACCGAACCCGCCGCCCCGTCCGCGGCGGCGCGACCCGCCAGCGGGCGGGACTATCTGCGCCGGCGGCGTGAGTCGACGCACGCGCACGAGGAGAAATGGCGCACCGCCGAGACGTTCGCCCAACGGCTGCACGAGCGGCTCTCCGCGCGCGCGGAGGATTCCCGGCTGCACCCGCCGCAGAACTCCGCGCTGTCCGGCCTGCCGGGCCGGAACCTGCTCAACGCCGCCTATCTGGTGCGCCGCGCGGACTCCGAGGAGTTCGTGGAGATGGTGGACCGTACGAAGGACGAGGTGCCGGGAATCCGTGTCGAACTCACCGGCCCCTGGGCCGCCTACTCGTTCAGCGGGGAGGAAGCGTGACCGTCGTCGAACGCCGTGAGATCGCCCTGGTCGACCTGCTCGACCGGCTGCTGGCCGGCGGGGTCGTCATCACCGGCGACATCACGTTGCGGATCGCGGACGTCGACCTCGTGCGCATCGACCTGAACGCGCTGATCAGTTCGGTGAACGAGTCGGTTCCCTCGCCCTTCGAGCTGCTGCCCGCCGCCCGGCCGGGGATCGGGGAGCCCCGATGACGACACACCGGACGGGCCGCAACCGGCTCGACCTGGAACCCGACACGGTCGAGCGCGATCTGGTGAAACTCGTTCTCACCGTGGTGGAGCTGCTGCGGCAGCTGATGGAGCGGCAGGCGGTGCGCCGCTTCGACACCGGCGAGCTGACCGAGGAGCAGGAGGAGCGGATCGGGCTCACCCTGATGCTCCTGGAGGAGCGGATGGCGGAGCTGCGCGAGCGCTACGGCCTGCGGCCCGAGGACCTGAACCTGGACCTCGGGCCGCTGGGACCGCTGCTTCCCCGCGAGTGACCGCTGCTTCCTGCATCCCCGCCGACGACCGCCGCCGTCCCGCGAACGAGCCGGAGCCCGGCTCAGGGGCTCAGGCCGCCTTGCGGCACAGGATCTCCCCGTGCAGCACCGCGAACCAGCCGTCCTCGCGCCGACCCCAGTCGCGCCACGCCCCGGACACCGCCCGCAGGAGTTCCGGTGTCGCGTGGCCGCCCTCGGTGGCCCGCCCGGCGTACGCCGAGGCGAGGGTGCGGTCCGCCCACAGGCCGCTCCACCAGGCCCGCTCCTCGGGTGTGGCGAACGTCCAGGTGCTCGTGGTGGCGGTGACATCGCTCAGGCCGGCGGCCAGCGCCCAGGCCTTCAGCCGGCGCCCGGCGTCGGGTTCGCCCCCGTTGGCGCGGGCGACGCGCTCGTACAGGTCCAGCCAGTCGTCCAGGCCCGGCACCGCCGGGTACCAGGTCATCGCCGCGTAGTCGGCGTCGCGGACGGCGATGAACCCGCCCGGTCTCGTCACCCGGTGCATTTCGCGCAGCGCCTGCACCGGGTCGCCTACGTGCTGGAGCACCTGGTGGGCGTGGACCACGCAGAACGTGTCGTCCGGGTAGTCCAGGGCGTGGACGTCGGCGACCGCGAAGTCCACGTTCGCCAGGCCCCGCCGGGCGGCGGTCTCCCGGGCCCGGTCCAGGATGCCGGGCGCGTGGTCGACGCCGCTGACATGGCCGTCGGGCACCAGTTCCGCCAGGTCGGCCGTGATGGTGCCCGGGCCGCAGCCGATGTCCAGGATCCTCATGTGGGGCTTGAGCACACCGAGCAGATACGCCGCGGAGTTGGCGGCGGTCCGCCAGGTGTGCGACCGCAGCACCGACTCGTGGTGCCCGTGCGTGTAGACGGCGGTCTCCTGCGCTTTCGGCATGGCTGTGCCCCTTCGCCCCTCGTCGACGGACCGGCCGGGAGGCCGAGCGGCCCCCTGGCGCGGTACGTCGAACGGTACGCCCCCATGCCGGAATGTGAGACCCGCGTTTCAGGATGTGGATACTTCAGGAGAGGGGCCGGTACACCGTCAGCGCCTCCGGCAGCTTCTCCACCAGCACGTCACCGCCGACCTCGGTGACCTCGCCGTCGTAGGCCAGCGGCGTCCCCGGGGCGAGTCCGGTCAGCCGCAGCCGGGTCAGCTGCACCGCCGCATGGGCCGGGGAGCGGGTCAGCGGGCCGGCCGCCGCCGCTGCCAGCAGCCGCAGCGCGGGCTTGCGGTTGCCGTGCACGACCCGCACGTCCAGCAGCCCGTCCGCCAGGTCCGTACGGCGCCCCGGAGCGAGCCCCATCCGGTGGTAGACACCGTTGCCCACGAACAGCAGCCACAGCGGGCGGCGCCGCCCGCCGAGCACGACCTCCAGCGGATGCCGGTCGGCCCGCAGCACCTTCAGCGCGCCGAGCACCCCGGCCGGCCAGCCGCCGATCCGGGAGGACCAGTGCTCCCGTACGCGCACCAGCTCCGGGTAGACGCCCAGGCTGAAGGTGTTGAGGAAGATGCCCTCCAGGTCGCCGACGGCGAACCGGCCAACGTCCACCCGGACCGCCTCGCCCCGGCGAACGGCGTCGGCCGCCTTGCGCTCGTCCTCCAGACGCAGGTCGTAGGCGAAGTGGTTGAGCGTGCCTCCGGGCAGCACCGCCAGCGGCAGTTCGTGCCGCAGCGCGACCGCGGCCGCCGCGTTCACCGTCCCGTCGCCCCCGCACACCCCGAGCGCCCGCGCCCGCGCGGCCGCCTTCTCCAGCTCGGCCGGCACGTCCTCGGGTTCGCACTCCAGGACCTCGGCCCCGGGCAGCGCCTCCCGCAGGATCCGCACCCGGTCGGAGCTGCCCGAAGCACGGTTGGCGACGACCACCAGGCCGTCGCCCTCGGGCAGCGCCGCCACCCGGGCCCGCGGCCGCGGCGGCGGGGTGACCTGGGCGCGGGTCGGCACCAGGCCCCGGACGGCGAACGCCGCCCCCGCGCCCAGCGCCGCCCCAGCGAGCACGTCACTCGGGAAGTGCACGCCCGTGTAGACCCGGGACATGGCCACGGAGAACGCCACGGGCGCCACCACCGCTCCCCAGGCCGGCGACTCCAGGGCCACGCCGGTCGCGAAGGCGGCGGCCGAGGCGGAGTGACCCGAGGGGAAGGACGTGGTGATCGGCTGCCGCTTCAGCTGCCGGGTCAGCGGCACCGGATCCAGCACCGGGCGGGCACGGCGCACCGACCGCTTGCCGAGCGTGTTGATGGTCAGGGAGGCCAGGCTCAGGGAGGCGATGCCGCGGACGGCGGCCCGCCGGGCCCGCGGGGTACGGCTGGCGGCGATCGCGGCCGCGGCCGCGAACCACAGCACCCCGTGGTTCGCGCTCCGGCTCAGCCGCGGCAGCACCCGCTCGGCACCGGGCCAGTGCCGTGCGGCGGCCGTCTCGAACAGCCGGGCGTCGGCGTCGAGCAGCCATCGCAGGGTGCGCCGGCCGGTCTTCGGGACAGCGGTCAGGTCGACGTCTGGGCTCATGGGGTGCGGTTACCCTGAAGCAGGCATTTCTTGTGCCCGTGTACGCCGAAGGCCTGACCCGACCCGGGAGGAACCCCGGATGCGCCTGCTCCTCGTCCGCCACGGCCAGACCCCGTCCAACCTGCACCATCTGCTGGACACCGGCGCACCGGGACCGGGCCTGACCCCGCTCGGCGAGCGGCAGGCCGCCGCCCTGCCCGAGGCGCTCGCCGACGAGGACATCGAGGCCGTCTACGCCTCACCCCTGCTGCGCACCCGGCTCACCGCCGCCCCGCTGGCCGCCGTCCGCGGCCTGGAGGTGCTGGTCCGCGCCGGCATCCGCGAGGTGTCCGCGGGCGACCTTGAGATGCGGCCCGGCGACTCCCCGGAGGGCCGGCTGTACATGCGCACGGTGTTCGCGTGGGCGGCCGGTGACCCCGCGCTCAGGATTCCCGGCGGGGAGAGCGGCGAGGAGGCCCTGACCCGGTACGACGCCGTCGTCGCCGAGGCCGCCGCGAGCGGCGCGGCCGCCGTCGCCATGATCAGCCACGGCGCCGCCGTCCGCATGTGGACCGCCGCCCGCGCCGCCAACGTCGACGTGGCCTTCGCCGCCGCCCGCCCGCTGAGCAACACCGGCGTGGTGGTCCTGGAGGGGTCGCCGGGCGACGGGTGGAAGGCGCTGTCCTGGGAGGGTGCCACCGTCGTACCGGCGGGGGAGGGCGGCCCGGCGGGCGAACCGGTGGACGCGGCCGGATAAGCGTTTGCCCACACTCGCAGGCTCCGCACAGAATGCCTCCCCATGGGACATCTGGAAGCCGCGCACCTCGAGTACCACCTCCCCGACGGGAGGACGCTGCTCGGCGATGTCTCCTTCCGGGTCGGCGAGGGCGCCGCCGTCGCCCTGGTCGGCCCCAACGGCGCGGGCAAGACCACCCTGCTCCGGCTGATCTCCGGGGAGCTGAAACCGCACGGCGGCACGGTCACCGTCAGCGGCGGCCTCGGCGTGATGCGCCAGTTCGTGGGCTCCGTACGGGACGAGACGACCGTACGCGACCTGCTCGTCTCAGCCGCCCCGCCCCGCATCCGGGAGGCGGCGGCAGCCGTGGACGCGGCCGAGCACGCCATCATGACGGTCGACGACGAGGCGGCCCAGCTGCGATACGCCCAGGCCCTCTCCGACTGGGCGGAGGCACGCGGCTACGAGGCCGAGACCCTGTGGGACATGTGCACCACGGCAGCGCTCGGCATGCCCTACGAGCGGGCGCAGTGGCGGCAGGTGCGCACCCTCTCCGGCGGCGAGCAGAAACGCCTCGTCCTGGAGGCGCTGCTGCGCGGCACCGACGAGGTGCTGCTGCTCGACGAGCCGGACAACTACCTGGACGTCCCCGGCAAGCGGTGGCTGGAACAGCAGCTGCGGGAGACCCGCAAGACGGTCCTGTTCGTCTCCCACGACCGTGAACTCCTCGCCCGCGCCGCCGAGAAGATCGTCTCCGTGGAGCCCGGCCCGGCCGGCGCCGACGCCTGGGTGCACGGCGCCGGCTTCGCCACCTACCACGAGGCCCGCCGCGAACGCTTCGCCCGCTTCGAGGAGTTGCGCCGCCGCTGGGACGAGAAGCACGCCCAGCTGAAGAAGCTCGTACTGAATCTGCGCCAGGCCGCCGCCGTCAGCCACGAGATGGCCTCCCGCTACCAGGCCGCACAGACCCGCCTGCGCAAGTTCGAGGAGGTGGGCCCGCCGCCCGAGCCGCCGCGCGAGCAGGACATCACCATGCGCCTGAAGGGCGGCCGCACCGGCGTGCGGGCCGTCACCTGCGCGGGCCTGGAACTGACCGGCCTGATGCAGCCCTTCGACCTGGAGGTCTTCTACGGCGAACGGGTCGCCGTCCTCGGCTCCAACGGCTCGGGCAAGTCGCACTTCCTGCGGCTGCTGGCTGGCGAGGAGGTGGCGCACAGCGGGGCGTGGAAGCTCGGCGCGCGGGTCGTTCCCGGCCACTTCGCCCAGACCCATGCCCACCCCGAGCTGCGGGGCCGTACCCTGCTCGACATCCTGTGGAAGGAGCACTCCCAGGACCGGGGCGCGGCCATGTCCCGGCTGCGCCGCTACGAGCTGACCGGCCAGGCCGAACAGCACTTCGACCGGCTCTCCGGCGGCCAGCAGGCCCGCTTCCAGATCCTGCTGCTGGAACTCCAGGGGGCCACCGCACTGCTGCTGGACGAACCGACCGACAACCTCGACCTGGAGTCCGCCGAGGCCCTCCAGGAGGGTCTGGAGGCCTTCGACGGCACGGTCCTCGCGGTCACCCACGACCGCTGGTTCGCCCGCTCCTTCGACCGCTTCCTGGTCTTCGGCAGCGACGGCCGGGTCCGCGAGACACCGGAGCCCGTCTGGGACGAACGCCGCGTGGAACGGGCCCGGTAGCCCCGCCGGGGTCACGACGGCGGCACGTGCCGCCGTCCGCGCCCGGTGCCGAGGTTATGCGGAGGCCCAGGGACCGGGATGTTCGTACAGTGGGTTCAGGAACGCGAGCTCCATGGCTCCCTCCCGGAAAACGCTCGGGGGCAGTGCATGCCGGGCGGGTACCCGAACCGCATACACGAACACGACGAGCGGGGAACACCATGACCGGAGTCGACCCCAGCCGACTGGACGACCAGCAGCTCATGAAAGAGCTGGAGACGATCCACCGCACGCGCCACGACACCCTCCTGTACGGCTCGAACGACGCGCTGCGGGCCCACAACGAGCGCATGGCGCAGCTCGAGGGCGAGTACCTGCGCCGCAACCCGCGCCGGCTGGTCAGCGCGGGCCGCACCCGCGAGGGCGCCCGTGAGCGTGGCTGCGGCGAGGCGGCGACTCCGGGCACCTGAGGCGACCCCACGCAAAGGGCCGGCCCGCGTCACCGCGGGCCGGCCCCGGCAGGGTGCGGGCCGGTCGGTCAGCCCGGCTCCCCCGCGAACACGTGCACGAACGTGTCGCAGAACGCCTTGAGATCATCCGGTTTACGGCTGGTGACGAGCTGGTTGGAGCCGTGGTCGCAGATCTTCACCCGCTCGTCCACCCAGGTGCCGCCCGCGTTGCGGATGTCCGTGCGCAGGCTCGGCCACGACGTCAGCACCCGCCCCCGTACGACGTCGGCCTCCACCAGCGTCCACGGTGCGTGGCAGATCGCGGCGACCGGGCGGCCCTGTTCGAAGAAGTCCTTGACGAACGCCACGGCCTTCTCGTCCATCCGCAGAAAGTCCGGATTGGCCACCCCGCCCGGCAGGACCAGCCCGCCGAACGCCTTCGCCGACGCCTCACCGACCACCTCGTCCACCGGGAACGTGTCCGCCTTGTCGAGATGGTTGAACGCCTGGATCTTCCCCGACCGCGTCGACACCAGCACCGGCTCGTGGCCGGCCGATTCGGCCGCCTTCCACGGCTCGGTCAGCTCGACCTGCTCGACGCCCTCGGGTGCCACCAGAAACGCGATTCGCATGACTTCTCACTTTCCTTCCCCGGCGCGCCCGGCGGCCTTCCCGGCCGCGCACGCCGCTTCCTCGCCCCGGCCGCGCGCCGGCAGCGCAGCAGCTCCTCGCCGTACGGCAGGAGCACGCAGGCGCCGATCGCGAGGCCGATGCCGGCCAGATAGCCGGGCGACAGCGGGCGCCGGCGCGGCACCAGGCGCCAGGCGTCCGCATCACCGCCCCCGCGCCGCAGCAGCGACCGCACCTGGTCGGAGTGCAGGCACATCAGCGAGATCAGCGCGCCGAACGGCAGTGCCTCCAGAAAGCTGTGGATGTGCTGCTCCAGCGGCTTGACCTCGCGGTCGCTGTCCACGGCGGTGCGGACGTCCCACAGTGCCGTCGCCTCGTGCACCGCCGCCGCGCCGAGCTGCACGGTCAGCAGCAACGGGTTGACCTCGTAGCGCAGGGTCAGTGCGATCGGCACGCCCACCTCGGCCATCATCAGGGAGTGGATCAGGGACTCCTTCGTCCCCGCCGTGTCCTCGATCCGGGTACGCCGGTGCAGCGCCCAGTCCGCCAGACCGGGCGCGAACCAGCCGGGCAGCAGCCCGTACAGCAGAAACCGAGTGGTGGCCTCCCCGACGTCGACGGTGGTGCCTGTCGCGGCGATCTCCGCGGCCTGGCCCCGGCTCACTCGCCGCCCGCCAGCGCCTCGGCCAGCTGCTGGACGTTGGTGTAGCGCTCGGAGCGCGGCAGCCGGGCCACCGCGTCGACGAGCGTGCCGGGCGCGTTGCCGCGGCGCAGGGTCCGGGCCACCTCCGCGGCGGTCGCCGGGAACGCGTGCCGGCCCAGGTTCCGGGCCAGCTCCAGCCGCACCCGTTCCAGGGACGCCGGCGATCCCAGGCCGCCCACCGGCCCGCTCCAGACCTCCGGGTCGTCGTCGGCGGCCGGCTCCGGATCGTGCCACTCCTCGACGCGCGTGGGGTGCCCGGATCGGAGCAGCCCCTTCAGCTCGTGCTTCATCTCGTCGTCCCGGTGGACGTTCAGCCGGTCACTGCCTCGCTGCATGTCTCCCTCCACTTCCTCGGGGGGTTTCGAGGTCCCCTCGGAGTTCCTCGGGGTCCGCACCGCGTACCCGGCGCCCCGAGGGCCGACACCGGATCCGACGGCCGGAAACCGGCCTTTCGCGTCGGACGAGGCGAAGGAGTCCGGAATGCCGTCACTGTCGTGTCAACCGTCGCCCTGTTCGATGTGCAGATGGATCGGACCGCGAAGCACGGGGCTGCGCCGGTACGGCGGCGGGTCCGCGACCAGTTTGGGCCGGTCGAGGCGGCGTACCAGCTCGGTCAGGGCGATCTGGGTTTCCAGCCGGGCCATCGGGCCGCCGAAGCACAGGTGGATGCCGCTGCCGAAGCCGAGGTGCTGGTTGTCCCGCCGGTCGGGGTCGAAGCGGTCGGGCTCGTGGAAGCGGCTCGGATCGCGGCTGCCCGACGCCAGCATCAGCATGATCTGCGCTCCCCTGGGGATGACGGTGTCGGCGACGGTGATGTCGCTGTACGCCGCCCGCCAGGGAATGATGTGCACCGGGGGCTCGTAGCGGAGCAGTTCCTCGACCAGCGCCACCACCAGGCCCGGTTCGTCGCGCAGGCGCTGCAGCACCTGTGGGTGGCGCAGCAGGGTCAGCATGCCGTTGGTGATGAGGTTGACGGTGGTCTCGTGGCCGGCTATCAGCAGCAGGTGGGCGGTGGCGACGATGTCGTCGTCGGCCATCCGCCCGTCCGGCCCGTCGTCGTTGGCCATCCGTGTCAGCAGGTCGTCACCCGACCGGCCGTGGCGTTGCTCCAGCAGCCCGCCGAGGTATCGCTCCAGGTCCTTGCGGGCCTGCAGCCCGTTGTCCAGTTTTTCCTTCGGGTCGGTCTTCGGGTCGTAGTCGATCGATTCGATGATGTCGTTCACCCACACGCGGAACCTCGGTTCGTCCTCGCGCGGCACGCCGAGCAGGTGGCAGATCACGGTGACGGGGAACGGGTAGGCGAAGTCGTCGACGACGTCGATCTGCTCCTTGCCCGCGAAGTCGTCGATCAGACCGCCGACGGTGGCGGTCAGGTCGGGCTCCAGGCCGGTCACCAGCCCCGGGGTGTGCGGGGGGCCGAAGTGGCGCATCGCCATGCGCCGCAGGCGGTCGTGCTCGGGCGGGTCGATGTTGATGAACGACGGCGTGGTCGCTCCCGCGGCTGTGGGCATCGGATGCGACAGATTGCGGACGTCGGAGCTCAGGTGCGGGTTGTGCAGTATGTCTGCGAGCTCGCGATAGGTGCTGATGACGTAGCTGCCGTCCTCCTGCCGGGCCACCGGCGTCTCGCGCAGCTCTGCGTACAGCGGGTAGGGGTCGGCCCGGGAGGAGTAGTCGAGGATCCGGTGCAGCGTGTCGGGTGTCCGGGTCGTGGTCATCTCGCTCTCCCTCCTACCGGTGGTGCTGGTAAGCGGCCGTGACGCGCCGCTCACCCGGGTCGTGTCCGGTGACGACCACAGTGGCGCCTTGGGCGAGCAGTTGGGGGCCGGGGAAGTCGACGGGCACCGGCTTCATGTCGACGGGCTGGTCCGGCGTGGGGTTCGGCGGCGGGAAGGGAGCGGCCGTCTCGATCAACTGGCGGTAGTGGTCTAGCCACTTGGCGTTGTTGAAGCTCACCGCCGCGGTGACACGGCCTCGATAGCCGTACGCGGCCACGAAGCGGTGGTCGGACACCGACCCCTGGGTGACGACGACCTCGTCGGCGAAGGTCGGTACGCCGACGGACTTGATGTTGACGCCGAACTGGATGGACCAGAAAGCCGGGACGGACAGGTGGGGCCAGCGGTCCGCCTGGCCGCTGACCATGTTGTGCGCGGCGACCTCGGCCTGCTCCACGGCGTTGGCCCAGTGCTCGAGCGAGATGAGCCGGTACTCGTAGACCGGATTCGGGCAGCGCGCCACGTCTCCGGCGGCGAAGACGTCGTCGGTGATCAGGCCGTCGAGGGTGAGGGCCCGGCACCCCGTGTCACAGGCGATTCCCCAGACACCGGCCGCCAGCCCGGAGCCCCGCAGCCACTCGGTGTTGCGGATGCCCCCGAGTGCCACCACCGCCACGTCGGCGTCGATCGTGCTGCCGTCGTCGAAGTGAGCGCGGCGGAAGTGCCCCTGCGCGTCGCCCTCGAGCCGGGTGACCTTGACACCGCAGCGCAGGTCGACACCGTGAGCGCGCTGCATGTCCGACGCGATCTCACCGATCATGGCGCCGAGCGCTCCGACCAGGGGGGCCGGCGCGAGTTCGGCGACGGTCACCGGGATGTCGCGTTCGCGGCAGATGGAGGCGATCTCGGAGCCGGTGAATCCCGCCCCGATGACCAGGACGCGGGAAGGCCCGTCGGCGAGGGCCCGCTGCAGACCCTCGGCGTGCTCGCGCGTACGCACGACGAACACGCCGTCCAGAGCTGCCTCGCTCTCGACGAACCAGGGGCGGGCCCGCACCCCGGTGGAGATCAGCACCCGGTCGAAGGGAACCTCGCGCCCGTCGGCCAGCCGCACCTGATTGGCCGCCAGGTCCAGTCCACTGGCGGGCACGCCCAGCAGCCACTCCGCATCGATGTCACGACGCCGCGGCAGCGTGGTGCCGTCGGCCGGTATCCACCCGGTCAGTACCTGCTTGGACAGAGGTGGCCGGTCGTAGGGCTCGGCCGACTCGTCACCGATCATGGTCAATGATCCGGTGAAGCCCTCGGCGCGCAGCGCCTCCGCGGCCCGCAGCCCCGCCAGTGACGCCCCGACGACCACGATCCGGCCGTCACGCTTGAACGCGCGCAGCGTGTCGGCACTGGTCATGACGTCGACGCCTCCGCCGGTACGTCCCGTCCCTCCAGCTGGTCGACCAGGATCGCCTGGACCGGGCAGGCCGCCGCGGCGCGCAGCACCTGTTCGCGCCGGGCGTCGTCGGGGCTCGGGTCGTACATCAGCGCTTCCTCGCCGTGCATCCGGAACGCGTCCGGAGCCAGGAACGCGCACTGCGCGTACCCCTCGCATCGGGAAAGATCAACGACAACTCGCATCCCGACCTCCACAGGGAACTGCGGACCCGGAAGCCGGTGCCGCGCCGGCGCGCGAAGCGCGGGGCCGGCCTCGCGAGATCAAGGATGCGGCTCTTCCCGCCCCTGGGGGATGCGAGGGGGAGCACGGCGCTCGTCGGGTCTCCGCAGAGAGAAATCATCTTCGCCGACAAGGCGATTGGCGTTCCCTGGAGAACCGCCCAGAGAACCTGTCGTTCCTCTCGAAAGCCTATTCCGCGAGCACATCCCCCGCACTCCGGGCAACCCGCGGGTGCCTCGGTGAGCGAGACGATGCCGATGATCGGGCGACTCCGGTGGGTGAGTTCGGCAGACGGTGCGTGTCCCGCTTGCTCCGCCCACCGACTGCTCGCACTCTCGACACGTGTACGAGAGCCGGTCCGGACGTCAGGTGACACTGCGACACCGGGACCATGTCGCGGTCGTGGTGGAACTCGGCGCGGGACTGCGGTCCTACGCCGTGGGAGACCGGCAGGTGCTCGACGGGTTCGGCGCCGGGGACCGGATCACCGGAGGTCGCGGCCAGATCCTCGTGCCCTGGCCGAACCGCATCAGCGGCGGACGCTATCGATGGGGCACGCAGAACCTGCAACTGCCCCTGACCGAGCCGGAGCACGGGAACGCCATCCACGGACTCCTCCGCTGGACCTCATGGCAAGTGACCGAGTCGGACGGGAACCGGGCCGTGCTCGAGACCCGTGTGTGGCCGCAGCCGGGCTACCCGTTCCACCTCCGGGTCCGGGCGGAGTACGCCCTGGGCGACGAGGGCCTGGAGGTGGCTGTGACCTCGTGGAACCAAGGGGAGGACGCCGCGCCGTACGGCATCGGCCAGCACCCCTACCTCACCGTCGGCACCGCGACGATCGACGAGGCGCTGCTGACCGTGCCGGCCGATACCTGGCTGCGCACCGACGAGACGGGCCTTCCGGTGGCGCAGGAGCCGGTTTCCGGCACGCCCTACGACTTCCGTACCGCACGGGCCGTCGGCGGCGAGCCACTGGACACACCGTTCGGCTCTCTGCGGCGAGACGCGCACGGACGGGCGGTGGTCCGCCTCGCTCACCCCTCCGGCGGGCACGGCACGGATCTCTGGCTCGGCGAAGGCACGAACTACCTGCAGATCTACACCGGCGACACGCTCCCGGAAGCGGAGCGGCGTCGTGCGGTCGCCGTCGAACCGATGTCGTGCCCGCCCAACGCCTTCGCGACCGGTGACTCGGTCGTCGCCCTTGAACCGGGGGCGCACCACACGATGCGTTGGGGAATCACCCCCTGGGAAAGACTGACGACCTGACCGTGGCCGTGGCCCGGCCTTTCGTCAGTGGCGCTTGTCCCGGCTCGGCAGGAACTCCTGCACCTTCGCCTTCAGCCCCTGCTTGATCATCGAGCCGCGGTCCGCGTCGCCCTTGAGGATCGACGCGGCGGTCGCCTCCATCTGCTCCCAGGTGGCGTGCGGCGGGATCGGCGGCACGGCCGGGTCGGTGAGGAACTCGATCACGGCCGGTCCGTCGGCGTCCAGGGCCGCCCGCCAGCCCGCCTCGACGTCCTCGGGCTTCTCCACCCGGACCCCGGTCAGTCCCAGCGAACGGGCGAACGCCGCGTACTGCACGTCCGGGATCTCCTGGGACGGCAGGAAGGAGGGAGAGCCCTCCATCGCGCGCATCTCCCAGGTCACCTGGTTGAGGTCCCGGTTGTTCCACACGCCCACCACCAGCCGGGGATCCGACCAGCGGTCCCGGTACTTGGCCGCGGTGATCATCTCCGCGAGGCCGTTCATCTGCATCGCGCCGTCGCCGACCAGCGCGATCACCGGCCGGTCCGGGTGCGCGAACTTCGCGCCGATCGCGTACGGCACCCCCGGGCCCATCGTCGCCAGCGTCCCGGAGAGCGAGCCGCGCATGCCCGGCCGCATGGTGATGTGCCGGGCGTACCAGTTCGCGACGGAACCGGAGTCGGAGGTCAGGATCGCGTTGTCCGGCAGCAGCGGGTCCAGCGCCCGGGTCACGTACTCGGGGTTGATCGGGTCGGCCGCCAGGCCGGCCCGCCGCTCCATCGTGTCGTGCCAGCGTTTCACGTTCGCGCACACGGTGTCGTACCACTCGCGTCCGCCGCGGTCGGTCTCCAGCAGCGGGATCAGCCGCCGCAGGGTCGATCGCGCGTCGCCGACGAGGTTCACCTCGTAGGGGTAGCGCATGCCGACCATGTGCGGGTCGATGTCGATCTGCACCGCGCGCGCCTTGCCGAAGTCCGGCATGAACTGCGTGTACGGGAACGAGGAGCCGATGGTCAGCAGCGTGTCGCAGTCCCGCATCAGCTCGTACGACGGCCTGCTGCCCAGCAGCCCGATCGGCCCGGTGACGTACGGCAGCTCGTCGCTGAGGACGTCCTTGCCGAGCAGCGCCTTCGCGACGCCCGCGCCGAGCAGCTCGGCGATCTCCTGCACCTCCACGACCGCCCCCGCGGCACCCTGGCCGACCAGGATGGCCGGCTTGTCGCCGGCGTTCAGCACGTCCGCCGCCCGGCGCAGCGCCTCGTCCGACGGGACCGCCGTGTAGTCGCTCATGCCCAGGCTGGAGGGCACCATCTTGAACTCGTGCGTCGGCGCCGAGTACTCCAGCTCCTGCACATCGCCGGGGATGATCAGCGCGGTCGGGCAGCGCCGGGCGTAGGCCGTGCGGATCGCCCGGTCCAGCACGTTGGGCAGCTGCTCGGGCACCATCACCGTCTCGACGAACTCCGAGGCGACGTCCTTGAACAGCGTGTGCAGGTCCACCTCCTGCTGGTAGGAGCCGCCCATCGCGGTCCGGTTCGTCTGGCCCACGATCGCGAGCACCGGCACATGGTCCAGCTTGGCGTCGTACAGGCCGTTCAGCAGGTGGATCGCGCCCGGTCCGGAGGTCGCCGCGCACACCCCGAGCCGGCCGCTGAACTTCGCGTAGCCGACTGCCTCGAAGGCGGACATCTCCTCGTGCCGTGACTGGATGAAGCGCGGCTGGTCCTCGGCCCGCCCCCAGGCGGCGAGCAGCCCGTTGATGCCGTCCCCGGGATAGGCGAAGACCTGTTCAACGCCCCAGGCGCGCAGGCGTTCGAGGATGTGGTCGGAGACCTTGATGCTCATGGAGGGACCTCCCCGGTGCAGTGCGAAGCGAACGATCCGGTCAGCACCTACCGAGTCACCGGCACGGGGTGTGGAAAACCTGCGCACCGGGCCGGCGGCGTCCGTCGCGGGACGCTCGGCGACCGCGTCCCGGGGTCACCCGTTAGGCCGTTCGCGTCCCGCGAATGGGGTCCGGCCGCGCGCGGTGCGGCGCCCGACGGGCTGTCATGGCAGCGAGGGCCTGCCGGACAGGCCCCGGGGCACGACAGCCGTGTCCCGCGGCCGCAGCGCCGGTCGTCGTCTCCGCCGTACCGCCGAGGAGCCCGCCACATGCGCCGCACCGCTCGTGCCCTGTCCGTCACCGTCCTGGCCGGGGCCGCGCTCGTCATACCCGGGCCCGGGGGGGGGGGGGGGGGGGGGGGGGGGGGGGGGGGGGGGGGGGGGGGGGGGGGGGGGGGGGAGGGGAGGGGGGGGGGGGGGGGGGGCACC
>NZ_JBWKFL010000001.1:65104-134802 GCF_056434305.1 Streptomyces sp. NPDC044061 | reverse complement strand
ACCCCTCTCGTCCCCTTTCCGTCACTTCCCTTTCTGGGACCGCTTCCTCCCCCCCCGGGCCCCCCGCTTCCGCGCACTCCGCGGCCGCGGCGAGCCCCGGTACCGCCCGGCCCGGCGCCACGCCCACCGCGTCCGCGTCCTGCGCCCCCCTCGCCGGGCAGCCAACGGAGTCCCTCGACGCCACGGGGGCGGCTTCCGCGGACGGGGCGGGGGCATGCCGCGAGGGTCAGGAGCAGGGGCAGGTGGAGGGGGGTGTGTCCGGGCTGGTCCCGGACCAGGGGGAGACGCCGGGAGTGGTCCCGGACCAGGGGGAGACGCCGGGAGTGGTTCCGGACCAGGGGGAGACGCCGGGAGTGGTTCCGGACCAGGGGGAGACGCCGGGAGTGGTTCCGGACCAGGGGGAGACGCCCGGACTGGTTCCGGACCAGGCGGAGGCCGCGACGCCCACCCAGGGCGACGGAGACACGCCCGGCCTGGCCAAGGAGTCGCAGTCGGCGCAGGGACAGGCGACCGGGCAGGGGGAGGACCAGGACCAGGGCCAGGGGGAGGATCAGGACCAGGTCGAGAACCAAGGCCAGAGTCAGGGCACGGAGTGCGAGAACGGCTCGCGGACCTGCAGCGACGGGTCCGCACAGTGCCGGGAGTCCGGGCAGTGCCACGAGGACGGTCAGGAGTGTGCGGCGGGGGACTCCCACGGCACGACCTGCTCCGGCGGGCACGGTTGCCGCGACGCCGGGGCCGACTGCTCCCCGGCGACCGTGCAGAACGGGGTCGACGCCGGGGAGGGCGGCGCCTTCACCGACTCGGTGCCTGCGCTGGTCGCCGGCGGGGTGCTGATCGTCGCCGCCTGCGCGGGCGCCGCCCACCGGCTGTACGGCCGCAGGAGGGCCGCGTCCGGCTGACGGGCGGCCGGGGCGGGACGCATCGGGAAAATCCCAACAAGCTGAGCAAATCGGACCATGGGCCATGGAGGGCCGTCCGCCGGGTACACACCATCCCGAGGGCATCACCAGCAGGCACCGTGACCACCAGCCACGCAGCCGGCACCACAACTGCAGCCGAAGAGGACAGCACGGCCCGGACGGGAACACCACACGGCATCACGGACTGCGCGGAGGCGGACATGCGGCGGACGGATCCTGAGGGCCACGGCCCCGTCCGCTACGGGCCGCCGCTGCCCGGCGACGGCCTGCCCGTCCTCCCCGAACTCTCCGCCCACCTCGCAGCCGCGGCGACCCGCGCCGAGGCCCAGCCCGTCGGCGGCGCCCCCGCCCTGCTGGAGGCGGCCTGCGGCTACTGGACCCGGCGCGGGCTGTCCTGCGCCCCCGACCGGGTGGCCGTCGGCCCCGGCGCCCCCGCGCTGCTGCTCGCCCTGACCGCCGCGCTCTCCGGCGACGGCGGTGACGTGCTCGTGCCCCGCCCTTGCGCCGCCTGGTGGGCGCCCTACGCCCGGCTGCTCGGCAAACCCGTCTTCCACGTGCCGACACCGGCCGAGGGCGGCGGCGTCCCCGACCCGTACGCCCTGCTGGAGACCGTCCGGCGGGTCCGTGCCGAGGGCGGGGATCCCCGGCTGCTGGTGCTGTCCGTCGCCGACGACCCCACCGCCACCGTCGCCCCGCCCGAGCTGCTGCACGAGACCGTCGAGGCGGCCGCCGCCGAGGGCCTGCACCTGGTCAGCGACGAGACCTGGCGCGACACCCTGCACGCCCCGCGCGAGACCGTCCTGCTCAGCCCCGCCGAGATGCTGCCCGACCGGGTCACCGTCGTCACCGACCTGGCCGGCGCCCTGCTGCCGGCCGGCTGGCCCGCCGCCGTGGCCCGCTTCCCCTCAGGAGCGGAGGGGGCGCACCTCCACGCGCGCGTGCTCGACATCCTCACCGCGCTCGGCGCCCGGATCGCCGCACCGGTCGCCGCCGCGGCCGGATACGCCCTCGACGAACCCGAGCCCGTCGCCGAGCGCCGCGAGGCCGCCGTACGCCTGCACGCGCGCGTGGCCGCCGCCGCGCACGGCGCGGTCGTCGCGGCCGGCGCGCTCGCCCGGCCGCCGCAGGCAGGGCGCCACCTGTACGCCGACCTCGGCCCGCTGCGCGAAGCGCTCGCCGAGCAGGGCGTCGGCGACGCCCAGGAACTGGAGGACTTCCTCTCCGCCCGGCTCGGCATGCCCGCGCCCGGCGGCCACCGCTTCGGCGACGACCTCGGGGCGCTGCGCATACGACTCGCCACGGGACCCCTGCTGGGCGACACGGACGAGGAACGCACGGAATGTCTCACGTCACCCTCACCGTTGGAACTGCCACACGTGCAACGCGCGTTGATGTCCTTGAGGTCGGCCTTCGACGATCTCCGCGACGACGCTCAGCGACGGGAGCCTCCTCGATGACGCAGCAGACGCATGAGCCCGGGTCCGCCACCACGACCACGACCAGCCACGAAGCCGGTGCCCCCACGGCACCGGCTCCCCTCGCTCCGCCTTTCCCACCGCTGGCCGAGCCCCGCCCGCTGGGTGAACACCGCGTCTGGCCACGGACCTTCCACGACCGGCTCACCGCGCCCCTGCCCGGCCTCAAGGCCCTCGCCCGCTTCGCCCGAGAGGGCGCCGTACGCCCCGGCCCCGAGGGCCTCGCCGACATCGCCCGGCTCCCCTGCGCACCCGCAGCGGTGCCCCGTACCGGCATCGGCACACTCGCCGTCACCTGGGCGGGGCACGCCAGTTGGATCGTCCAGGTGGGCGGCCTGACCGTCCTCACCGACCCGGTGTGGTCCCGCCGCATCCTCGGCACCCCGGCCCGCATCACCCCCGTCGGCGTCCCGTGGGAATCCCTGCCGCGCGTCGACGCGGTCGCCATCAGCCACAACCACTACGACCACCTGGACGCGCCCACGCTGCGCCGACTTCCGCGCGACACCCCCGTGTTCGCGCCGGCCGGCCTCGCCGGCTGGTTCCGGCGGCGCCGGTTCACCCGCGTCACCGAGCTGGACTGGTGGGAGGGCGCCGAACTGTCCGGCGTCCGCTTCGACTTCGTGCCCGCCCACCACTGGTCCAAGCGCACCCTCACCGACACCTGCCACAGTCTCTGGGGCGGCTGGGTCCTCACCGCACCCGACGGGCAGCGCCTCTACTTCGCCGGCGACACCGGCTACGGCCACTGGTTCTCCCGCATCGGCCGCCGCTACCCCGGCATCGACCTCGCCCTCATGCCCATCGGCGCCTACGACCCCCGCTGGTGGCTCAGCGACGTCCACTGCGACCCGGAGGAGGCGGTCCGGGCCACGCTGGACCTGGGCGCGCGCAGGATGGCCCCGATGCACTGGGGCACGTTCGTCCTCTCGGCCGAGCCGGTCCTGGAACCGCTCACCCGGGCGAGGGCGGCCTGGGAGGAGGCGGGCCTCGAGCGCGAGGACCTGTGGGACCTGCCGGTCGGCGGCTCGAAGGTGCTGGACCGAACTCCCTTCAGGGGTACGGGGAACCCCGAGGGCGCTATCGCGAAACCCGCCGCACCACACTCGGAACCGCGCTGATCACCACGGTCAGCCCAACCGCCGCCAGCACGCCCTGCCACGGCTCCGGGAACAGGGAACCGCCCAGAATCCCGATGACCTGGTACGTCAACGCCCAGGCCAGACAGGCGGGCAGGTTGCCCCTGCTGAAGCGCCGCAGCGGCCACTCGGCCAGCAGACAAGCCAGCATGACCGGTATTCGCCCCGCGGGGACCAGCCGGGACAGCACCAGCACGGCGACCCCGTGCTCGCCCAGCTTCTGCTGCGCCTGCTCGAGCCGCTCCTCCGGCGCCCGGGACCGGATCGCCTCCAGCCACCGCGAGCCGTTCTTCGACCGCAGCCCGCGCCGCCCCAGCCAGTACAGCGCCGCGTCCCCGAGGAAGGCCGCCAGCGAAGCCGTCACGAAGACCAGAATCAGGGGGAACGGAGCCGTCTGATGGAACGCCACCACCGCGGCCGAACTCACCAGCGCCCCGGTCGGCACGACCGGCACCAGCGCCCCGATCAGCACCAGCAGGAACAGCGAGGGATAACCGAGTGCCTGCTGCGTGGACTCCGGCGGCACCGTGGACGTCGAAGCGGCGGCCAGCGTCAGGGCGGGCAACCATCTCACCGCGCGACCTCCAGCCGCACACTCTCCCCGTGCCCGAGCCGGTGCACGGCCACCTGCGGCGCGGTGGCGGCCGCCAGGCGTACGAACTCCTCGCCCGGCGCGTGGAACTCGTGCGGGCGGATCGCGTCCATGCCGATCGGCCAGTACGTCCCGTAGTGCACCGGCACCGCGACCCGCGGAGCCAGCAGGGCCAGCGCCCGGGCCGCCCGCCCCGCGTCCAGGTGCCCCTCACCCAGGTACGGTCCCCAGCCGCCCACCGGTAGCAGTGCCACGTCCACCGGCCCGACCCGCTCCGCCATGGTGTCGAACAGCCCCGTGTCCCCGGCGAAGTAGGTGCGCGCCTCCCCCTCGACGACATACCCGAGCGCGGGGGAGCGGTGCGGGCCGACCGGCAGCCGGCGCCCGTCGTGCCGCGCGGGCACCGCGCGGACCAGCAGGTCCCCGACCCGGACCGCGTCCCCCGGGGCGACCTCGGTGATCCGCAGCCGCCGCAGCCGGCGCAGCCCGGGTACCGCCCGTGGTGCGCCCCGGGGCACGAGCAGGCGCGTGCCCGGTGCGAGGGCGGCCAGCGAGGGCAGGTGCAGATGATCGGCGTGCAGATGGGAGACGACCGCCACGTCCGCGCGGTGGGCCTCGGTGGGCGGCACGGCGCCCCGGCGGCGGCGCAGATGCGCGAGCCGGCGGGCGAACAGCGGATCGGTGAGCACCCGTGTGTTCGAGTCCTGGAGCGTGCAGGTGGCGTGACCCCACCAGGTGATCTCCACCGGCACCTTCTTCGCCTCCTTCGCGCGACTCCCCGAAGCCTACGGGCAGGAGTATGGTCGGCGGCGAAACCCGGAGGTGAGGGGGACGCCATGGGACAGCTGCGGGGTGCCTCCGGCGGGCTCGCGCCGGTGCGGGTCACCGCCATCGCGAGCCTGACGCCCCTGGAGGAACTGGAGTCCGACCCCTTCCTCGTGGACTCCCGCAGCCAGCACGCCATGTGTGCCCGGTGGGCGGCGGAGCACGGCTACGTGGTCGTACGGGAACTTCTCGTCGGCGGGCTGCGTTTCGATCACTGCGCGCTGTGGGACGGGGTCCGGCCCGGCGTGGACGTGTTCGTCGCACCCAGCCGGCGCGTGCTGGAGCGCGCCCTGTCCTCGGTGGAGGAGTTCACCGCCGAGTGCGCGCGGCGCGGGGTGCGCGTGGAGACGGTGGGGCGGGCCGAGCCGTCGTACGACGCGCAGATGAAGGCACGGGTGCACCGCAGGCTGTCGATGCCGACGGCCGGCTACGACGGGCGGTGACGCCCTCCGGTCCGACAGGGCGGGTTCCGCCCCGTGTGACAAGGTGGAGGACGGGCGCCGTGAGCGAGCGGGCCGGGACGTGAGGTGTACGGGCGTGTGGTGGCGGCGGGTTGCCAGTCAGATCGGGCGGAGCGTCACGGTGTGGGCGGTCTCCACGGTCACCATGCTCCTCCTCGCCGGCCTCCTGCCCGACTTCAGGCTCCAGTCCGCGGCCGGCGACAGCGCCACCCGGATAGCCATCACCGCCGCGTGCGGCGCCGGCGCCTTCGGTGTGCTCTCGGCCGTGGTGTGGCCGCTCCTGGTACGGCTGCTGCTGCTCGTGCCCGCCCTGGTCCTCGGTCTGCTGGTGTTCTTCCTCAACGGCTCCCTGCTGCTGCTCGCGTTGCGCCTCAACCCCTCCGGGCAGAGCGAGGCGGCTCCGGAGACCGCCGTCATCGTGGCCGCCGTGATGTCCGCCGTCGCCTCGGCCACCGGCGGCGCCCTCGCCGTACGCGACGACGACGCGTATCGCCGCCGTCTCCTGCGCCTCGCCGACCGGCGCCGCGGAGCGGGGCCGCCCTGCCCGGCCACGCCCGGCCTGGTCTGCGTCCAGCTCGACGGCGTCGGCCACGACGTCCTCACCGACGCCGTCCGCAAGGGCCTGCTGCCGACGGTCGCCCGCTGGCTCGCGCCCGGCGACGGCGCAGAACCGACCCACCTGCTAACCCCCTGGCACACCGACTGGTCCAGCCAGACCGGGGCCAGCCAGCTCGGCATCCTGCACGGCAGCACCTTCGACGTGCCCGCCTTCCGCTGGTACGAGAAGGACCGGGACGAGGTGATGGTGTGCAACCGCCCGACGAGCGCCGCCGAACTGCAGCGCCGCGCCGTCCTGCGCACGGGCGACGACGGCCTGCTCACCGTCGACGGAGCCAGCCGCGGCAACCTGTTCGGCGGCGGAGCCGGCGAACAGGCCCTGGTGCTGTCCATCGCCACCCGCCGCCGCGGCCGGGAGAACCGGTCCCGCGCCGGTTACTTCGCCTACTTCTCCGACCCCGCCAACGCGGTGCGCACCGCCCTGTCCTTCGTCGCCGAGGTCGCCCGCGAGATCGGCCAGTCCACCCGGGCCCGCGTCCGAAGACAGCGGCCCCGGGTGGGCCGCGGCGGCCTCTACCCCTTCGTGCGCGCCTTCGCCACCGTCGTGGAACGGGACGTCGTGGTCACCGCCGTGATGGGCGACCTCCTCGCCGGCCGCACCGCCGTCTACGCCGACCTCGTCGCCTACGACGAGGTCGCCCACCACTCCGGGCCGCACAGCCGGGACGCCGAGAAGGTCCTGCAGCGCCTCGACCGGTCCCTCGCCCTCGTCGAGAAGGCCGCCGAACACGCCCCGCGCCCCTACCGGATCGTCGTCCTGTCCGACCACGGCCAGAGCCCCGGCGAGACCTTCCACGCCCGCTACGGCCTCACCCTCGCCGATCTCGTGCGGGCCGGCTGCGGACTGCCCGTGCCCCGCCGGGCCGAGCGCACCCGCAGCGGCGCCGAGGCCCGCGCCGCCGTCCGGGCGGCCCTGCGCCGGCCCGTGGAGGAGAAGGGCGAGGAGCACCGGCCCGCCCGTGGCTCGGAGCCGATCGTGCTGGCCTCCGGCAACCTGGGCCTGGTCTCCTTCCCGGACGTGCCGCACCGCATGTCCAAGGAGGAGATCGACGCCCGCCACCCCGCCCTGCTCACCACCCTCGCCAACCACCCCGGCATCGGCTTCCTGCTGGTGCGCAGCGAGGCGCACGACGGCGTACTGCTCGGTCCGTACGGCACCGAGATCCCGCTGGGCAGGCTGGACGAGGAGCCCGGCCCGCTGGCCCGCTTCGGCCCCGGCGCCGCCGACGCCGTCCGCCGCACCCACGCCTTCCCGCACACCGCCGACATCATGGTCAACTCCGCCCACGACCCCGCCGACGGGGAGGTGCTCGCCTTCGAGGAGCAGATCGGCTCCCACGGTGGCCTCGGCGGCGCCCAGTCCCGCCCCTTCCTGCTCTCCCCGCTCACCCTGTCCCCGCCCGCCGAGGACGGCGCGGAACCGGTCGGCGCCGAAGACGTGCACCGCGTACTGCGCCGCTGGCTGCGCGAGACGAACGGACCGCAGGTGCCGATCGGTACGGAGGCCGAGGAGGAGCAGGCCGCCTGAGCGTGGAGGCTCCCAGCGCCGGGCCGTGCAGAAAAATCACGTGACGGCCGCAACCGTCGGTTGAGAACCTCGACGGCGAGCAACCACGTACGCGAGAGCGGCGCCGGTTCAGGCGCAGAGAAGGGAACCCGGCCTTGCAGGCTGCCGTCACGGTCACTCCCGCCCGTCTGCCCGAGCTGCTGCTCGGGCTCGCCACCGTCCGGCCGGTCTTCCTGTGGGGCGCCCCCGGCATCGGAAAGTCCTCCCTGGTGCGGGAGTTCGCCGCCTCGCTCGGCCTGGAGTGCGTGAGTCTGCTGGGCACCCAGCTCGCCCCCGAGGACCTGATCGGCGTGCCCCAGATACGCGACGGACGCTCGGTGTTCTGCCCGCCGGAGACGATCGCCCGGGACGAGCCGTACTGCCTGTTCCTGGACGAGCTGAACGCGGCCACCCCGGACGTGCAGAAGGCGTTCTACTCCCTCATCCTCGACCGCCGCATCGGGAACTACGAGCTGCCCGAGGGCTCCATCGTGATCGGCGCCGGCAACCGCGCCACGGACAACGCCCTCGCCCGGCCCATCGCCTCCGCCCTGGTCAACCGGCTCGCCCACGTGCACCTGGAGGCCTCCGCCACGGACTGGCTCGCCTGGGCCGCGGGCAACGGCATCCACCCGTGGATCCTGGACCACCTCACCGACCGGCCCGACCACCTGTGGTCCAAGCCCCCCAAGACCGAGGAGCCGTTCTCCACGCCCCGCTCCTGGCACATGCTCTCCGACGCCCTGCACTCCTTCGGGTCCGACCTCGACGAGCCGACGCTGACCGTCCTCGCGCACGGCACGCTCACCCCCGCGCACGCCACCGCCTTCTGCGGCTACGTCAAGGTCGTCCGCAGCCGGTACGGGATCGAGGCGATCCTCAAGGGCGACGCCCGCTGGCCGCACCGCCCGCAGGACCGCGACCTGCTGTACTACCTCGCCGAGTCCTTCCGCGGCCGGCTCGTGAAGGAACTGCCCGTCAGCAAGGAGCACATGTCGGCGAACGGCCGGCAGATCGCCTACCGCGCCAAGTCGCTGCTGGTGCAGCTCGCCGAGATCTCCGTCGAGGTCGCCCAGACCGTCATCGCCTCCGACGCGGACGGCAACCCCGTTCTGCCCTCGTGGTTCCTGGTCGAGGCCGCCCGCGACATGCCGCGTCTGGTGGAGGCGCGGCGGTGAGCCGCACCGGGCCGAAGAAGAAGCGCGACCTCGCCGGGGAGGCGTTCGCCGAGGGGATGCGGCTGGTCCGGGCCAACCCGGCGCTCGCCGCGGTCGGCTTCGGCGCCTGCCGCAGCGAGACCTGCGCCCTCGCCCCGCACGACGGCCTGCTCGTCGTCGACTCCGACGCCACGGTGCACGCCCACCCCGACCGGCTCGCCGAGCCCGGCGCCTGGGCGTGGGCCCTCGCGCACGCCGCCCTGCACATCGGCTTCGGACACGTCCCGGCCGCCAAGGGCCGGCGCGAGCAGCCAGACCGCTACGACCTCGCCGCCCGCTGCGTCGTCGTCAACCGCTTCCTGCTCGGCTTCCCCGTCGGCACCACTCCCGAGGACCTGCCCGCGAGCTACCCCGACGGGGACGAGGAGCGGCTCGCCGCGCGCTGGCGGGCCCACGGCCTGCCGCCCGCCTACGAGCACTGCGGCACCGCGGCCGGCGCACCCGACCAGGTGCTCACCGAATGGCTGGCCTGGCAGGGCCCGATCCCGGACCGGCAGCTCGCCTTCGCCACCGCCCTGACCCGCACCGTGTCCGCCGCGATGGACATGGCCGGCGGGCGCCGGCACTCCCTGGACGGCGAGCAGACCGCACAGCGCCCCTGGCAGCAGGCCCTCGGCTGGTTCGTCTCCTCCTACCCGCTGCTCGGCGGCATCGCGGCCGGCATCACCCTCGTCGCCGACGCCGAACTCGCCCGCGCCCACGGCATCCAGATCGCCGCCGTGAACCCCGCGGCCGGCGAGATCTACGTCAACCCGCTGCGCACCTTCGAGGACGAGGAGTGGCGGTTCATCCTCGGCCACGAGATGCTGCACGCCGCCCTGCGGCACGGTGACCGCTGCGGCCCCCGCGACCCCTACCTGTTCAACGTCGCCTGCGACTACGTCGTCAACGGCTGGCTGGTCGAGATGCAGGTCGGCGCCATGCCGGAGGGCCTGCTGCACGACCCGGAACTGGCCGGCCTGTCCGCCGAGGAGGTCTACGACCGCATCGCCGGCGACCTGCGCCGCATGCGGCGCCTCGCGACCCTGCGCGGCAAGGGCACCGGCGACGTCCTCGGCGCCCCGCTGCGCCCGCCCGGCGACTACGTCGACCTGGACGAGTTCTACCGCCGCGGCCTCAGCCGCGGCCTGGACCTGCACCAGGCACAGGAACGCGGCTTCCTGCCCGGCGGCCTGGTCGAGGAGATCCGCGCGCTCAGCCACCCGCCGCTGCCCTGGGACGCGCAACTCGCGCGCTGGTTCGACGAGTTCGTGCCGCGCCCGGAGCCCGTACGGTCCTTCGCCCGGCCCGCCCGCCGCCAGGCCGCCACCCCGGACATCCCGCGCGCCGGCCGCTGGTACCCGCCGGAGGAGATCGCCCGCTGCACCTTCGGCGTGGTCCTCGACACCTCCGGCTCGATGAGCCGCACCCTGCTCGGCAAGGCCCTCGGCGCGATCGCCTCCTACGCCGAGGCCCGGGACGTACCGGCCGCCCGCGTGGTGTTCTGCGACTCCGCCCCGCACGACGCCGGCTATCTGCCGGTGACCGAGATCGCCGCCCGGGTACGGGTGCACGGGCGCGGCGGTACGGTCCTGCAGCCCGGCATCGACCTGCTGCACCGTGCGGAGGACTTCCCGCCCGGCGCTCCGGTGCTGGTCATCACCGACGGCTGGTGCGACGTGCTACGGGTGCGCCGGGAGCACGCCTATCTGATCCCGCATGGAAGTCACCTCCCGTTCACTCCGCGTGGGCCGGTCTTCAGAGTGCGATGAGCCCGGATGTGATCGGATAGGGACAGGGAGTCCGGAAACGGGACCACTCGCGAAAGGAACCATCGTGGCTACCACGCGCACCGCGCACACCGTCTGGGAAGGCAACCTGCTCGAGGGCAACGGCGTCGTCAACTTCGACTCCTCCGGCATCGGCCGACAGCCGGTCACGTGGGCCTCGCGCGCCCAGGACGCGAACGGCAGGACCAGCCCCGAGGAGCTGATCGCCGCAGCCCACTCCAGCTGCTTCTCCATGGCCCTGTCGCACGCCCTGGCCGGCGCCGGCACGCCGCCCACCCGGCTGGAGACCAAGGCGGACGTCACCTTCCAGCCCGGCGAGGGCATCACCGGCATCCACCTCACCGTGCGCGGCGAGGTGCCCGGCCTGGACGCGGACGGCTTCGCCTCGGCGGCCGAGGACGCCAAGAAGAACTGCCCGGTCAGCCAGGCCCTGACCGGTACGACCATCACTCTGACGGCCGAGCTGGCCTGACGCTCGTACGTCATTCGCGTGCCGCGTCCCCGCCGGGGGCGCGGCATCGCCGTTTCCCGGGAACCCGTGCATTGACAGCGCCGCTGGCACGTCCTGTGCTGGAAGTGCCGAAGGCGCCCGGGCGGAAGGGGACGGACCATGGCACGTGCGGTCGGGATCGATCTCGGAACGACGAACTCGGTGGTGGCCGTGCTGGAGGGCGGCGAGCCCACGGTCGTCGCCAATGCGGAGGGTGCGCGGACCACACCCTCGGTGGTGGCGTTCGCGAAGAACGGCGAGGTGCTGGTCGGCGAGGTCGCCAAACGGCAGGCCGTGACGAACGTCGAGCGCACCGCGCGCTCGGTGAAGCGGCACATGGGCGATCCGGACTGGCGCTTCCCCGAGCAGGGCTCCGTCGACGGCACCCGGCTGCGCGCCCAGGAGCTGTCGGCGCGGGTGCTGCAGAAGCTCAAGCGGGACGCGGAGGCCTACCTCGGCGAGGACGTCACGGACGCGGTGATCACCGTACCCGCGTACTTCGACGACGCCCAGCGGCAGGCCACCAAGGAGGCCGGGGAGATCGCCGGCCTGAAGGTGCTCAGGATCATCAACGAGCCGACCGCGGCCGCCCTCGCCTACGGCCTGGACCGCGGTGAGGAGCAGACCGTCCTGGTCTTCGACCTCGGGGGCGGCACCTTCGACGTGTCCCTGCTGGAGATCGGCGACGGCGTCATCGAGGTGAAGGCCACCAACGGCGACACCCGCCTCGGCGGCGACGACTGGGACCAGCGGGTCGTCGAGCACCTGGTCAAGCGGTTCAAGGGGCAGTACGGCATCGACCTCGCGGCCGACAAGATGGCGGTGCAGCGGCTGCGGGAGGCCGCCGAGAAGGCCAAGATCGAACTGTCCTCCTCCTCGGAGACCTCGATCAACCTGCCCTACATCACCGCCTCCGCCGAGGGTCCGCTGCACCTGGAGGAGAAGCTGACCCGCGCCCAGTTCCAGGAGCTGACGGCGGACCTGCTGGACCGCTGCAAGAAGCCCTTCCACCAGGCGGTCAAGGACGCCGGTGTGCAGCTGGCCGCGATCGACCACGTCATCCTGGTCGGCGGCTCGACCCGGATGCCCGCCGTCACCGACCTGGTCAAGGAACTCACCGGCAAGGACCCGCACAAGGGCGTCAACCCCGACGAGGTGGTCGCCGTCGGCGCCGCCCTCCAGGCCGGCGTCATCCGCGGCGACGTCAAGGACGTGCTGCTGCTGGACGTCACCCCGCTGTCCCTGGGCATCGAGACCAAGGGCGGCATCATGACCAAACTGATCGAACGCAACACCACGATCCCGACGCGCCGTTCGGAGATCTTCACCACCGCCACCGACAACCAGCCCTCGGTCGGCATCCAGGTCTACCAGGGCGAACGCGAGATCGCCGCCTACAACAAGAAGCTCGGCGTCTTCGACCTCACCGGCCTGCCGCCGGCCCCGCGCGGGGTGCCGCAGATCGAGGTGGCCTTCGACATCGACGCCAACGGCATCATGCACGTCTCCGCGAAGGACCTCGCGACCGGCCGGGAACAGAAGATGACCGTCACCGGCGGCTCCGCGCTGCCCAAGGACGACATCGACCGCATGATGCGGGAGGCCGAGCAGTACGCCGAGGAGGACCGCAAACGCCGCGAGTCCGCCGAGACCCGCAACCAGGCCGAACAACTCGTCTACCAGACCGAGAGGTTCCTGGCCGACAACCGGGACCGGGTGCCCGCCGACACCCGCACCGAGGTGGAGACGGCCGTCACGGAACTAAAGACGCTGCTCGAGCAGAACGCCGAGACCACCGCCCTGCGCACGGGAGCCGAGAAGCTCGCCACGGTCAGCCAGAAGATGGGCCAGGCGATGTACAGCCAGGCCCAGCCCTCGGCCTCCGGCGGTCCGGACGCGTCGGCCGGCGCGGCCGGGGAGCAGGGCGCACCGGACGACGAGGGCGTGGTGGACGCGGAGATCGTGGACGACGAAAGGGAGGAGAAGGGCGGGGCGGCCTAGGGCCAGGGGCGGTGGCCGCGGGCGGTGCGCTCAGCGGCGGGGCGTCTCCCAGCCGCGTCGCTCCGGCCGCGGACCCAGCTGCCCCGGATCCCGTGTCCGGTACACGACGTACGGCCGGAACAGATACTGCACCGGAGCGCTGAACATGTGCACCAGCCGGCTGTACGGCACGAGCGCGATCAGCAGCATGCCGATCACCGCGTGCGCCTGGTACAGCACCGGCACGCCCGCCATCAGGTCCGTCCTCGGCCGGAGCGTGAACAGGCTGCGCGCCCACGGCGCGATCGTCCGCCGGTAGTCGTACCCGTCGCCGGAGACGTGAGCGAGCTTGGCGACCATGCCCAGCACGATCGCCCCGAGCAGGACGACGTACATGACCTTGTCGTTGACCGTGGTGGCCCGGAACACCGGGGAGCGGGTCCGGCGGCGGTAGACGAGCAGCAGGATCCCGGCGACCGTCAGCAGTCCGGCCGCCGTCCCGCCGTACAGCGAGAACAGGTGGTACGTGTGCTCGCTCACGCCCATCGCGTCCGTCCAGGACGCCGGCACGAACAGGCCCACCAGATGCCCGGCGAGCACGAACAGGATGCCGTAGTGGAACGCGGGAGAGGCGATGTTCAGCAGCTTCGACTCGTACACCTGCGAGGAGCGCGTCGTCCAGCCGTACTTGTCGTAGCGGTGCCGCCAGACGAGGCCGGCGACCAGCAGGGCGAAGGCGATGTAGGGCAGGGCGCCCCACAGGAGCGTGCTCATGGGCGCACCCCGCCGGCCGCCGTCGGCAGCGTGGCGCACACCGCGTCCAGAACCCCCGCGTAGGGAGTGCCGTACTCGGTCAGCCGGGAGCGCAGCTGCTCCAGGGCCTCGCGGTGCTCGATGAGCAGATCGGTGTTGCCGGTGCGGGCGGTGAACTCCAGGACCGCCGGCAGGAAGTCGGGCAGCTCCTCACCGCTGAACTCGAGCCCGTGCTCCCGGTAGACGTCCTTGAAACGGACCAGGGACATGCCCCGTCGCCTGGTGTCGCCGTCGCGCCACCAGCTCAGGTACAGGCTGTGCCGGCTCTCGAAGTCGAAGACCTGCGCATAGTGCGCGGCCAGCTCCTGCCGCGGGGTGACGGCCGCGCGGCCGGTGAACGACCGCAGCTGCGGGGCGGCTTCGCGCAGCAGCGGCAACCGGGCGAAGAAGTCGTCGTCCGGATAGGTCAGGCAGAGTGCCGCCGCCTGGTAGAGCACCGCGTCCGAGGGCATCAGGTCTCCTTCGCGTCGGCCGGGTCGTCCGAGGTCTGCCGCTTGTGCAGCCGGTGGCGGTTCTCCACGGACACCAGCGGCAGCAACCTGCGCCCGGAGTCCTGTCCGAACGGGCCGTCACCGCCCATGCCGGGCCCGCCCGGGTACTCGAGACTGCACCCCTGGGGCAGCGCCGACTCCTCCAGCCGGCGTGCGTCGCCGACGGCGGCGGTCGGGATGACGTACCGGTCCTCGTACTTGGCGATCGCGAGCAGCCTGTACATCTCCTCGATCTCGGACGCCCGCATGCCGACCGCGGCGGCGACCGCGCCGTCCGGCTCCTCACCGAGGTTGATCGAGCGCATGTGGGAGCGCATCGCGGCGAGCTTCTCCAGCGAGGCCCGCACCGGCCCGGTGTCGCCCGCGGTGAACAGCTCCGCCAGGTACTCCAGCGGGATACGCAGGGTGTCGATCGCGCCGAACAGGTTCTGCGCGTCCTCCCCGTCGTGCCCGGTCTCGGTGAGCGCGTCCACCACCGGGGACAGCGGCGGGATGTACCAGACCATCGGCATCGTCCGGTACTCGGGATGCAGCGGCAGCGCCACCCGGTACCTGCTGATCAGCGCGTGCACGGGGGAGCGGCCCGCGGCCTCGATCCAGTCGTGCGCGATGCCCGCCGCCTCGCAGGCGCGCCGCACCTCGGGGTCCTCGGGGTCGAGGAAGACGCCCAACTGGGCTTCGTACAGATCCTGTTCCTCGCGCACCGAAGCGGCCCGGGTCACCCGGTCGGCGTCGTAGAGGATCACCCCCAGGTAGCGCAGCCGGCCCACGCAGGTCTCCGAGCAGACCGTCGGCAGGCCCACCTCGATGCGCGGATAGCACAGGGTGCACTTCTCGGCCTTGCCGGTGGAGTGGTTGAAGTACACCTTCTTGTACGGGCATCCGGTCACGCACATCCGCCAGCCCCGGCAGCGGTCCTGGTCCACCAGCACGATGCCGTCCTCGGCCCGCTTGTACATCGCCCCCGACGGGCAGGAGGCCACGCACGACGGGTTCAGGCAGTGCTCGCAGATGCGTGGCAGATAGAACATGAAGGTCTGCTCGTAGGCGAACCGAACCTTCTCCGCGGCCCGTTGTCTGGTGCGCTGGACCATGGGGTCGAGGTCGGCGTGGTCGGGGGCGCCGCCGAGGTTGTCGTCCCAGTTCGAGGACCACTCGATCCTCATCGGCCTGCCGTCGAGGGACGACACCGGCCGCGCGACCGGGTAGTCGTCGCCGAGGGGCGCGTCGGTGAGGTTCCGGTAGTCGTAGGTCCAGGGCTCGTAGTAGTCCTTGATCTCCGGGAGCCGGGGGTTGGAGAAGATCCCGGCGAGCTTGCGCACCCGGCCGCCCGCCTTCGGCCTCAGGGACCCGCGCCGGTTCAGCTCCCAGCCGCCGCGCCACTTCTCCTGGTCCTCGTAGCGGCGCGGATAGCCCTGCCCCGGCCGGGTCTCGACGTTGTTGAACCAGACGTACTCCATGCCGCGCCGGTTGGTCCACGTCTGCTTGCAGGTGACGGAACAGGTGTGGCAGCCGATGCACTTGTCGAGGTTCATCACCATCGCGATCTGGGCCATCGGACGCATCAGAACTCCACCTCCTGGCCGCGACGGCGGATCACCGTCACCTCGTCGCGCTGGTTGCCGGTCGGCCCCAGGTAGTTGAACGCCCAGGAGAGCTGGGCGTAGCCGCCGACCAGATGGGACGGCTTGAGGAGCAGCCGGGTCAGCGAGTTGTGGATGCCGCCGCGCTTCCCGGTGGTCTCCGTCCGGGGCACGTTCACCGTTCGCTCCTGCGCGTGGTGCATGTACACGGTGCCGGCCGGCATGCGGTGGGAGACGATCGCGCGGGCCACGACCACGCCGTTGCGGTTGACCGCCTCGATCCAGTCGTCGTCCCGCACCCCGATGGCGTCGGCGTCCTGCGGGGACATCCAGATGCTCTGCCCACCCCGGGACAGGGCCAGCATGAACAGGTTGTCCTGGTACTCGGAGTGGATCGACCACTTGTTGTGCGGGGTGAGGTAACGCACCGTCACCTCCCGCTGCCCGTGCGGGCCGAGCCGCGGCTCGCCGAACAGTCTGTGCATGTCCAGCGGCGGCCGGTACACCGGCAGCGCCTCGCCGAGTTCGTGTATCCAGTCGTGGTCGAGGAAGAAGTGCTGGCGCCCGGTGAGCGTGTGCCACGGCTTGCTGTGCTCGGTGTTCAGCGTGAACGCGGTGTACCGGCGCCCGCCCGCCTCGCTGCCCGACCACTCCGGGGACGTGATCACCGGCACCGGCGCCGCCTGTGTGTCGGCGTACGTGACCCGCCTGCCCTCGTGTTCGGCGGCCAACTGCGCCATCTCCTGCCCGGTGCGCTCCTCGAGGGTGCGGAACCCCTGGGTGGCCAGCCGTCCGTTGGTGGTGCCGGACAGGGCCAGGATCGCGTTGGCCGCCTTCACAGCCGTGTCCAGGGACGGGCGGCCGTCGGCCGGACCACCGCGCACCGCCCCGTTCAGCTGCCGCAGCCGTGTCACCTCTACGTCCGGTGTGAGCACGATCCCCTTGGCCGGCAGCCCGAGTTCCTCCACCAGCGGGCCGAGCGCGGCGAACCGGGCGCCGACCGCCGTGTAGTCGCGCTCCACGACCTTCAGGTTCGGCAGCGTGCTGCCGGGCACCGGGTCGCAGTCGCCGCGCCGCCAGTCCAGGACCACCCCGCCGGGCTGGGCGGTCTCGCCCGGGGTGTCGTGCTGGAGCGGGGTGGCCACCAGGTCCCGGCACACGCCCAGATGGTCCACGGCCAGCTCGCTCAGCTTCTCGGCGAGCGCCTTGAACGTGTCGAAGTCGGTGCGGGCCTGCCAGGGCGGGTCCACGGCCGGGGCGAAGGCGTGCACATAGGGGTGCATGTCCGTGGAGGACAGGTCGTGCTTCTCGTACCAGGTGGCCGCGGGCAGCACCACGTCCGACAGCAGCGTGGAGGAGGTCTGCCGGAAGTCCAGCGACAGCAGCAGGTCGAGCTTGCCCTCCGGGGCCGGGTCCCGCCAGGTCACGTCACGGGGCCGTTCGCCGGGAGCGGCCTCCTCGGCGCGCAGCGAGGAGTGGGTGCCGAGCAGGTGCTTCGTGAAGTACTCGGCGCCCTTCGCCGAGGAGCCGAGCAGGTTGGCCCGCCACAGCGTGAGCACCCGCGGCCAGTTCTCCGGCGCGTCCGGGTCCTCGCAGGCGAACTTGAGTGTTCCCGCCCGCAGTTCGGCCACCGCCCTCGCCACCGGGTCGCCGAACGCCTCGCCGAGCCGCAGCGGGTTGCGGTCGAAGGTCGGGTACGACGGCATCCAGCCCGAGCGGGCCGACAGGGCGAGACAGTCCGCTGCCGTCATCCCCGCGAACCTGCCCTCGCCGAGCGGCGAGGCCAGCACGTCGGCGCCGAAACGGTCGTACCGCCACTGGTCGGTGCCGAGGAACCAGTACGCCGTGCCGATCATCTGCCGGGGCGGCCGGGACCAGTCCGAGGCGGCGGCCAGCGTCGCCCAGCCGGTCACCGGACGGCACTTCTCCTGGCCGACGTAGTGCGCCCAGCCGCCGCCGTTGCGGCCCTGGCAGCCGGTGAGCTGCAGCAGCGCCAGGAAGGACCGGTAGATCGTCTCCGAGTGGAACCAGTGGTTGGTGCCCGCGCCCATCAGGATCATGCAGCGGCCGCCGGACCGCTCGGCGGTCCGCGCGAACTCCCGGGCGATCTTGACGCACTTGGCGGCCGGGACGGACGTGTGCGCCTCCTGCCAGGCGGGCGTCGCCGGGGTGCGCGCGTCGTCGTAGGAGGCGGGCCAGCTGCCCGGCATACCGGGACGCAGGACACCGTAGTGCGCGAGCAGCAGATCGAAGACGGTCGTCACGAGCGGGCCGTCCGCCCCGCCCAGCCGCGTCGCCGGCACACCGCGCCGCAGTACCTCCCCGCGCCCCTGCCCGTGCTCCCCGCCCTCGGTGTCGAACCGCGGCAGCAGCACCTCGACGCCGCTCGCTGCCTCCCTGCCGTACAGGGTCAGGTCCGGCCGCACCTCGCCCAGTTCCAGGTTCCATCTGCCCTTGCCGGACTCGGTCCAGCGAAAGCCCAGGGATCCGTTCGGGACGACCGCGCGGCCGGTCGCCCCGTCCAGCACCACCGTCTTCCACTCCGCGCCCTCGCCGTCCTGCCCGATGTCGGCCGCGCGCAGGAACTTGTCCGGCACGTACGCCCCGTCCCGCTCGGCGAGCGTCACCAGGAACGGCAGGTCGGTGAACTTCCGTACGTAGTCCGCGAAGAACGGCGTCTCCCGGTCGACGAAGAACTCCTTGAGGACCACATGGCCCATGGCGAGGGCCAGCGCGCCGTCGGTGCCGGGGTGCGGGTGCAGCCACTCGTCGGCGAACTTGGCGTTGTCGGCGTAGTCCGGCGCCACCACCACGACCTTCTGGCCGCGGTAACGGGCCTCCGCCATCCAGTGCGCGTCCGGGGTGCGCGTCACCGGCACGTTGGAGCCCCACATCACCAGATAGGCGGCGTCCCACCAGTCGCCCGACTCCGGTACGTCCGTCTGGTCCCCGAAGACCTGCGGGGAGGCCACCGGAAGGTCGGCGTACCAGTCGTAGAACGACAGCATCGGCGCGCCGATCAGGGAGTGGTAGCGGGCGCCGGCCGCGTGCGACACCATCGACATCGCCGGGATCGGCGAGAAACCGGCGATGCGGTCGGGACCGTGGGTCTTGATGGTGTGCACCTGCGCGGCGGCCACGATCTCCACGGCCTCGTCCCAACTCGCCCGCACCAGACCGCCCTTGCCGCGCGCCTGCTGGTAACGGCGGCGCCGCTCGGGGTCGTTCTGCACATCGGCCCATGCGAGCACCGGATCGCCGAGCCGCTGCTTCGCCTCCCGGTACAGCTCCAGCAGCACGCCACGGACGTACGGGTGGCGCACCCGGGTGGGGGAGTAGGTGTACCAGGAGAACGCGGCGCCGCGCGGACAGCCGCGCGGCTCGTACTCGGGGCGGTCCGGGCCCACCGACGGGTAGTCCGTCTCCTGGGTCTCCCAGGTGATGATCCCGTCCTTGACGTACACCTTCCAGCGGCACGATCCGGTGCAGTTCACCCCGTGGGTGGAGCGCACCACCTTGTCGTGGCTCCACTGGTCCCGGTAGAAGGCGTCCCCCTCCCGGCCACCGGTCAGTGTCACGCTGTGCAGGTCGGCTGCGGGCGTGCCCGGCCGGAAGAACCGCCCGGCGCTCAGCAGCGCCGCGCCGGGCTCCCTGGGTATGGTCCGCGTGTCCGCCACGTGCGCTCCCTTGGCTCACCCCGTGGTTCCGAACCTAGGGGCGGGCCGGGCGGCGCACCTTTTCAGGCCACCCGTACGGGTCAGGGCTTGCGCGCGACCCCCGCGTACACCGGCACGACGCCCTCCGTCTGGGCCGCCACGTCCTCCGGCTCCGGCCGCCAACCGTGCACCGGGATCACCCCGGGACCGAGGAGTTCCAGGCCGTCGAAGAAACGCCGGAACTCGGGCAGCGTGCGCGGGTGGAAGGGCGTGCCGCTGCGCCGGAACAGCTCGGCGGCCCGGGCCACGCCGTCGGGGGCGAGGTCCTGGGTGACCTGGGAGAGGATCAGGTAGCTGCCCGGGGCGAGCCGTGCGACGTAGCGCTCCACCAGGCCGTACACGTCGTCGGAGCCGGCCACGTCGGCCTTGTCGTTCAGGTAGTGGGTCAACGCCACCAGGGACAGCGCGACCGGCCGGTCGAGGTCCAGGGTCTCCCCGGCCTGCCGCAGGATCGTGTCCGGGTCGCGGACGTCGGCGTGGATGTACTCCGTGCCGCCCTCCGCCGTGCCGTGCAGCAGCGCCTCGGCGTGCCGGAGCACGATCGGGTCGTTGTCCGCGTACACCACCCGGGACTCGGCGGCCGCGCCCTGGGCCACCTGGTGCAGGTTGGGCTCGGTGGGGATGCCGGTGCCGATGTCCAGGAACTGGCGTATCCCGGCGTCGGCCGCCGTGCGGACGGCCCGGTGCATGAACCGGCGGTTGGCGCGCGCCCCGCGCACCGCCGTGCCGTCCGCGGCCAGGATCCTGCGGGCCAGCTCCTCGTCCACCGGGTAGTTGTCCTTGCCGCCCAGCCACCAGTCGTACACCCGTGCCGGGTGCGGCCTGCTGGTGTCGATCGCGGTGGGCGGCGCGGCGTCGGATCCGGTCATGCGGTGTGTGCTCCTCGGCTGGTCACAGGGGTGTCAGAGGGTCTCGCGGTACTCGCGCAGGATCTTCCGGGTGCGCTGCGCGGAGGCGGCCCGGGCCGTCATGTGGTCCAGCACCTCCAGATGCGCGGCGACCTCCTGGCGGGAGTCCAGGTACAGCGCGCCGGTCAGGTACTCGGTGAACACCATGTCCGGCAGCTCCGGCTCGGCGAACCGGAACAGTGTGAAAGGGGCGTAGGTCCCCGGGTGCGGGCCGGCCGCGAACTCGGCGAGCTGCAGGGTGACCCGGTCGCGTTCGGCGTACTCCAGCAGCCGGTCCAGCTGGTCGCGCATCACCTCGGGCCGGACGCTCACCGGGCGCCTGAGCACCGTCTCGTCCATGATCACCCACAGGTGGGGCGGATCGTCGCGCTCCAGCAGCCGTTGCCGCTCCATGCGCAGCGACACATGACGTTCGACCGTCTCCGGGCCGGTCTGCCCTATCGTCCCGGCCTCCATCACCTCGCGCGCGTACGCCTCGGTCTGCAGCAGGCCGGGCACGAAGTGCGGCTCGTAGGAGCGGATGATCCGGGCGGCGCCCTCCAGGCTGACGTACAGGCTGAACCAGTCCGGCAGCACGTCGTGGAACCGCTGCCACCAGCCCGGCTCGTTCGCCTCCTCGGCCAGCCGCACGAACGCGGCCGCCTCCTCCTCGGGCACCCCGTAGGTGGACAGCAGCACCTGCACGTACGGGATCTTCAGCGCGACCTCGGCCATCTCCATCCGCCGTACGGTCGCCGACGCCACCCGGAGCACCCGGGCGGCCTCGTCGCGGCCGAGACCGGCCGCCTCCCGCAGCTCCTGCAGCCGTTTGCCGAGCACCACCTGGCCCACGGTGGGCGCGGCCCGCCGCTCACTCACGCCACGCCCTCCCCTACGCGCCGAAGCATGCGGGCAGTCTGTCATGCGACCCGGCTGTCGCACACGTGGTCGAGAAGAACCGTGGAATCGTGTACCAGCGTCAACCGGCCAGTGTGTGCAGGTACTTGGTGGTCGCCGGATCGGCGGGCAGGAACGCCTCGATGGCGAGTTCGGCGACCGTCACGTCCATGGGGGTGTTGAAGGTGGAGATGGACGACACGAACGACAGGATCCGGCCGTCGTGCTCGATCCGCAGCGGCAGCGCGAAGTACGGCACCGGCTCGGCCGGTTCGTCACCGGGCGCGTCCTCGGGCAGCGGGTAGGCGGCCACCTCCTCGTACAGGGACCGCAGTTGGTCCGAGCGGTGCAGGGCGATCTCCCGTTCCATCTGCGCCAGCAGATGCCCGCGCCACTCCCGCAGATTGCGGATGCGCGGCGCGAGCCCCTCCGGATGCAGGGTCAGCCGCATCGCGTTCGGCGCCGGCGTCATCAGCTTCTCGGGGACGCCCTCCAGCAGCATGGCGATGCCCCGGTTGGCGGCGACCACCGTGTAGCCGGCGTCGACCACCAGCGCCGGATACGGCTCGTAGCCCTGGATGAGCCGCTCCATGCCGTCGCGCAGCGCGTCCAGTGCCGGGTCGTCCAGCGGGGTCTCCGGGTAGTGCGGGGCGTAACCGGCCGCCAGCAGCAGCGCGTTGCGCTCGCGCACGGGCACGTCCAGGTGCTCCGCCAGCCGCAGCACCATCTCCTCGCTGGGCCGGGACCGGCCGGTCTCGACGAAGCTGATGTGCCGAGCGGAGGAGTCGGCGCGCAGCGCCAGCTCCAGCTGCGAGATCCTGCGCCGCTCCCGCCAGGCGCGCAGCAGCGGACCCACCCCCTTGTCCGCGGGGGTGGCTGCGGATGCGGAGGAGCCGGTCGCGACAATGGTCATACGGACGACCGTAGTCGAGGAGCCCGCGCGACGACCGCAGGCGGGCACCGGAGTCGAGGAGCGCGCGCATGAACCAGCCGTGGAAGCCGTCCTGGGAGGCCGAAGCGGTGTACCGCGCCCGGGTCCGCGGCTGCCTGCTCGGCGGGGCCCTCGGCGACGCCCTGGGCTACCCGGTCGAGTTCGCCTCCCTCGACCGGATCCGCTCCCTGCACGGCGAGCGCGGGGTGACCGGTCTCGTACCCGGCGCGCACGGCGCGGTCGGCCTGATCAGCGACGACACGCAGATGACCCTGTTCACCACCGAGGCCCTCGTCCAGGCCCGTGCCCGGGAGCGGGAGAAGGGGATCGGCGGCGGCTGGTCCCTGCTGCTGCGCCGGGCCTACGAGCGGTGGCTGGAGACGCAGTCGAAGCCCGGACCCGCCGCACCGTCGCCCGGCGGCGCCCCGGCGGGCGGTCTGGTCACCGAGTCCTGGCTGTACGCCCGCCGCGCCCCCGGCAACGCCTGCCTGTCCGGGGTCACCCAGATGTACGCACCCGACCCCCTGCTCCCGCTCGACGGCAGTCCGGGCCAGGTCAACCCGGACTCCAAGGGCTGCGGCACGGTGATGCGCTCGGCCCCCTTCGGCCTGGTGGGCACCGCCGAAGCGGCCTTCGCCATGGCCGCACGCGGCGCGCAGATCACCCACGGCCACCCCACCGGCTACTACGCGGCCGGCGCGCTGGCCGCGATCGTCGCCCATCTGGTCGCCGGGGAGTCGCTGGAGGGCGCGGTGCTGCGCACCCTGCGGCTGCTGGCACGCCACCCCGGCCACGAGGAGACGACGGCCGCCCTGCGCGAGGCCCTCGACCTGGCGGCGGAGGGGGCGCCGACGGCGCAGCGGGTCGAGACCCTGGGCGAGGGCTGGGTCGCCGAGCAGGCCCTCGCCATCGGCGTCTACTGCGCGCTGGCCGAGCCCCGCGTCGCGGACGCGCTGCTGCTGTCCGTCAACCACTCGGGTGACAGTGACTCCACCGGTTCGATCTGCGGGAACCTGCTCGGCGCCCGGTACGGCGACGTCGGCCTCCCGCACGCCTGGGTCGAGCGGGTGGAGGGCCGCGCCCGGATCGCGGCGCTCGCGGACGACCTCGCGGCGGAGTGCGTACGCGGCTGAACGTGGCAGGCTGAACGGGTATCAGCCCGCCACGAAGGGAGCCCCGTCCATGGCCGTCGAACCGCTGTCCCAGAAGGAGATCGAGGAACGGCTCGCGGAGCTGCCCGGCTGGTCGCTCGAGGGCGACCGGCTCACCCGCTCCTACCGGCTCGGCTCGCACTTCGCGGCGACGGCACTGGTCGTGCACATCGCCGGCATCCAGGACGAGCTGAACCACCACTCCGACCTCACCCTCGGCTACAACACCGTGTCCCTCGGCGTGAACACCCACAGCGCGGGCGGCGCCGTCACCGACAAGGACTTCGAACTCGCCCGCAGGGTGGAGGACATCGCCCCAGGTCACGGATCACACTGAGGGGCGTGCTGGACTACGACGAGGAAGCCGACGCCTATGACGCGTCCCGCGGCGGCGAGCCGCGCGCCGAGGCGGCCGCGAACGCCGTCCTCGGCCTGATCCCCGGCCGCTCCGGCCGCCTCCTCGACGTCGCCTGCGGCACCGGGATCGTCACCCGGCGCCTGGCCGCCGCCCGGCCCGGGCTGCGGGTGACCGGCGCCGACCTCGCCCCCGGCATGACCCGCAGGGCGGCGGCCCGCCTGCCCGGTGCTGTCCTGCTGGCCGACAGCCGCCGCCTGCCCTTCGCCGACGCCACCTTCCAGGCGGTCACCAGCGTCTGGCTGCTGCACCTGCTGTCCGAGCCCGTCGACGTCCGCGCCGTCGTCGCCGAGTGCGCCCGCGTGCTGCGGCCCGGCGGGGTCTACGTCACCACCGTCGACAAGGCCGCCGCGCACGACGTCGGCAGCGACATCGACGCAGTCCTCGCCCCGCGCCCCCGCCGCACCGCGATGGACGCCGCCGGCACCGTCACCGTCCACGCCACCGAGGAGGGACTGATCCCGGCCGGGCAGGCCTCCTTCCCGGGCCTCGGGCAGGGCCGCAGCCCGCGCGTCACCATCGCCGACCTGCGCCGCGGCTGGTTCACCATGCTTCCGCCCGGCGACCCGCGCACCGAGGACCTCGCCGCGGGCCTGGCCCGGCTCCCGGACCAGGACCGCCGCCGCCCCGACCCCGTCTTCCGCGTGCGCGCCTTCAGCAAGCCGCCGGCCGCCTGAAGTCCTGCGGCCGGCCGAGTCCACCCCGGGCGGCCGGAGTCAGGAACAGGCCCTGAGGAACTCGACGAGCGCCGTGTTCACCTCGTTCGGGCGTTCCTGCTGAGTCCAGTGTCCGCAGCCGGCCAGTTCGAGGGGCTTGCGCCAGAGGCTGGGCATCAGGGCGGGGAGGCGCTCGATGAGTTCGGGAGTACCGGGGAAGGCGGGGACGATGTCGCGGTCGCCGTAGACGTACAGGGCGGGCCGGCTGACGACGGCGCCGTGCCACGGGGCGGTCAGTTCCCAGTTCCGGTCGAGGTTGCGGTACCAGTTGAGAGCCCCGGTGAAGCCCGCGGAGAAGCTCTCGGTGAGCGCGTCGAGATCGTCCTCGGTGAACCACGGCGGCAGCACCTCGGGGTCCGGCATGTCCGCGAGCCAGCCGCGCTCCGGATCGACCAGTGGCTGCCCGCCCCCACCGGCGCCGGGCGCGTCACCGGAGGCCCAGTAGAAGAACTTCCGCAGAGCGGTGCGCGGGTCCCGCGCGAACTCGGCGTCGGCGACACCGGGCAGGTTGAAGTAGTTCCAGTAGAAGCGGCCGCCGAACCTCTTCTCCATGGTGGCGAGCGGAGGCTGTGTCCCACGGAACGGGGGCGGCACGCTCAGGCCGGCCACCCCGAGCACCAGGTCCGGTCGCAGCAGCGCAGTGTGCCAGGCCACCGGCGCGCCCCAGTCGTGCCCGACGACGAACGCCCTCTCCTCGCCCAGGGCCTGGACCAGTCCCACGACGTCACCGACCAGGTGCAGGATGGTGTACGCGGCCACGTCGTCGGGGTGGTCGCTGCGGCCGTAGCCACGCTGGTCGGGGGCGACCACCCGGAAGCCCGCGTCGGCCAGCGGGCCGAACTGGTGCTGCCAGGAGTGCCACGACTCGGGGAAGCCGTGCAGGAGCACCACCAGGGGACCGGCGCCCTGTTCGGCGATGTGCAGCCGAACGCCGTTCACGTCGACCATCCGATGCTCAACCATGTGCGGGAGCGTACGCGCCGTGATCTCCGCGAGGCGGGAGGCGAGGCGGGAGGGGCTCAGTACACGTCGCGGACGTAGCGCTTGTCGGCGGACAGGCGCCTGACGTAGGCGGTGGCCTCGTCGGTGTCCATGCCGCCGTGCGTGGCGACGATGTCCCTGAGCGCCTGGTCGACGTCCTTCGCCATGCGCCCCGCGTCCCCGCAGACGTAGAAGTGGGCGCCGTCCTGGAGCCACTGCCACAGGCGGGCGCCGTTCTCGCGCATCCGGTCCTGGACGTAGACCTTGTTGCGCTGGTCGCGGGAGAAGGCGAGGTCGAGGCGGTCGAGGTGGCCGGATGCCCGGTGTGCCTCGAGGTCCTCGCGGTAGTAGAAGTCGGTCGCCCGGCGCTGTTCACCGAAGAAGAGCCAGTTGGCGCCGGTGTGGCCACGGGCCCTGCGGTCCTCGAGGAAGCCGACGAAGGGAGCCACGCCGGTTCCGGGCCCGATCATGATCATGGGGGTGGCGGGGTCGGCGGGCGGGCGGAAGTGCGGTGAGCGCTGCACGAAGACCTGGACCGGGCCGTCGTCGGCGCGGTCGGCGAGGTAGGTGGAGCACACGCCCCCGCGGTCGCGGCCGCGGTCGTTGGCGTAGCGGACGACGGAGACGGTGAGGCGGACCTCGCCGGGGTGCGCGAGCGGGCTGGAGGATATGGAGTACAGGCGGGGCTGGAGGCGCTTGAGCACGCCCGTCCAGTCCGTGGCGCAGGCGCGGACGGGGAACTCGGCCACGACGTCGGCGGCCTGGCGGCCCCAACTCCACTGCGCGAGCGCGTCCTTGTTGTCGGGCCGGAGTAGGCGCCTGAGGTCGTGACTGCCGGTGCGGTCCGCCGTGAACCTGAGCAGGTCGGTGGTGACGCGGGAGATGTCCAGGCGGGTGCGGAGGGCCTCTTCGAGGGGGAGGGGTGCTCCGGCGCCGAGGTCGACGCTCTCGTCGGGGTCCAGTCCGGTCAGGGCGAGCCATTCGGCGACCAGCCCCGCGCCGTTGACCGGCCAGACGCCGAGGGCGTCACCGGCGTCGTAGGCGAGTTCGCCGTCGCGGGTGTCGAAGGCGAACTGCCGTACCTCCTTCTCGGAACCGGGCAGACTCAGCTGCCTGTTGCCGATCAGCAGGGTGGCGAACGGTGACGCCTTGGTGTGGCGGGCCGGCGCGGGAGCGGGTGGCGTGGTGGCGACGGCCGAGGCGGTGGCGGGCTCGGGTGGCGCCGTCCCGGTCACACCGGCGGGCACGGGCTGCCGGCCGTCGGCCCCGGCCAGGGCGGTGACCACCTCACCGAGCCATCGCCCGGCGGTCGCCTCGAAGTCGGGTTCGCAGTCCGTGCGGGGGATCAGTCGGGTGGCGCCGAGTGCTTCGAGGCGTTCGTCCAGCCGGCGGCCGTGGCCGCAGAAGTCGTCGTAGCTGGAGTCACCGAGGGCGAGGACCGCGTACCGGACGCCCTCCAGCCGTGGCGCGTCCGGGGCGGACAGCGCCTGCCAGAAGCCGGCGCCGTTGTCGGGTGCGTCGCCGTCGCCGAAGGTGCTGGTCACCAGGAGCACATCGGCGTCGGTGGCGAGGTGGGCCGCGGCCGCGTCGGCCATGGGCAGCAGTTCGGGAGTCCGGCCCGCCCGGGTCAGGTGTGCGGAGGCCCGGGCGGCGAACTCCTCGGCGTTGCCGGTCTGGGAAGCCCACAGGATCACCAGCCGTCGGCTCGGTACGGCCGTGTCCGCGGCCGGCGCTCCGGTCCGGGCCGGCGCCGGGGCGGGCGCGTCGGGCGCAGCGGTTGTGCCGGTTGCGGCGCGGGAGAACATGCCGGCGAGGACGCCGTCGACCCACAGGGCGTGCTCCGGGGCGAACGGCGCGCCCGGCGGCAGGACGGGAACACGCCCGTCCGGCGGTGTCAGGGCGAGACCGGAGAGGAAACCGGACAGATACCGGCGCTCCGGCTCGGCCAGGGGCGCTGGGGCGAGGTCGGCGACGCCGAACAGCGTGGCGAGCGCGTGGACGGGGGAGTCCGCCAGGGCTGCGACCACCGGCTCGGGTGCCCGGGGCGCGGGCACGGTGGCCGGCCGGGCACCGGTGCGGGCCGCCGGAGCGGGGACGGTCGTCCTGGCGGGGGCGGCCGTCCTGGCGAGGGCGACGGCGCAGACCTTGAACTCGGGCTGGAAGGAGACCGGGTCGACGGCGTCGTTGGTGACGGCGTTGATGCTGAGGTATTCGCCGAACAGGTCGTTCCAGTGGAAGGGAGCGAAGCAGGTGCCCGGCCGGACCCGGTCGGTGACCACGGCGGGCAGTACCGCCCGGCCGCGGCGGGAGGCGACTTCCAGGTGGTCGCCCTCGACGATGCCCAGCGTCCCGGCGTCCTCGGGATGGACCTCCACGAACGGGCCTGGGTCGAGCCTGTTGAGCTTGGCGACCTTGCCGGTCTTGGTCATCGTGTGCCAGTGATGCTGGAGTCGGCCGGTGTTGAGGACGAACGGGTAGTCGTCGTCGGGGAGTTCGGCCGCCGGCAGGTGCGGGCGGGCGAAGAACCGGGCGCGTCCGGACGCGGTGGGGAAGGCCAGGCGGGGGCGGGTGCCGTCCTCGCGTTCCAGGAGGGTCTGGCTGACGCCGTCGTTGAGGTAGCGGATCGGGTTGCGGCCGGGACCGTCGACGGCCGGGGCCGGCCACTGGACGGGTGTGGTGCGCAACCGCCCGTAGGTCACGCCGCGCAGGTCCCAGCCCGTCCTGGGGTTCCACGCCTGCTTGAGTTCCTCGAACACCTCCTCCGCGCAGGCGTACGAGAAGCCCTCGGCGAAGCCCATCGCACAGGCCACCCGGGCGATCAACTGCCAGTCGGGCAGCGCCTGTCCGGGCGGATCCACGACTCCCTGCACGAGGGTCAGGTTCCGCTCGGAGTTGATCATGATGCCCTCGGACTCCGCCCACATCGTCGCGGGGAGAACGACGTCGGCGTACGCGTTGGTCTCGGTCTCCGCGAACACGTCCTGGGTGATGACGAGTTCGGCGGCCTCCAGACCGGCGATCACGGTCCTGCGGTTGGCGACCGAGGCGACCGGGTTGGTGCAGATGATCCAGCATGCCTTGACGTCGCCGGCGGCCAGCTGCTCGAACATCTCGACGGTGCCGCGTCCGACCTCGGTGCGCAGGGACCCCGCGGGGATGTTCCACAGGTTCTCGACGAAGGCGCGTTCGGCGTCGTCGAGCACGGATCGCTGTCCGGGCAGACCGGGACCCATGTACCCCATCTCGCGGCCGCCCATGGCGTTGGGCTGGCCGGTCAGCGAGAAGGGACCGGACCCGGGGCGGCACAGGGCGCCGGTGGCGAGGTGCAGGTTGACCAGGGCGTTGGTGTTCCAGGTGCCGTGGGTGGACTGGTTCAGGCCCATGGTCCAGCAGCTCATCCACTCGCCGGCCTCGCCGATCCACCGCGCGGCCCGCCGGATGTCGGCCTCGGGGATGCCGGTGATCTCCGCGACCCGCTCGGGCGGGTAGTCCGCGAGGAAGGCGGGCATCTCCGCCCAGCCCTCGGTGAACTCGGCGATGAACTCCTCGTCGGTGTGGCCGTTCACGACCAGCAGGTGCAGCAGACCGTTCAGCAGGGCGAGATCGGTGCCGGGCCTGATCTGCAGGAAGAGGTCGGCCTTGTCGGCGGTGGCGTTGCGGCGCGGGTCGACGACGATCAGCTTGGCGCCGGCCGACTTGATCCGGTCCATCATGCGCAGGAAGAGGATCGGGTGGCAGTCGGCCATGTTGGCGCCGATGACGAAGAACACGTCCGCGTGGTCGAAGTCCTGATACGAGCCCGGCGGCCCGTCCGCGCCCAGCGACAGCTTGTAACCCGAGCCGGCGGAGGCCATGCACAGCCGTGAGTTCGACTCGATCCGATTGGTGCGCACGAAGCCCTTGGCCAGCTTGTTCGCCAGGTACTGCGCCTCCAGGGACATCTGCCCCGACACGTAGAAGGACAGGGCGTCGGGCCCGTGCTCGTCCAGGATCGCCCGCAGCCGCCCGGCGACCGCCGTGACGGCCTCGTCCACGTCGGTCTCGGCCGGCTGGGCGCCGCGCTCGGCGCGCACCAGGGCCCTCGCCAGACGTCCGGGCGCCGCCATCATGTCCGCGCTCGTCGCCCCCTTGGTGCACAGGCGGCCGAAGTTGGTGGGGTGCGCCTTGTCACCGGAGGCCTTCGCCGCACGCCGCCGGCCGTCGGCGGGGTCCCGCGTGACGTCGAGCAAGATTCCGCAGCCGACCCCGCAGTACGAGCAGACCGTGCGGACGCCGCCGTCCTTCGAGCCAGCTGCCACCGAAACTCCACCCGCCGCGCGTGCACCGTCCGGGGCCGCACCGCCGTGGCGGTCAGCCCCATGACCAGCACCGTAGGAAGATCGAATTTCCGGCCCGTCACACGCCGGGCGCGCCCGGGGTTACGCCCCACGCACACACGAAGACCACGTCATGTGAGGCGGGAGCGCGACCACCGCGCTGTGCGGCGCCGCCCGGGATCAGTCGCCGGGCCGGAACCGGAGCGCCGACCAGGTGTCGTCGATGGCGATCTGCCGCACGGGCCGTACACCCCGCTCGGAGAGCGCTGCGGCCAGGGTGTCGCGGTTCAGATCCGTTCCCAGCTTCCCGCCCTTCGGGTAGGCCACCCAGGCGAGGGCGTCGCGCCGCGCGGCGGCGAGCGCCGCCCGCGCATTCGCCCCGAGCAGGTCACCGGAGGCGGTCACGAAGGCGAGCACCGCATCGGCCGAGGCCGCGTCGCCCGCGCCCTCGACCTCCAGCTGGACGTCGTCGGGCTTGCCCAGCACCACGAAGCTCTGACCGGGCTTGATCTGCAGCTTGCTCATGACGGACACGCCTCAGATGCTGCCACCCGAGAGGCGGCCGCGCACGCCCGGGCGGCGTTCCGCGCTCGCGGGTTGGTGATCTTCCCGTACAGGTCCAGGAAACGCGCGTCGTACGCCTTCGAGGCGGCCAGCTCGGTTCCAGGGCTTCATCACCAACACGGCCAACTACAGCGCCCTGAAGGAGAACAACTTCACCGTCGGCGACACCGTACGCCAGTCGAAGTGGGTCGACTGGAACCGGTACGTCGACGAACAGTCCTTCGCCCAGGCCTTCCGCAACCAGCTGGTCTCGGTCGGCTTCGACTCGAACATCGGCATGCTGATCGACACCTCCCGCAACGGCTGGGGCGGCACCGCCCGCCCGGACGTACCGGGCACGAAGACCAGCGTGGACAGCTACGTCGACGGCGGCCGCTACGACCGCCGGATCCACATCGGCAACTGGTGCAACCAGGCCGGCGCCGGTCTCGGCGAACGCCCGCAGGCCGACCCGGCCGCCGGGATCGACGCCTATGTGTGGATGAAGCCCCCGGGCGAGTCCGACGGCTCCAGCTCCGCCATCGTGAACGACGAGGGCAAGGGCTTCGACCGGATGTGCGACCCGACGTACACGGGCAACGCCCGCAACGGCAACAACCTGTCCGGCGCCCTGCCGAACGCGCCGCTGTCCGGGCACTGGTTCTCCGCCCAGTTCCAGCAGCTGATGCAGAACGCCTACCCGCCGCTGACCTAGCCGGGTGAGCATCCGCCGGGGTCGGTCCTCGCCGACGGGCAGGCCCCGGCGGATCGCGGTGCGCCTTGTCTTGCGTTTCTGCGTTTCTGCGGTCTTGCGGTCTTGCGTTTTTGCCGTACCGGCAACACCTCTGGCCCCCGCACGGTGTGCCGTCGCACTCTGACGGCATCGCGAGGAGAGGCTGACCACCATGGCGCACGACCACCACGAGCACGAGCACCACGAGCACCGGCACGGGCACGGACACGGACACGGGCACGACACCGACATCGACTGGAACGAGCTGGGCCCCCAGCTGGAGGCCCAGGCGGAACTCTTCGCGCCCGTCTACGAGCGGGTCATGGCCTGGCTCGGCAAGGAGGTGACCGAACCCGGGCTGATCGTCGACGCGGGCAGCGGCCCCGGTGTCGTCTCCTGTCTGTTCGCCGAGATGTTCCCCGGGGCGCGGGTCGTGGCCGTGGACAGCACCGAGCCGCTGCTGGAGCGTGCCCGCGACCGTGCCGTCCGCGAGGGCGTGGCCGACCGCTTCGACATCCTCGCGGGCGAACTGCCCAGCGTGCTGGACGAGTTGGAATATCCGGCGGACCTGCTCTGGGCCAGCCGCAGCCTGCACCACCTCGGCGACCAGCGGGCCGCGCTCGCCGCGTTCGCCGCGCGGCTCGCCCCCGGCGGCACCCTGGCCCTCCTGGAGGGCGGCCTGCCCTCCCGCTTCCTGCCCCGTGACATCGGCATCGGGCGCCCGGGACTCCAGGCGCGGCTGGACGTGGTGCAGGAGGAGTGGTTCGCCCGGATGCGGGCCGACCTGCCCGGCTCGGTCGCCGAGACCGAGGACTGGCCGGCGCTGCTGACCTCCGCCGGCCTCAAGCACACCCGCACCCGCAGCTTCCTGCTCGACCTGCCCGCCCCGGCGACCGACCGGGCCCGCGCCTACGTCGCCGTAATGCTGTCCCGGCTGCGCCATGACGTCGACGCGGAACTGGACACCGAGGACCGGGCCACCCTGGACCGCCTGCTCGACCCGGCCGACCCGGCGAGCGTGCACCGCAGGCCGGACGTGTTCGTGCTGGGCGCCTACACGGTCCACACGGCGGTACGGCCGGTGTAGCACCGCCGGGCTCAGCACCGGTCCGACCGCGCGAAGACGCCCGGCTGGCGTACGCGCCCGGCTGGTGCGCAGCACCGGTCCGGCCGACGTACGCGCTCGGCTGGTGTTCTGTACCGGTCCGGTCGTGCGGACACGCCCGGCTGGTGTGGCGCACCGGTCCGGCCGCGCGTACGCGCTCGCCTGGTGTTCTGTACCGGTCCGGCCGACGTACGCGCTCGCCTGTGTGCAGCACCGCCCCGGCCGCGCGTACATGCCCACCCGCTGCTCAGCTCTGCCGCCGCGCGTCCACGTCCACTCGGCGCTCAGCACCGCCCGCGCCGTGCGTACACGACCGCCGGATCGGAGTTCTGCGCGGGGCGGGGCCGGGGGCCGCGGAACCCGCCCCGAACCCGCCCTCGCCTTCTCCCGGGCCGGCTCACTGCTCGCGGCCGCCGCACCGGACGGGTCCGTGCAGGTGTGGGAGACGGCGCGGCCACGCCTCGCGCCGGCGACCGCACCGGCCGGCGACCGCACCGGCCGGCGACCGCACCGGCCGGCGACGGGCCGGTCCTGGCGATCGGATGCGGCACCGGCGGAGCCGAGTTGCACATCGCGACCGCACATCTGCCGGACCGGACCGCTCCGTTGGCACCCGCGCGTGCCGTGGGCACGGTCTGCGCCCGCGCCCACGGCGGCTCACCCGAGCCGACCGGCACCACTACCTCCCCTCGGTGCCGTACCGCCGTACCTGCGGCGGCGCTTGACTTCGAGAGTGCTCCAAGTGATGGACTCCGTGCCGTTCACCGAAAGAAGCAGGGGGAAAGGCATGAACGACTCTTCAGTCGCGCTCATCACCGGTGGCGGCAGCGGCATCGGTGCCGCCGTGGCCAGGCAGTTGCTGGAGGCCGGGTACCGGGTCACCGTCACCGGGCGTGGGGAGCGCAGGCTGCGGGACTTCGCCGACAGTCTGGGAAATCCCACCGAGTTGCAGACGGTCGCCGGGAGCGCGTCGGTGTTCGAGGACGTGCGGGACGCGGTCGACCGCACGCTCAAGGCGTACGGCCGGCTGGACACTGTCGTCGCCAACGCGGGCTTCGCCACCCACGACTCCGTCGCCGACGGCGACCCGGCCGGCTGGACCGAGATGGTCCTCACCAACGTCCTCGGCCCCGCCCTTCTCGTCCGGGCCTCGGTCGACGCGCTGAAGGAGACCCGCGGCCGGATCGTCCTCGTCGGCAGTGTCGCCGGCTTCGTCAACACGCCGGGCAACCTCTACGGCGCCACCAAGTGGGCGGTCACCGGTCTCGCCGAGAACACCCGGCGCCAGGTCACCGAGTTCGGCGTCGGAGTCACGCTGGTCGCCCCCGGCCGGGTGGAGACCCCGTTCTGGGACAGCTACGGCAGCCTGCCCCCGGGGCACCTCCTCACCGCGGACCAGATCGCCGACTCGGTGGTCTGGGCGATCCGGCAGCCGGCCGGGGTCGACGTCAACACCGTGGTGGTACGTCCGCTGGGTCAGCCCAACTGACATACGCAGTAATTCAGTTGTTCGCCAGGAACTGCTTGGCCAGCTGGTCCCCGAGGGAGACGGCCGCGCTGTGGCTCTCGATGGGGGAGACCTTGGAGTTCTTGAACAGGATGTACGTCACGCCGGAGTCGACCCCGCCGGTGGCCGGGTCGGGGTCGATCCCGAGCGCCTTGGCGGTGGCGTACGAGGCCTCGCCGATGATCTTCGTGGGTCCGGTGTCGCCGACCACGGCGTACTCGACCTTGTTGTTGTAGACGACCGCGACCACGCCGCCGCCCTTGATGCCGGCGCCGGAGTAGTTCCAGATGCTGCTGGAGCTGGGGACCACGACGTACGGCAGGGACTCGGCCTTCAGCGGCTTGCCGTCGGACTGGTGGAAGGCGGTGTCGTCCTGGTACCAGGGGTCGCGGTCCTCGTTGCAGTTCGTGGTGCGCCGGCCGTCGCAGTCGATGTCCATGTCGGCCTTCCAGAACACCGCGCCGTTCTTGCCGCACACGGGGATCGTGGCCGACGTCTCGTCGTCGGTCTTGTACTTGCCGTTGGAGATCTGCGAACAGGACTTCACCTTGGCGAGCAGGTCGGCCGCGCTGACCGAGCCCTCCTGGGCGGAAGCCGGAGCCGAGGGGCCGGAGGCGTGGGCCGGCAGCACTCCGGCGGTGAGGAGGGCGGCCCCGGAGGCCGCGGCGAGGGTCAGTGTTCGAAGACGCACTGTGGGGACCCTTCTGTTAGGAAAGTTTCCTTACCGGGTGCCGTACAAGGTGGCCCCTTGTGCATGTTCCCGTCAAGCCCTCGTGGGGAAGCTCGGCCAGGCGTGTTGTTTGCGGCGGTTTGCCCCTCGGGGAAGACTGGTCATGTCGAACTGGGAGGCGAAAAGTCATGTTTGTGCGCAGCATCTATGTGACCGGCGATCCCGCGAAGATCGACACGGCCGTCAGGGCCCTGAACAGCGAAGGGCGGGAACTGCTGGAGGAGCGTCCGGGCTACCACGGGGCGGGGGTCTTCGTGGACCGGGAGCTCGGCAAGCTGCTGGGGGTGAGCTGGTGGGACTCGGCGGCGGCGCGGGAGAACAGCGACGTCGTGATGCGGGAGCACAGAAAGGCGCTGCTGGAGCCGTTCGCGGGCACGCTCACGGTGGAGAACTTCGAGGCGGCGGTGATCCACTCCGTCCAGGCGCCGAGGGTGGGCGGTGGACTGCGCGTCACCCGTGTGGAGTTCGACCCCGCGGACGCCGACCTGTTCGCCGACACCTTCCGGTCGACCGTGGTCCCGCGGTACGAAACCCTGCACGGTCTCGTCAGGGCCGACCTGTTCATCGACCGGGAGCGCGGCACGGGCCGGGTCGGCGTCCTCTTCGTCGACCGCGCCTCGATGACGGCGTCGCGAGCGGGCCAGGCGGCCGCCCGTCATGAGGGCGCGGCCAAGGCGCACGTGCGCGTCACGGGCCTGGAGGAGTTCGAGGTCGTCCACTCGCAGGTGCGCCTCGACTGACCCGGCGCGCAGGGGAGTTCTGACGCGGCGCGCAGGGAGGCGGCCACGTCGGTCCGCCCCGCCGCTCGGGCGGGGCGGACGGAGGCCGGCCGGGTGGGTGTCAGCCCAGGTCGAAGGTGGCCGGGTCCGGGCCGAGGCGCCGGTCCTCGTTCAGGGCACTGATCGCCGCGAGGTCCTCGCCGTCCAGGCTGAAGTCGAACACCTCGATGTTCTCCTTGATCCGCGACGGCGTCACGGACTTCGGGATCACGACGTTGCCGAGCTGCAGGTGCCAGCGCAGCACGACCTGTGCCGGAGTGCGGTTGTGCTTCTGCGCGATGGCGACGACCGCCGGCACCTCCAGCAGGCCCTTGCCCTGGCCGAGCGGCGACCAGGCCTCGGTGGCGATGCCCTGCTCGGCGTGGTACTCGCGCGCCTCGCGCTGCTGCAGGTGCGGGTGCAGCTCGATCTGGTTGACCGCCGGGACGACCGAGGTCTCCGCGATCAGCCGCCGCAGGTGCTCGGGCAGGAAGTTGGACACGCCGATCGCCTTGACGCGCCCGTCGGCGTACAGCTTCTCGAACGCCTTGTAGGTGTCGAGGTACTTGTCACGGGACGGCAGCGGCCAGTGGATCAGGTACAGGTCCACGTGGTCGAGACCCAGCTTCTCCAGCGACGCGTCGAACGCGCGCAGCGTGGAGTCGTACCCCTGGTCGCTGTTCCAGAGCTTGGTGGTGACGAAAATGTCCTCACGAGGCAGGCCGGAGGCGGCGATGGCCTTGCCGGTGCCCTCTTCGTTGCCGTAGATCGCCGCTGTGTCGATGCTGCGGTACCCGGCCTCGAGCGCCGTGGCGACGGCCCGCTCGGCCTCGTCGTCCGGCACCTGCCAGACGCCGTAGCCCAGTTGGGGCATCTCGACGCCGTTGTTGAGGATGATCGGGGGGACCTTGCTGCTCACGAGCTTCTTGATCCTTCGGTTGTCGACAAGTGGTGCTCCCATCGTCAACGATCACGGGCCGCGATGCATTCCTGACCGCGGAATCCGTGGTGACTGACCGGCGAGTCAGTTCGCCTGGGTTCAGATTGGCCGGAAATGCATCCGACGTTATCGGTCCGGACCATTGACCGTGGCTGGCTGTGCCGGGACTCTGTATCGCGCCACCGGACGTATCGCTGAACCCGGTGCATGCATGTGAACGGCCACTGACCACGGCCGTTGTCTCCCCTCTGAGAACCCCCAGCCTCAGGAAAGCGGGTACGCGCACATGAACGAGTCCCTGTCCAGGACCCTCCGTCCGGTCCACCCGAGCCGCCAGACATCGGATGAAAAGGTCTGGCAAAGCCCTGGTTACCACGTCGTGGAGACCGCTCTGGAGGTGACCGGCTACGCGCTCGCCGACCGCCGCTCACCCGAACCGCCCCCGGCCTCATGAGCACGGCCGTCCCGCTCACCGACCCCGTCCCGCCCGCCGCTCCCGTCCCGACCGCCTACCGCTCCGAGCCCGCCGACCCCTCCGGGGACGCCGGCGCTCCCTGGCCGGTCGCCGAGTTCACGGGGCGGCTGCGCGCCGTCACGGCAGCCCGGTACCACGACCGGCACCCCTTCAACCTCCGGATGCACCGCGGCGAGCTGACCCCCGCCGAACTGCGCCGCTGGATCGCCGCCCGCTTCCACTATCAGCGGCACATCCCCGTCAAGGACGCCCTGATCCTCGCCGGGCTCGACCGGCCGGAGCAGCGCCGTCTCTGGCTGCGCCGCGTCCGCGACCACGACGGCACGGGGGACGGCGACCCCGGGAGCGAGGGCGGCATCGAGCGCTGGCTGCGGCTCGGCGAGGCGGCCGGGCTCGGCCGCGAGGAACTGTGGGACGCCTCCCGGGTGCCGCCAGGAGTGCGGTTCGCCGTCGAGGGGTACGTCGCCTTCTGCCGGACGCGCCCCGTCCTGGACGCCGTCGCCGCCTCCCTGACCGAGCTGTCCGCCCCGGACCTGATGCGGACCCGTATCGCCGCCTTCGAACGGCACTATCCGTGGGTCGACCCGGCCGGTCTCGCCTACTTCCGCACCCGTGTCACCCAGGGCGTCCGCGACGGTGAGGAGGCCCTCACCCTGGTCCTCGCCGGTGCCCGTACCCGCGAGCGGCAGGAACGGGCCGTGGGGGCGCTCACCTTCAAGTGCGAGGTGCTGTGGGCGCTGCTGGACGCGGTGGACGGGAGCGGACCATGACGGACCGGCGTCCGATCCGGGCGCGGCCGGAGACGGCCTGGCGTCCCGTCCTGGCCCGGGGTGTGGCGCTGCGGCACGACCGGGTGCGGGACGCGGACCTGTTGCTGCTGCCGGAGCGGGTGGTCGTCCTGCACGGCCGCGCGGGCGCCGTCCTCGGGCTGTGCGACGGCAGCCGGAGGGTGGCCGACGTCGTCACCGAGCTGTCCGCACGGTTCCCCGGCGCACCGGTCGCCGTCGAAGTCCCGTACTTCCTGGCCGTCTTGCGGAAGGAGGGCTGGCTGGCATGACGACCGTCGCACCGCCGTGGGCCCTGCTCGCCGAGCTCACCCATGCGTGCCCGCTGCGCTGCGGGTACTGCGCCAACCCCGTCGAACTGGTCGGTCGGTCAGCAGAGTTGACCACCGAGCAGTGGTCGGACGTGTTCCGGCAGGCGGGCGCCCTCGGTGTCGTCCACACCCATCTGTCCGGCGGCGAGCCGCTGTTGCGCCGCGACCTGGCCGACCTGGTGGCCGGCGCCGACACCGCGGGCCTCTACACCCAGCTCGTCACCAGCGGCGTGGGACTGGGCCGGCGGCGGCTGGCCGGCCTCGTCGAGGCCGGTCTGCGCAGTGTCCAACTGTCCGTGCAGCACGCGCAGCCGACCGCCGCCGAACGCATCGCGGGCGCACGGTCGTTCGCGGCGAAGGAGCGCGCCGCCCGGCTCATCCGCGCAGCGGGGCTGCCCCTCGGGCTCAACGCCGTCCTGCACCGCGGCAATCTCGACGGCCTCGACGACCTGGTCCGGCTGGCGGTGTCCTGGGGAGCGGACCGTCTGGAACTGGCCCACACCCAGTACCACGGCTGGGCGCTGCGCAACCGGGCCGCCCTGCTGCCCACGCCCGGCCAGGTCGAACGGGCCCGCTCCGGGGTCGCCCGGTGGCGCGAACGGCTCGGCGGCTCACTGGAGCTGGTGTGGGTGGCCCCCGACCTGGTGGACGCCACCGCGAAGCCCTGCATGGGCGGCTGGGGCCGGATCTCGCTCACCGTGGCCCCCGACGGCACGGTCCTGCCCTGTCCGGCCGCCGCCACCCTGCCGGGCCTGGACCCGCCGAACGTCCGGCATCAGCGACTCGACCGGATCTGGCGGCAGTCGAAGGCCTTCAACGCCTTCCGGGGCGAGGCCTGGATGCCCGATCCCTGCCGAGAATGCGCCCTGCGCGCCACCGACCACGGAGGCTGCCGCTGCCAGGCGTACGCGCTCACCGGCGACCCCGCCCGCACCGACCCCGCCTGCCGGCACGCCCCGGACCACCACCTCGTACGCGAGCTCGTGCGCGGACCCGGACGGCCCGCGTACACCTACCGAGAATCCCCGCGAGAGGGAGGAACATGAGACGCCGACGCCTGCGGGCGGCCCTGACGGCACTCGCGCTCGCCACCGCCGGCCTGACCGCGCTCCCCGCCGCCGTGCCCCCGGCCGCCGCCGCACCCGCCGAACCCGGGCCGGCCGCGGCGCGTGACTGGTCCACGGCCGTGGCCGACTCCACCATGGCCCGGTACACGCCGACGAGCATCGGCGGCTGGTCGTACCCGGTCGGCCTCTACCTGTACGGCCAGTACCTCGTCTACCGGCGCACCCACGAGGCGCGCTACCTCACCTACATCAGGAGCTACGTCGACCGCTTCGTGAAGGGCGACGGCTCCATCGGCCAGCCCTTCAACAGCCTGGACAGCATGCAAGCCGGCCGCCTCCTGGTGATCCTGCACCACGAGACGGGCCAGGACCGCTACCGCAAGGCGGCAAAGAAGATCCTGGACCGGCTCACCACCTACCCGCGCACGAGCGACGGGGGCTTCTGGCACGCGGACACCAGCAGTCGTGCCCACCAGCTCTGGGCGGACGGCGTCTACATGGTGAACCCCTTCCTCGTCGAGTACGACGGGGAGTTCGGCGACAGCGCCGCGACCGACGACGAGGCGGCCAGGCAGCTCGCCGTCTACGGCGGGCATCTCCAGGCCGCGAACGGACTGCTGAAGCACGCCTACGACGAGTCCGGGGCCGCGAGCTGGGCCGACCCGCACACCGGGCTGGCCCCCGAGCACTGGTGCCGCGCGGTGGGCTGGTACTCGATGGCGATCGTCGACGTCCTCGACGCGCTCCCGGCGAACCATCCACGGCGGCCCCAACTCCTCGGCGTCTTCCGGCGCCTGGCGGCCGGGCTGGAGAAGTACCAGGACCCGGCCACCGGCCGCTGGTACCAGGTCATGGACAAGGGCGACCGGAGCGACAACTGGACCGAGACGTCCTGCTCCAGCATGTTCACCTACGCCCTCGCGCGCGGAGCGCGGCAGGGCTACCTCGACCCGCACTACGCGTCCGTCGCCCGGCGTGGCTACGAGGGTGTCCTGGCCAGGATCTCGGTCGGCTCCGACGGTCGCACCGAGCTCTCCGGCATCTCCGTCGGTACCAACGTCGGCGACTACGCCTACTACGTCGGCCGGACCCGGGCGACCGACGACTTCCACGGCCTGGGCGCCTTTCTGATCATGAACGAGCAACTGCGAGGTGATTGATGTCATGGGCATGATCAGCAGAGTGCGCGGCCGTCCCGGCGCCCGGCACCACAGAGGTGCGGCGGCCGTCGTTCTCTTCGTCCTCGCCGTCGTCCTTGGCCTGGCGCACCCCGCGGCCCTCGCGGCCCCCCGGCCGGCGTCGCCGGCGGCCGAGTTCGACGTGCGCGACTACGGCGCCAAGGGTGACGGCTCCACCAACGACACCCCGGCCATCGACCGGGCCGTCACCGCGGCCCACGCGGCCGGCGGCGGTACCGTCCGGTTCCCGGCCGGCACCTACAAGTCCAAGAACACCATCCACATGAAGAGCAACGTGACGCTCCAGGTCGACACGGGCGCCACGATCCAGGGCTCCTCCGCGGACACCTACGACCCGCCCGAGCCCAACCCGTACGACAAGTACCAGGACTACGGGCACAGCCACTTCCACGACGCGATGATCTACGGGGACAGGCTGACGAACATCGGCTTCACCGGCGGCGGCGTCATCGACGGCGCCGGCAACCTGATCACCGGCAACCCGAAGTCCGGCGAGGCCGACAAGATCATCTCGCTGACCCGGTGCGACGGGCTGCGCCTCGGCGGCGGCCTCACCCTGCGCCGCGGCGGCCACTTCGCGGCCCTGATCAACGGCTGCAGGAACGTCGCCTCGGACCGTCTCACCATCGACACCGCGAGCGACCGCGACGGCTGGAACATCATCTCCACCACCGACGTCACGGTGACGAACGCCCACATCAGCGCCAACGACGACGCCCTCGTCCTCAAGAGCGACTACGCCCTCGGTGCCAAGCTGCCCAACGGGCACGGGCGCGTGAGCGACTCGGTGCTCTCCGCCCGCTGCTGCAACGCCCTGATGTTCGGCTCCGAGACCTGCGGAGACTTCTCCGACTACCGGTTCGAGAACATCCGCATCGAGGGCGCCGACAAGTCGGGCCTCGGCATGGTGTCCATGGACGGCGCGAAGATCTCCGACGTCCACTACCGCCACATCACCATGACCGGCGTCCGCTCCCCGATCATGGAGAAGATCGGCACCCGCAAACGGTGCGGCAACAGCCCGGGCGTCGGCTCGATCAGCGACGTCACGTACGACGACATCACGGCCACCGGCACCACCCCCTCGTTCAGCCCGACCCTGTGGGGCGAGAACGGACACCGCATCGACGGCGTCAGCTTCAACCACGTCGACATCACGGTCCCCGGCGGCAGCGGCACCATGTCCACCGCCGTGCCCGGCAACGACCCGGGGGACTACAACCCCAAGAGCATCGGCACCCGCCCGGCGTACGGCTGGTACCTGCGCAACGCCGACAACGTGCGGTTCACCGACAGCTCGGTGAGGTTCGCCGCGAACGACGGCCGCCCGGCCGTCATCGCCAACGCGGCGAGCGGCCTGCGCCTCACCCGCTTCACCGCCCGGCGGGGCAGCGGCTCCCCGTACGACGCCGGCTTCCAGAACGTCACCGGCTACTGCCTCACCGACAGCCACAACACCTCGGGCGGCGCGCTGCGGACCTCCGCCACCGGTTCCACCGAGAACTGCGGCACGGCGGCGAAGCCCCTGGACCTGGAGAACCCCCGCCAGGACTTCCTGCGCGGCTCGGTCGGCGGTCTCTTCCTGCACTGGGGGCTGCGCACCGCACCCGCGCACACCAGTTGCACCGCCTGGGAGAAGGACGTCACCGACGGCGGCTGGAGCCCCGGCTACTGGGTGAACGAGGCCCGCAAACTGCACACGCAGTACCTGGTGCTGGCCTCCTTCCACAGCCGCCTCGGCTACGCCCGGCCCTGGCCGTCGAGGATCCCCGGCTCCTGCTCCACCAAGCGGGACTTCCTCGGCGAGCTGATCAACGCGGCGAAGGCCAAAGGCATGAAGGTCATCCTCTACATGACCGACGACCCCCAGTGGCACGACGAGGGCGGCCACGAGTGGCTCGACTCGGCCGGCTACTCCGCCTACAAGGGCGGGAACGTCGACCTGACCACCCGGGACGGCTTCGGGCAGTTCAGCTACGACAACTTCTTCGAGGTCATGGACCGCTACCCCGACCTCGGCGGCTTCTGGATCGACAACGACAACGCGTACTGGGAGAGCCACAACCTCTACGCGCAGATCTACCAGAAGCGCCCGAACTACACCCTCAGCAACAACAACGAGGACACGCCGATCATGGACATGATCAGCAATGAGCAGAAGACGGGGATGACGCCGGCCTACGACTACCCGCAGGCCGTCTACACCGCCCAACCCCGCCTCACCGAGGCCGACTTCAAACTCCCCTCGACCGGCGCCTGGTGGTACGACGGCTCGAACCCGACCGTGGACCGCAGGCTCACCCTCGGCCGGCTGGTCACCAACGCCGGCTCCTCGGTGAAGGCACTGATGGCGGAAACCGCCCAGGTCAACGGCAAGTTCCCGGCCAACCAGGCCGCCTTCAACGAATTCGCCGACTCCTATCTCGACCCCATCTGGGAGTCCCTGCACGGCACCGAGGGCGGCGGCTACCTGTACGGCGGCCTCAAGCCCGGCTTCTGGAACGACGGCGCGCACGGCGTCACGACGATCAGCAGGACGGACCCCGACAGGCAGTACGTCCACGTCCTGACCCCGCCCACCACCGGCACCCTGCGCATCCGAGACAACGGCTACCGTGTCGCCGCCGTCACCAACCTCCGTACGGGAGCGGCGGTTTCCTGGTCGCAGTCCACAGGAGTGCTCACCCTCGACGGGCTCGGCGACTGGGACCCGTACGACACCGTCTTCAAGGTCACCACCGCCGGCCGTCAGGGCATCCTGACCGGCGTCAAGGTCACCGCCGGCGCCTCCGCGAGCGGACACGCCGGGCCGGCCGCGGGCGACGGCGACCACCTCACCTACTGGGACAACGGCAAGACCCTGCCCGTGAACCTCACCTTCGACCTCGGCTCGGCCAAGAGGGTGCGCTACATCGGACTCAACCAGCGCGAGGACTCCGTCGCCTACGCCCGCTCGGACACCGAGCAGTCGGCACGGATCAAGGACTACAAGGTGTACCTGAGCAACGACGGCTCGACCTGGGGGAGCGCGGTCAAGGCCGGGCAGCTGCCAAGTCGCCGTGGAATGCAGGGCATCGACCTGTCCTCCGCCAACGCCCGCTACGTGCGCCTGGAGGTCGACACCACCTGGGCCTCCTCCAGCGACTCCACCCGCTACAAGCGGCTGCGGATCGACGAGGCGTGGATCGGCACGTCCTACGCCACCCCGGTGACCGCCCCGAGCCCCTCGTCCGACAACGGGCGGTCCTCTCGCCCCTCCATGGGCTGGAGCAGCTGGAGCTTCGTGCGACGTCTGCCCACCGAGGCGAAGATCGAGGCCCAGGCCGACGCGCTGGTGTCCAGCGGCCTGAAGGACCACGGCTTCGTGCACGTCAACCTGGACGACTTCTGGCAGAAGTGCGACGGGAACGGTTTCGTGGTCGACTCCTACGGCCGCTGGGCCGTCGACCCCGCCAAGTTCCCGTCCGGCATCAAGGCGCTGGCCGACCACGTCCACGCCAGGGGGCTGAAGTTCGGCGTCTACGTCACGCCCGGCATCGCGAAGAACGCCGTCCTGAAGAACACACCGATCGAGGGGACCTCGTACCACGCGAAGGACATCGCGGACACCTCGCGGACGGAGAAGAACTACAACTGCAAGAACATGTACTACATCGACTACGGGAAGCCGGGCGCGCAGGAGTTCGTCGACTCCTGGGCGCGGCAGTTCGCCTCCTGGGGAGTCGACTACCTGAAGATCGACGGCGTCGGCAGCCAGGACATCGCCGACGTCCGGGCGTGGGACAAGGCGCTGCGGGCGACCGGCCGGCCCATCACCTTCGCGCTGTCGAACAACCTTCCGATCGCCGACGCCGGCACGTGGCGTCAACTGGCGAACAGCTGGCGCACCCAGGGCGACGTGGAGTGCTACTGCGGCCCGGGATCCAACGGCAGCGGCTATCCGCTCACCGACTGGTCCCACGTCTCCAGGCGCTTCGACTCGGCCGCCTCCTGGCAGCCGTACGCGGGCCCGGGCGGCTGGAACGACCTGGACTCGCTGGAGATCGGCAACGGCGACCAGGCAGGCCTCACCGCCGACCAGCGACGCTCCCACTTCACCCTGTGGGCGATGGCCGCCTCCCCGCTCCTGCTCGGCACCGACCTCACCCGTCTCGACCCCGTCGACAGGGCGATGCTGACGAACGACCGGCTGATCGGCGTGGACCAGGACGGGGTCGCCGCGAAACGGGTGGTGAACAGCGGTGTCAAGCAGGTGTGGAGCAAACGCGAGAACAGCGGTGACCACGTGGTCGCTTTGTTCAACACCGGTACGTCCGGCACCAGCACGGTCAGCGTGAACTGGTCGCAGATCGGTTTCACCGGCTCGGGCGACGTCACCGACCTGTGGTCCGGATCCCACAAGGGCGTGATCGCCGACTCGTACAGCGCGACCCTGCGGCCCGGTGAGACCCGGCTGATCCGTGTGAACCCAGTCAACAGCGCGCTGAGGGGACAGTCATGAAACGCGACAGAGCTCTCGCCCGGGGTCTCTCCCTGGCTCTCGCCCTACCTCTCGCGGGCCTCACCGCGAGCACCGCACAGGCCGCCACCGACTACCAGGCCGAGGACGCGACCATCACCCAGGGCGTGGTGGCCACCAACCACACCGGCTACACGGGCACCGGCTTCGTCGACTACACCAACGTCAAGGGCTCGTACGTGGAGTTCACGGTGAGCGCCGCCTCCGCGGGCCCCGCCGCCCTGACCCTGCGCTACGCCAACGGCACTACCACCGACCGGCCGATGGACATCTCCGTGAACGGCGCGGTCGTCTCGCCCGCCCTGTCCTTCCCGGCCACCGCCGACTGGAACACCTGGGCCGAGAAGACGGTGAACGTCACGCTGAACGCCGGCTCCAACAGGATCCGCGCGACCGCCGGCACGGCCAACGGCGGCCCCAACCTCGACCGCGTCCGCATCGGCGCCCCGGCCGACGCCACGGCCCCGACCCGCCCCGGCCCGCCCAGCTGCTCCGACATCGGCGAGGACGGCCTCACGCTGAGCTGGGGCGCCTCGACGGACGACGTCGGCGTGACGGCGTACGACCTCTACGAGCACGGCAACAAGATCGGTGAGGCGCCCGGGAGTTCGACGTCGAAGGCGCTGACCGGGCTGAGCCCGAACACCACCTACGACCTGACCGTGATCGCCCGCGACGCGGCCGGCAACACGTCGCCGGCCAGCCCGGTCGTCGACTGCACCACCAGGCCCAGCTCCGACACCACCCCGCCGACCAGACCCGGCACGCTCTCCGTCGCCGACGTCACCGCGAACAGCGCCGCTCTGAGCTGGGGCGCCTCGACGGACGACCGGAAGGTCGTCGCCTACGACGTGCGCAGCGACACCACCGTCTACAAGTCCGTCGCCGGCGGCACGTCGACGACCCTCACCGGGCTCGCCTGCGACAGCCCGTACGCGCTGAACGTGGTCGCGCGTGACGCTGCGGGCAATGTCTCCCAGCAGAGCAACACGGTGAACTTCACGACCAAGGCGTGCGCGACCGACGGCGGGGTCCCCTCCTCCGTCGCCACGCTCTCCACCGGCTGGACGATCCCCTGGGGCACCTACTGGATGCCCGACGGCAAGACCGCGCTGGTCACCGAGCGGGACGACTTCCGCGTCTGGAAGGTCGCCAAGGACGGCACGAAGACGCAGGTCGGCACCGTGCCCAACGCCGTCACCACCAACGGCGAGGGCGGTCTGCTCGGGGTGGCCGCCGACCCCGGTTGGGACAGCGACCACTACGTCTACTTCATGCACACCGCCGCCGAGGGCAACCGGGTCGTCCGCATGACCTACGACGGTACGAAGCTCACCGACTACAAGGTCCTGCTCCAGGGCATCAAGAAGAACCGCTACCACAACGGCGGCCGCCTCGCCTTCGGCCCCGACGGCTACCTCTACGTCTCCACCGGCGAGGCCCAGACGCCCGACCTCGCGCAGGACAAGAACTCCCTCAACGGCAAGATCCTGCGCATGACCACCGACGGCAAACCGGCCCCCGGCAACCCGTTCGGGAACTACGTCTACTCCTACGGCCACCGCAACCCCCAGGGCCTGGCCTTCGACCGCAACGGGCGTCTGTGGGAGGCCGAGTTCGGCAACAGCTCCAAGGACGAACTCAACCTGATCAAGCCGGGCGCCAACTACGGCTGGCCGACCTGCGAGGGCAGCTGCAGCGTGACCGGCATGACCAACCCCAAGGCCACCTGGAACGTCAACGAGGCCTCGCCGAGCGGCATCGCCATCGTCCGCAACGTCGTCTACATGGCGTCCCTGCGTGGCGAGCGCCTCTGGCGCATCCCGATCAACGGTGACAACGAGAGCGTCGGCACGCCGACCGCCTACTACGTCGGCACCTACGGCCGCCTGCGCACGGTCACCAAGGTGCCGGGCACCGACCAGCTGTGGCTGTCCACCACGAACTGCGACAACAACGGAGGAGCGGCGGACGGATCCGACAGGATCTTCCGGGTGACGATCAACTGATCGTCAGGCCCGGTAGAGGGCCTCGACCTCGGTCTCGTACGCCTTCTCGATCGCCTTCCGCTTCAGCTTCAGCGACGGTGTCAGCAGGCCGTGTTCCTCGGTGAACGGCTGTGCCAGGATGCGGAAGGTGCGGATCGACTCGGCCTGGGAGACGAGGGTGTTGGCGGCGACGACCGCCCGCCGCACCTCCGTCTCCAGGTCCGGGTCGCGCACCAGCTCGGCCGGGCTCAGCCGGGGTTTGCCGCGCATCTGCAGCCAGTGCTCGACCGCCTCCTGGTCGAGGGTGACCAGGGCCGCGACGTAGGGGCGGTCGTTGCCGACGACGATGCACTGGTTGACCAGCGGGTGGTCGCGGACCCGCTCCTCCAGGACACCGGGGGAGAGGCTCTTGCCGCCGGAGGTCACCAGGATCTCCTTCTTGCGGCCGGTGATGGTCAGATAGCCGTCCTCGTCGAGGGAGCCGAGGTCTCCGGTGGCGAGCCAGCCGTCGTGCAGGGTCTCGTCGGTGGCCTTCTGGTTGTTGAGGTAGCCCTGGAAGACGTTGCCGCCGTGCAGCCAGATCTCCCCGTCGTCCGCGATGTGCACGGTGACGCCCGGGATGGCCTGGCCGACGGTGCCGTACCGGGTGCGCTCGGGCGGATTGGCGGTCGCCGCCGCCGTCGACTCCGTCAGGCCGTAGCCCTCGTAGATCTGCACACCCGCGCCCGCGAAGAACAGCCCCAGCCGGCGGTCCATCGCCGAGCCACCGGACATGGCGTTGCGGATACGGCCGCCCATCGCCGCGCGCACCTTGGCGTACACCAGCTTGTCGAACAGCTGGTGCTGCATCCGCAGGGCCGCCGACGGGCCCGGCCCGGTGCCCCAGGCCTTCGCCTCCACGGCGTCCGCGTACTTCACGGCCACCTCGACCGCCTTTTCGAACGGCCCTGACTTGCCGTCCTTCTCCGCCTTGCGCCGGGCCGCGTTGAACACCTTCTCGAAGATGTACGGCACGGCGAGGATGAACGTCGGCCGGAACGCGGCCAGGTCCGGCAGCAGCGCGGCCGCGTGCAGCTGCGGCTGGTGCCCGAAGCGCACCCGGCCGCGGAACGCGGCGACCTCCACCATCCGCCCGAAGACGTGCGCGAGCGGCAGGAACAGCAGCGTGGAGGCCTCGGCGTCCTTCTTCGTGTGGAACACCGGTTCCCAGCGCTGGATCATCGTGTCCGACTCGTACATGAAGTTCGCGTGCGACAGGACGCAGCCCTTGGGGCGGCCGGTGGTGCCGGAGGTGTAGATGATCGTGGCGATGGAATCAGGGGTGACCGCCTGCCGGTGCCGGTGCACCAGCTCGTCGTCCAGATGCGCGCCGGCGTCGTACAGCTCCCGCACACAGCCCGAGTCCAGCTGCCACAGCTCGCGCAGCTGCGGGAGCCGGTCGATGACGGTGGCGATCGTCATCGCGTGGTCCTCGTGCTCCACGATCGCCGCCGACACCTCGGCGTCGTACAGCATCCAGAAGCACTGCTCGGCGGAGGAGGTCGGGTAGATCGGGACCACCTGGGCGCCGATCGCCCACAGCGCGAAGTCGAACAGGGTCCACTCGTAGCGGGTGCGGGACATGATCGCGACCCGGTCGCCGAAGCGGATACCCCGGGCCAGGAGCCCCTTGGCGAGGGCCAGCACCTCGTCGCGGAACTCGGCGGAGGTCACGTCACGCCACTGCCCCGACTCGTCCTTGCGGCCGAGCGCGATGTGCAGGGGGTCCGTCCGGGCATGCTCGAAAACGGCGTCGGCCAGACCGCCCACCGGCGGTGCCGACGTCAACGGAGGGGTGGTGAACTCGCGCAAACCTCGCTCCCCGTTTCCTCGCTCTTCGGTCACGCCCGCGATGCTCCGCTCAGCGCCGTGAAAGCTACCCCACACCTCCGCCGGGCGGGAGGGGTGTGGAAACCTAGCAAACCGCGCCTTCTTCCCGGACGACGTCCGGAAAATGCCCTCACATGGGGAAGGGCCGGACACAATACTGACGGGTCAGTAAGTTTCGGCGCCGTAATCTCCACCGAATCTGTACGACAGGGTTACCGGGTACGCCCCTGTCCGCGCAGGCAGAAGGGCGGCCCCCGACGCTCCGGGACCGCCTTCGCCTGGGCCGTACCCGCGCGGCACCGCCGCCTCCGTCCGTCGCACCGCACCGGCCGCCGCGGGCCGTGGCGGCCGGACCAGCACCAGCACGCCCGCGGCGGTGCCGGCCAGGCCCTCGGCCGGCTGGAGGGGGTGCGGCACGTGGAGACCCCGCCGTTCCTGCGGCGGGTGAAACAGCTGACGTATCAGCGCCCCGCCCGCTGACGCCGGTGCAACCGGTCCCCGCCCGCCAGGATCGCGGCCGCCAGCGCGTTCGCCGCCCCTTCCGCCGCGCCCCGGCGCCGCCCGTGGACCAGGACGAAGTCGACCTTGCCCAGCTCGGGCAGCCCCCAGCGGTCCGGCACCCGGAACAGCCCCGGCGGGATCAGCCGCCGGGAGTGGGCCATCACCCCGAGACCGGCGCGCGCGGCGGCGATCAGGCCGTTGAGGCTGCCGCTGGTGCACACGATCCGCCACTCCCGCCCCTGCTCCTCCAGGACCTCCAGGGCCCGGGCACGGGTGATGCCCGGCGGCGGGTACACGATGAGCGGCACCGGGCGGTCGGGGTCGAGGCGTAACTGCTCGGAGCCGACCCACACCAGGTCGTCGCGCCACACCAGCTCGCCCCGCGGATCCTCGGGGCGCCGCTTGGCCAGCACCAGGTCGAGCTTCCCGGCCGCCAGCTGCTCGTGCAGGGTGCCGGACAGCTCCACGGTCAGCTCCAGATCGACCTCGGGGTGGTCGTGGCGGAAGCCCTCCAGGATCTCCGGCAGGCGGGTGAGCACGAAGTCCTCCGAGGCGCCGAAGCGCAGTCGGCCCCGCACCCGGGTGCCGGTGAAGAACGCCGTCGCCTGCTCGTGCACCTCCAGCAGCCGCCGGGCGAAGCCCAGCATCGCCTCGCCGTCCTCGGTCAGCTCCACGGAGTGCGTGTCCCGGGAGAACAGCTGGCGGCCGGTGGCGTCCTCGAGCCGGCGCACATGCTGGCTGACCGTCGACTGGCGCAGGCCGAGGCGCCGGGCCGCCTGGGTGAAGCTGAGCGTCTGCGCCACCGCGAGGAACGTGCGCAGGTGCGTGGGGTCGTACATGGCCCGAGTGTAACTCCCGGCTATCGCGTTATGCGATGACAGTCAGAGTGGTATGCCGGATTCCCGATCGGTCGGGCGAGGAGGACGATGGAGAGGGCCCCTCCGGGCCCGTACGAACCTGACGAACAGCAAGTGGAGCACCGTGAAACGCCTGCGCTGGCCGAGCTGGATGCCGATCGACCCGTACATCGTGCTGTTGCTCGGCACGGTGGGTCTCGCGGCGCTCCTCCCGGCCCACGGCACCGGCGCCGACGTGGCCTCCGGCGCGTCCACCGTGGCGATCGCCTTCCTGTTCTTCCTCTACGGCGCACGGCTCTCCACCCGCCAGGCCCTGGACGGGCTCCGGCACTGGCGGCTCCACGGCACCGTCCTGGCCTGCACCTTCGTCATCTTCCCGGTGCTGGGCCTGGCCGCACGGGGACTGGTGCCGGTGGTGCTGACCCAGCCGCTGTACCAGGGGCTGCTGTTCCTGACCCTGGTGCCCTCCACCATCCAGTCGTCGATCGCGTTCACCTCGATCGCCCGCGGGAACGTCCCTGCCGCCATCTGCGCCGGCTCGTTCTCCTCGCTGGTCGGGATCCTCGTCAGCCCGCTGCTCGCGGCCGGGCTGCTGGGCAACAGCGGCGGCGGGTTCTCCGCCGACTCCGTGGTCAAGATCGTGCTCCAGCTGCTGGTGCCGTTCCTCGCCGGGCAGGTGCTGCGCCGGTGGATCGGCGGCTTCGTCGCCCGGCACAGGAAGGTCCTCGGCCTGGTCGACCGCGGCTCGATCCTGCTGGTCGTATACACCGCGTTCAGCGAGGGCATGACCCGGGGCATCTGGCATCAGGTCAGCCCCGTCCGGCTGGGCGCCCTGCTCGTCGTCGAGGCCGTCCTGCTGGCCGTGATGCTGCTCCTGACCTGGTACGGCGGCCGGGCGCTCGGCTTCGGCCGGGAGGACCGGATCGCCATCCAGTTCGCCGGGTCGAAGAAGTCCCTGGCCTCCGGGCTGCCCATGGCGAGCGTCCTCTTCGGGGCCCACGCCTCCCTGGCCGTGCTGCCGCTGATGCTCTTCCACCAGATGCAGCTGATGGTCTGCGCGGTCATCGCCAAACGCCGCTCCCGCGACCCGGAGGCCCCCGCGGAACCGCCCGAGCCGACCAGGGCCCCCCGCCCGGCGGTCGGCACAGCCTCCCGCTGAAACCCACCGAGGCCGGTGGGCATCGGCTCGACCGCTCCGCTCGAGGGGACGCCCCTTGTCACGACTCCGATCCGGAGGACGTGCCCTAGCCGGAGAGCGAGTCCGGGGCCCCGGCCGTCGGTTCGATCGGGGGCGTCCACCGCCGGCAGGCCCGACTCGGAGATGCGCTCTCTTGCCACCACCCCGGCCCGCAGGGCGTCCCTAGCCGTTCACCCCGTCCAGAGGCAGCCACAGCACCGTGTCCTTGCGGGAGCGCAGTACCTTCGGGTCGGACAGTTCCTCGTCGGTCAGGGTGCGGTTCCAGACTCGGACCTCGTCGAGGGTGCCGGTGAAGAAGGCGCGGCTGTCCACGCGCTGGCCGACGTGCACGCCGAAGGGGGAGTTGCGGCTGACCGACCCCGGCACATCGGCGACGGCGGACCGTACGCCGTCGACGGACAACGACAGCTCGCCGGCGCCCCGGCGCAGCACCAGGTGGTGCCACTGGCCGTCGTTGTACCCGCCGGCCGTGCGCACGTACGCGGTCTGCGGAGCGGCCGCACCGTTGCGCACGGTGATCAGGCCCTGCAGCCGGTTGCTCGCCGGCTCACCGCGCACCCACACCTGCGGCTGACTGGTGCCGACGCCGCCCATCCACAGCAGCGGCTGCTCGCCCGTGGTCGCGGTGTACCGGAACCACAGGGACGCGGTGAAGTCCCCGCTGCCGAGCGGAAGCCCGGGGCGGTACGGCAGGCGTACGGCGTCGTCGGTGCCGTCGAACTCCAGCGCGCCGCCCAGCACGCCGTCCGTCTCCTCGGCGCCGCCGAGCACCGCGGCCGGGCGGGCGTGCGGGGCGAGGTCGGCGGTCTGCGGGTCGGGTCCGCGGCGCGGGGCGAGCCAGTCCTCATCGAAGCGGGCGAAACGGATCTCGTCGCGCGCGTCGACCGCCCCGCCCTCGTACATCAGCCCCACCGTGTCGTGGTCGACGCGCACCAGGTCGGAGTACCCGGACCAGTCCGTGGTGACGAGCGTGCCGCGGTCCACGCTGTCCCAGGTGCGGCCGCCGTCGTAGGAGGAGCGGATCATCATGGTGCGGCGCCGGTCGGGATCGGCCGGGCAGGCCAGCAGGATGCGGTCGCCCAGGCGCAGGATCGAGCCCTGCACCTGCGGGGTGTAGAGATCCGGGAGGTCGCGGAAGGGCGCGACGAAGCTGCTGCCGCCGTCACGGCTGACGGCCTGGGTGCGGTGGCCCAGATCGGTGCCGTCCTGCTCCCGCCCGCTGACCAGGATCGAGCCGTCCGTTCGCTCGGCGAGGGTGAGTTCGGAGGGCTTCTGCCGGAAGGTCCCGTCGGCGGCGATCGGCCAGGTGTCGGTGGCGCCGATCCGCCAGTGGCCGCCGTGGTCGTCGCTGACGACGAGCGCGGCGTGGTTGGCGGTGACCCGGCTGCCGTCCCACGTCTCGGTGTTGACGCCGAAGACCAGCCGCCCCGCGTACCGGCCGCGGCCGAGCTGGATGCCGTGCACCGGACCGGTCGCGTACCAGGAGTTCCAGTCGGCGGGCAGGATCTCCGGGCTCAGGTCGCGCGGCTGCGACCAGCTCTCTCCGTCGTCGTCGCTGTACTGCAGGTGCGGCGTGCGGTCACACGGCACCGAGCAACTGGCGCTGTCCGTACGGCCGGTGTTGTAGGTCTCCGCCAGCCAGATCCGGCCGGTGTCCCGGTCGACGATCGGCGCCGGGTTGCCGTGGGTGTCGCCCGCGCCCTCGTTGACCACCCGCAGCGGGCCCCAGGTGCGGCCGCCGTCGGTGGAGCGCTTGACCACGATGTCGATGTCGGCCGCGTCCCCGCAGTTGAGGACCCGGCCCTCGGCGAACGCCAGCAGCGTGCCGTCGGTCGTCCGCACGACCGCCGGAATGCGGAAGCAGGCGTAGCCGGGGTCCTGGGACGCCTTGAAGAGGATCTGCTGCCCGAACTCGGGTGCTTCGGTCAGGGGTTGGGCGTGGGCCGGGTGGGAGGAGGTGAGCGGCAGCACGAGCAGTGCCGCCACGCTGAGGGCGGTGGCCAGAACGGCTCTGAGACGGACGCGAAGACCTGACGGCATGGAGCGACCTGCCCTTCGTCGGGCGGACATCCGGACATCCGGACATCCCATGTCCAACGTGCGTCCCACTGACGGTAGTTGGGGCCCGGGCGCCTCACAAGAAGCGTGCAGCACGAGAAGCGCGCGGACTCACGGGCGCAGGACGACCTTGCCGAGGTTGGTCCGCGTCTCGATCACCTCGTGCGCCTTCGCGGCGTCCCCGAGTGCGAACTCGCCGTGCACGGCGGGCCGCAGGGTGCCGTCGGCGAACAGCTGCCACAGCTCCTGCCGCCACCGTTCGTACACCTCCGGCCGGCCGCGGGCGATCAGTGCCATCTGGAAACCGATCACCGACTTGGCGCCGACCAGCAGGTCGTACGCCCGGATCGTGCCGCCGCCCGAGCTGTAGGCGACCAGCCGGCCGTGCGGGGCGAGCGCGGCCAGGGCGGGGGTGAGCAGATCGCCGCCGACCGCGTCCAGGACGCAGTCGACGGGCTCGCCCCAGCCGTCGTCGCCGTACAGAACACAGTCCGCGCCGAGCGAGCGCACGAAGTCCGCCTTGGCCGGACCGGAGACGGCCCCCACCACCCGGCCCGCGCCCCGGGCCCGCGCCAGCTGCACCGCAAGATGCCCGACCCCGCCGGCCGCGGCCGTGACCAGCACCGCCTCGCCCGGCACGGGCCGCGCCGCCTCCAGGGCGCCGAACGCCACCAGCCCGCTGCGCACCAGCGCGACCGCGTCGACGCAGGTCGCGTCGTCGGGCACCGCGGAGGCCATGGTCTCGTGCAGCAGGGCGTAGTCGGCGTACCCGTGGCCGAAGCAGAGCCCGGTGACCCGGTCGCCGGCCCGGAACCGGGTCACGCCCTCGCCGACGGCGACCACCTCCCCGGCGAGTTCACCGCCCAGCGCGATCGGCTCGGCGGCCTCGGTGACCTTGCGCACGACGGGCAGGGTGACCCCGACCGCCTCGCAGCGCACCAGCAGTTCGCCGGCGCCGGGCTCCGGGACGGGCACCTCCTCCTGGAAAAGGGGGCCGCCGGTGGACTCGTACCGCACGCGACGCATCGCAACCTCCGGACGCCGGACGCACCGGCAGTTCATTGGAAAACCCCATGAATTCGTTGGGAATCCCAACGGTACTGAGGATTCGTTGGGAAGTCCAATGATTCTTCGGTAGGCTGCGGACATGGCAGAAGCACCCCTCCCCGCCATCCGCTCGCTGCCCAGCTGGCTCCTGGGCCGGGCCGCCGCGCGCGGCCGTGCCCTGGTCGCCCACGCCCTCGCGGCCGAGGGCATGAAGATGTGGCACCACGTCGTCCTCTCCGCCGTCCGCGACCTCGCCCCCGTCGCCCAGGCCGACCTCGGCCGCAGTGTCGGCCTCGACCCCAAGGACCTGGTCGGCGTGCTCAACGACCTGCAGTCCGCCGGCCTCGTCGTGCGCGCCCCCGATCCCACGGACCGGCGCAAGAACGCCGTGTACCTCACCGACGACGGCGACCGAATGCTCACCCGCTGCGAGAAGGCCGCCCGAGAGGCGAACGACGAGCTGCTGGCCCCGCTGTCCACGGCCGAACGCGATCAGTTCATGGGCCTGTTGATCCGGATTTCCGGCACGGACGGCTGACGGCGGCTAACGTTCCGTCATGACCGCAGCTCCCGTGCTCGATCCACGGCGCACCGCCCTCGTCCTCGTCGACCTGATGGACCGCATCGTCGCGCTGCCCCTGGAACCCCGCAAAGGCACCGACGTGCTCGTCACCGCCGAGGGGTTGGCGGCCGCCTTCCGCAGGGCCGGCGCGCCCGTCGTCCTGATCCGGGTCGAACGCCCCTCCGTGGCCGAACAGCCGCCCGGCAGCGGGCTGGTGGCGGGGCTGCGCGCGGAGGGCGACCTGGAGGTGGTCAAGCGCACCATCGGCGGCTTCCAGGGCACGGGTCTCGACGAACGGCTGCGCGAACGGGGCATCCGCACCCTGGTCCTCGGCGGCATCGCCACCAACCTCGGCGTCGAGTCCACCGCCCGCGCCGCCGCCGACCTCGGCTACGACGTGGTGTTCGTCGAGGACGCCATGGCCGCGCTGACCGCGGCGGAGCACGAGGCGTCCGTCCGGCTGGACTTCCCGAGGCTGGGAACGGTGACGGCGGCGGCGGACCTGACCTTCACCGACGGCTGACCGGCAGCGCTTCCCCGAGACCGGGCAAGGGCCCACCGACGCCCGCAGTCCTCACGCGTCGGCCGCGAAGAGAGCCGCAGCCGGCACAGGCGCCCCCGAAGGCGAACGAAGCCAAAAAGGCGGGACCCCGAAGGCGCAGGGGGCGCTCCCCGCCGGTCGGGGTCCCGCCGTCGTGCCGCGGGGAACCGCTCAGCCCTGGGCGGCCGCGGCCCGCAGGGCGACGCGGTCCTCGCCCGCGTACACGTTCATCGAGCTGCCCCGCAGGAACCCCACCAGCGTCAGACCGGTCTCGGCGGCCAGGTCCACCGCCAGCGACGAGGGCGCCGACACCGCCGCCAGCACCGGGATGCCCGCCATCACGGCCTTCTGCGCCAGCTCGAAGGAGGCCCGGCCCGAGACCAGCAGGATCGTCCGGGAGAGCGGCAGGTCGCCGTTCTGCAGCGCCCGCCCGACCAGCTTGTCGACGGCGTTGTGCCGGCCGACGTCCTCCCGTATGTCCAGCAGCTCCCCGTCCTCGGTGAACAGGGCGGCCGCGTGCAGGCCCCCGGTCCGGTCGAACACCCGCTGGGCCGCCCGCAGCCGGTCGGGGAGGCCCGCCAGCAGCTCCGGGGTGACCCGGACCGGGGGAGTGTCGGCGATCGGCCAGCGCGCGGTCGTGCGTACGGCGTCCAGGCTCGCCTTGCCGCACAGCCCGCACGAGGACGTCGTGTAGACGTTCCGCTCCAGGGTGAAGTCGGGCAGCGTGACGCCCGGGGCGGTCTTCACGTCGACCACGTTGTAGGTGTTCGAACCGTCCACCGTGGCCCCGCCGCAGTACACGATGTTCCGCAGGTCGGACGCGGTGGCCAGTACACCCTCGCTCACCAGGAACCCCGCAGCCAGCGCGAAGTCGTCGCCCGGCGTGCGCATGGTGATCGCGAGGGACTTGCCGTCGAGCCGGATCTCCAGCGGTTCCTCGGCGACGAGCGTGTCCGGCCGGCTGGAGACCGCCCCGTCCCGGATGCGGAGGACCTTGCGTCGTTCCGTGACTCGTCCCATGTCCTGATCAGCCCCGGTTCTGTACGTGCTGGTAGCCGAAACGGCCCTTGATGCAGAGATTGCCGTGGGTCACCGGGTTGTCGTGCGGTGAGGTGACCTTGACGATCTCATTGTCCTGCACATGGAGCGTGAGGTTGCAGCCCACTCCGCAGTACGCGCAGACGGTGGTCGTCTCCGTCTGCCCGGACTCGTCCCACGTACCCGCCGCGCGCATGTCGAACTCCGACTTGAACGACAGCGCCCCCGTCGGGCACACCTCGATGCAGTTCCCGCAGTACACGCACGCCGAGTCGGTCAGCGGCGCGTCGTGTTCCACGGCGATGCGCGCGTCGAAGCCGCGTCCGGTCACGGAGATCGCGAAGGTGTTCTGCCACTGGTCGCCGCAGGCGTCGACGCACTTGTAGCACAGGATGCACTTGTCGTAGTCGCGCACGTACAGCTCGTTGTCGACCCTCGGCTCCTCGTTCAGGCGGGCGGCGCCGGGGCCGAAGCGGTCCGGCTTCGCCTCGTACTCCTTGATCCACTCGGTTGCCTTCGGAGTGGTCGACAAGTCGACCGAGGAGGCGAGCAGCTCCAGGACGACCTTGCGGCTGTGCCGGGCCCGCTCGGTGTCGGTGCGCACCTCCATGCCGGGCTCGGCCCGGCGCGAGCAGGCCGGCACCAGCGTCCGCGACCCCTCCACCTCCACCACGCACACCCGGCACGCGTTCTTCGGGCGCAGCGTGTCGCCCTGGCACAGGGTCGGGATGTCCTTCCCGGCGGCCCGGCAGGCGTCGAGGACGGTCGAGCCCTCCGGAACCCGGGCCGGCTCACCGTCGACGGTGAACTCCAGCAGCCGGCGCGGGATCCCCAGCGGTGTGACGGTCATTCGTACGCCCCCAGACGGTCGATGGCGGATTCGACGGCGTTCCACGCGGTCTGGCCCAGACCGCAGATCGAGGCGTCCCGCATCGCCCGGCCCACGTCACGCAGCAGCGCCACGTCGTCGGCGGCCCCGGCCCCCGTGCGGTCCACGATCCGGCGCAGCGCCTCCTCCTGCCGGACCGTCCCGACCCGGCACGGCACGCACTGCCCGCAGGACTCGTCGCGGAAGAACTCGGCGATGCGCAGCAGCAGGCGGGGGAGCGGGACGGTGTCGTCGAAGGCCATCACCACACCGGAGCCGAGCGTCGTCCCGGCCTCCCGGGTGCCTTCGAAGGTGAGCGGGATGCCGAGTTCGTCGGGCCGTACGAAGCCGCCGGCCGCCCCGCCGAGCAGCACCGCCCGCAGCCGGTCCCGCACCCCGGCGCGCTCCAGCAGCTCGCCCAGGGTCGCGCCGAACGGCAGTTCGTACACGCCGGGTCGTTCCACGCTGCCCGACACGCAGAACAGCTTGGGGCCGGTGGACCGTCCGGTGCCGATCGCCGCGTACGCCGCCGCCCCCATGGTCAGGACCGGCAGCACGTTGACCAGCGTCTCGACGTTGTTCTCGGCCGTCGGCTTGCCGAACAGCCCCTTCTCCACCGGGAACGGCGGCTTGGAGCGGGGCTCGCCCCGGTAGCCCTCGATGGAGTTGAACAGGGCCGTCTCCTCACCGCATACGTACGCGCCCGCGCCGCGCCGGATCTCGATGTCCAGGCTGTAGCCCTGGCCGAGGATGTCGTCGCCGAGCAGCCCGCGGGCGCGGGCCTGCTCGATCGCGTGCCGCAGCCGCCGCAGGGCACGCGGATACTCACCGCGGAGGTAGACGAAGGCGCGGCGTGCCGATGTCGCGTACGAGGCGATCGTGATCGCCTCCACGAGCGCGTAGGGGTCGCCCTCCATCAGCACCCGGTCCTTGAAGGTGCCCGGCTCCGACTCGTCCGCGTTGCACACCAGGTAGTGCGGACGGTCCGGCTGGGACGCGGTCGCCTGCCACTTGCGGCCGGTCGGGAAGGCGGCGCCGCCGCGCCCGACCAGACCCGACTCGGTGACCTCCCGGATCACCCCCGCGGGGCCCAGCTCGAAGGCGCGGCGCAGGGCCGTGTAGCCGCCGTGGGCACGGTAGTCGTCCAGCGACTCGGGATCGACGACTCCGACCCGGCGCAACAGGACGAGGTCCTCCTGCCCCGCCTGTGGCACGGCCCCGGCGGCCGACGGCTCCTCGGGCGCCGAGTCGGGCGCGCTCGCGGCGCCCACGGCCGACTCGACGGTGGCCGGCGCCGCCACGGCCGTACGCACCGGGTCCCCGGCCCTGACCGCGAGCGTCGCCGGGGCGCGCTCGCACAGCCCCAGGCAGGGGCTGCGCTCGACGCCCACCCCGCCGGCGGGGCCGAGCCGCGCCTCGATCCCCGCGCACAACTCGCCCGCCCCGGCGGCCGTGCAGGCCAGATCCGTGCAGACGTGCAGCACGGTCGCCGGGCGCGGCCGGAGCGAGAACATGGCGTAGAACGTGGCCACGCCGTACGCCTCCGCCGGCGGCACGGTCAGCCGCCGGCACAGGTAGCCGAGGGCTCCCTCGCTGATCCAGCCGACGCGGTCGTTGACGGCGTGCAGCCCCGGCAGCAGCAGGTCGCGCCGGTCGCGGGCCGCACGGCCGCCGCGCGCCCACCTGAGGTCGGCGTCCGTACGGTCGGCGCCCTCCCAGGAGGACTCCGGGGGACCCAACAGCGCGTCGACGGCCGCGCGTTCCTCGTCGGTGGGCTTGCTGTCGCCGAAGTGCAGATCCACGCCCTCACCTCACGTACGTCGTTACCGGGAGCTTCTCGATGCGGATCGCCGAGGCCTTGAACTCCGCCGTCCCCGCGATCGGGCAGTTCGCCTCGATCGTCAGCCGGTTGGTGTCCACCTCGTCGGGAAAGTGCATGGTCATGAAGGCCAGCCCGGGCCTCAGCGCGGTGTCGACCCACACCGGCGCCACCACCGACCCGCGCCGCGAGGACACCCGCACCTCCTCGCCGACCACGACCCCGAACCGCTCGGCGTCCTCCGGGCACAGCTCGACGTACTCGCCCCGGCGCAGCGGTGAGGCGAAACCCCCGCTCTGCACACCGGTGTTGTACGAGTCCAGACGCCGGCCGGTGGTGAGCCGGATCGGGTACTCCTCGTCCGTGAGGTCCACCGGCGGGTCGTGCTGGACCAGCCCGAACGGCGCTCGCAGGCCCCGCCTTTCCGGGTCGGTGTCCCACAACCTCCCGTGCAGGTACGTGGGTTCGAGCCGATCGGTGCTGGGGCAGGGCCACTGGATGCCCTGGTGCTCCGCCAGCCGCTCGTACGTCATCCCGTAGTGGTCCGGCGACACCGAGCGCAGCTCGTTCCAGACGGCCTCCGCGTCCGCGTACTTCCAGTCGTGGCCGAGCCGGGCGGCCAGCTCGCAGATGATGTCGATGTCCTCACGGGCCTCGCCGGGCGGGGTGACGGCCCGGCGCACCCGCTGCACCCGGCGTTCGCTGTTGGTGGTCGTGCCCTCCGTCTCCGCCCACCCGGCGGTCGCCGGCAGCACCACGTCCGCCAGCTCGGCCGTCTTCGTCAGAAAGATGTCCTGCACGACGAGGAAGTCCAGCGCCCTCAGCCGCCGTACGGCCTGCTCGCTGTCGGCCTCCGACTGTGCCGGGTTCTCCCCGACGCAGTACACGGCCCGCAGTGAGCCCTCCTCCATCGCCTCGAACATCTCCGTCAGGTTCAGCCCGTAGTGCGGCTGGACGACGGTGTCCCAGGCCGACTCGAACTTCAGCCGGATCTCGGGGTCGAGGATGTCCTGGAAGCCGGGCAGCCGGTTGGGGATCGCGCCCATGTCGCCGCCGCCCTGCACGTTGTTCTGCCCGCGCAGCGGCTGCAGCCCGGAGCCGTAGCGGCCGACATGACCGGTGAGCAGGGACAGGTTGATCAGCGACCGCACGTTGTCGGTGCCGTTGTGGTGCTCGGTGATGCCGAGCGTCCAGCACAGCTGGGCACGTTCCGCGCGGGCGTAGGCGTGCGCCAACTCCCGTATCGCCCGGGCCGGTACGCCCGTCACCTTCTCCGCCAGGGACAACGTCCACGGCTCGACCAGCTTGCGGTACTCCTCGAAGCCCGAGGTCGCCCGCTCGACGAACGCCTCGTTGACCAGGCCCGCGTGGATGATCTCCCGGCCGATCGCGTGCGCCATCGGGATGTCGGTGCCGACGTTCAGCCCGAGCCAGCTCTCCGCCCACTCGGCGGTGGAGGTGCGGCGCGGGTCGACGGCGTACATCCGGGCGCCGTTCCTGATCCCCCTGAGCACGTGCTGGAAGAAGATCGGGTGCGCGAAGCGGGCGTTGGAGCCCCACATCACGATGAGGTCGGTGTGCTCGACCTCCTCGTACGACGAGGTGCCGCCGCCGGAGCCGAAGGCGGCCGACAGACCGGCGACGCTGGGCGCGTGACACGTCCGGTTGCAGGAGTCGACGTTGTTGGTGCCCATCACCACCCGGGCGAACTTCTGCGCCACGTAGTTCATCTCGTTCGTGGCGCGGGCGCAGGAGAACATCCCGAACGCGCCCCGGTTGCGCCGCAGTCCCCGCGCGGCGCGGTCCAGTGCCTCCTGCCAGCTCGCGGGCCGCAACGGCTCGTCGCGGCCGTCCCTGACGAGCGGACGGGTGAGCCGGGTGTAGGTCCTCGGTTGCCGTTTCCTCATGCGGCGCTCCTCAGCGCGAGCAGGTCCGAGATGGCGTGCACGGTGCGCAGGGTGGGCACCTCGACGCCGGTGATCTCCGCCAGCTCCACGACGGCCGCGAGCAGCACGTCGAGTTCCAGCGGCTTGCCGCGCTCCAGATCCTGGAGCGTGGAGGTGCGGTGGTCGCCGACGCGTTCCGCGCCCGCGAGCCGCCGTTCGACGGAGACGCCGACCTCGCAGCCGAGCGCCTCGGCGACGGCGAGGGTCTCGCGCATCATGGTCTCGATGACCCGGCGGGTGCCGCCGTGCAGGCACATCTGCCGCATCGTGGCCCGGGCGAGCGCGCTGATCGGGTTGAAGGAGATGTTGCCGAGCAGCTTGACCCAGATGTCGCCGCGCAGGTCCCGCTCCACCGGGCACTTCAGACCGCCGGTCCTCATGGCCTCGCTGAAGTCGAGACAGCGGGCGGAGACGCTGCGGTCGGGCTCGCCGACGGAGAACCGGGTGCCCTCCAAGTGCCGTACGACGCCGGGGGCCTGGAGTTCGGTCGCGGCGTAGACGACACACCCGACGGCCCGTTCGGGCGCGAGGACGGCGCTGACCGCGCCGCCCGGATCCACGCTCTCGACGCGGTGGCCGTCGTAGGGGCCGCCGTGCCGGTGGAAGTACCACCACGGGATGCCGTTCTGGGCGGCCACCACCGCCGTGCGCTCGTGCAGCAGCGGCTCGATCAGCGGCCCGCACGCCGCGTACGCGTTGGCCTTCAGGCCCAGGAAGACGAAGTCCGCCGGGCCGACCTCGGCCGGGTCGTCGGTGGCGTGGGGGTGCGCGGTGAAGTCGCCGCGCGGGGTGAGCACCCGTACCCCGTACTGCCTCATGGCCGCCAGATGCGGTCCACGGGCGATGAGGTGCACATCGGCGCCCGCGCGGTGGAGCGCGGCACCGACGTAGGCGCCGATCGCACCGGCGCCGAGGACTGCGACTTTCAAGGCAACGCTCCGTTCGGTTTGAGGGATACCGCGGAGGTGGGGGAGGAAAGGAGGGAGCCGGAACCGGCCGGGCTGGATCCTGACGGGTTGAATCCTGTCGACGAAATATTGTCTACAGTATGGAGGAATCCTCAGCAAGGGTTCGCGCGGCGACGACTTCCCGCGTCGACCGTCCGTCGCATCCCGCATACCGTTCACCGCATACGGTCGACCCGCCGCCTTCTCAACTCCCGTGCCCCGCCCTACCGTCCGGCAGCATGAGCAGCCCCCCTCTCGCACCCCCGGGCTGGAGCCGCTGGCTCGTTCCGCCCGCCGCCCTCTCCGTCCACCTGTCCATCGGCCAGGCCTACGCCTGGAGCGTCTTCAAGCCGCCCCTCGAGTCCGCCCTGCACCTCGACGGCACCCAGAGCGCCCTGCCCTTCCAGCTGGCGATCGTGATGCTCGGGCTGTCGGCCGCTTTCGGCGGCACGCTCGTCGAGCGCAACGGGCCGCGCTGGGCGATGACCGTGGCCCTCGTCTGCTTCGCCTCCGGCTTCCTGATCTCAGCGCTCGGCGCACAGACGAAGCAGTACTGGCTGATCGTTCTCGGCTACGGCTTCGTCGGCGGGATCGGCCTGGGCATCGGCTACATCTCGCCCGTCTCCACCCTGATCAAGTGGTTCCCCGACCGGCCCGGCATGGCCACCGGCATCGCCATCATGGGCTTCGGCGGCGGCGCGCTGATCGCCTCGCCCTGGTCGGCGCAGATGCTCGAGTCCTTCGGTACCGACCACTCCGGGATCGCCCTCGCCTTCCTCGTGCACGGTCTGTCGTACGCCGTCTTCATGGCGCTCGGCGTCCTGCTGGTGCGCGTGCCCCGCACCGAGAAGCCGGTGGACAGCGGGCCGAGCGCCGTCGACGGCGTGCAGGTGTCCGCCCGCAGCGCGGTGCGCACCCCGCAGTTCTGGTGCCTGTGGGTTGTGCTCTGCACGAACGTGACCGCGGGCATCGGAATCCTGGAGAAGGCCGCACCGATGATCACGGACTTCTTCGCCGACAGCTCCACCCCCGTCTCGGCCTCCGCGGCCGCCGGATTCGTCGCGCTGCTGTCGGCCGCCAACATGGCCGGCCGGATCGGCTGGTCGTCCACCTCCGACCTGATCGGGCGCAAGAACATCTACCGCGTCTACCTCGGCGTCGGCGCCCTGATGTACCTGCTGATCGCACTGTTCGGGGACTCGGCGAAGCCCCTGTTCGTGCTGTGCGCGCTGGTGATCCTCTCCTTCTACGGCGGCGGCTTCGCCACGGTCCCCGCCTACCTGAAGGACCTCTTCGGCGCGTACCAGGTCGGCGCGATCCACGGCCGGCTGCTCACCGCCTGGTCCACGGCCGGCGTCCTCGGCCCGCTGATCGTCAACTGGATCGCCGACCGGCAGGAGGCGGCCGGCAAGCACGGCCCGGCGCTGTACGGGCTGTCGTTCGGCATCATGATTGGCCTGCTCGTCGTCGGATTCGCCGCCAACGAACTCGTCCGCCCCGTCCACACCCGACACCACGTCCTGCCCCAGAGGGAGGCCGCCGATGACCAGCGACAGCAGCCCGCCTAGCCGCCGCCCCCTCATCGCCCTCGCCTGGCTGTGGGTGGGAGCACCGCTGGCGTACGGCGTCTACGAACTCGTCCAGAAGGCGACTCAGCTGTTCACCGGATGAGTACTCGGGCGTCCGAGGGTCTGAGGGAAGCCGACAACTCGGGCGCCCGAATCCTGTGGCTTCACCTGCCGCCGTACCCGCGAGTCACTGATCAGACTGGTGGATCCCGCTACCCACGGCAACGAGGGGGACCCCGCCATGAACGGCTCGCGCATCGCCGCCATCGGTCACTACCAGCCCGCGCAGGTGCTCACCAACGACGACCTGGCCGGCCTGGTCGACACCAGTGACGCGTGGATCCGCAGCCGGGTGGGCATCAGAACCCGGCACATCGCCGGCCCCGACGAACCGGTCGACGAGCTCGCCGCGCACGCCGCCGCCAAGGCCCTCGCCGGGGCCGGGCTCACGCCCCAGGACATCGACCTCGTGCTGGTGGCCACCTCCACCGCGATCGACCGCTCCCCGAACACCGCCGCCCGGGTGGCGGCCCGCCTCGGGATCCCGCGGCCCGCCGCCATGGACGTCAACGTCGTCTGCGCCGGCTTCACCCATGCCCTCGCCACCGCCGACCACACGGTCCGGGCGGGCGCGGCGACCAGGGCGCTGGTCATCGGCGCCGACAAGATGTCCGAGGTCGCCGACTGGAGCGACCGCACCACCTGTGTCCTGGTCGGCGACGGGGCCGGGGCCGCCGTGGTCGAGGCGTGCGCAGCGGGCCAGGAGCCGGGGATCGGGCCGGTGCTGTGGGGATCGGTGCCGGAGATGGGCAACGCTGTGCGCATCGAGGGCACGCCGCCCCGGTTCGCGCAGGAGGGGCAGAGCGTCTACCGCTGGGCCACCACCCAGCTGCCGCCCATCGCCCGGCGCGCCTGCGAGAAGGCCGGCATCGACCCCGCCGACCTCGCGGGCGTCGTCCTGCACCAGGCCAACCTGCGCATCATCGAGCCCCTCGCCGAGAAGATCGGCGCCGTCGACGCGGTGATCGCGCGCGACGTCGTCGAGTCCGGCAACACCTCCGCGGCGAGCATTCCCCTGGCCCTGTCCAAGCTGATCGAACAGGGCGCGGTCCGCAGCGGCGACCCGGTCCTGCTGTTCGGCTTCGGCGGCAACCTGTCGTACGCGGGGCAGGTCGTACGGTGCCCGTGAGGCCCTCCGTCCGGGCGCGCGGGACGACGTGACACGTCCAACTCCCGCCTCCTCCAGCCATTGTGCGCCGTAGACTGTAGACGAAAAACAATCCATAGTGGGCAGTCCACCGTGCACCGCACCCAGACCGCCGTGTCACGGCTGCCCGCCCAGGAGGGGGACCGTCATGCTGTCGACCGGACTGCCACAGGGAGCCGTGCCCAAGCTGGAACGGCCCGGGCCGCTGCGCGACCGGGTCTACGAGGCGCTGCTGGAGCTGATCACGACCCGCGCCCTGCAGCCCGGCCAGCACCTGGTGGAGAGCGAACTCGCCGGGCACCTCGGCGTCTCCCGGCAGCCGGTGCGCGAGGCGCTGCAGCGGCTGAACACCGAGGGCTGGGTCGATCTGCGGCCCGCGCAGGGCGCGTTCGTCCACGAGCCCACCGAGGAGGAGGCCGACCAGCTCCTGACGGTCCGCACCCTCCTGGAGGCGGAGGCGGCCCGGCTGGCCGCCGCCCACGCGGGCAGCCCCGGCATCGCCGCGCTGGAGGAGCTGTGCGCCGAGGGCGAGAAGGCGGTCGAGGCCGAGGACGTGGACCACGCGGTCGCCCTCAACGCGGCCTTCCACGCCAAGGTCATGGAACTGGCCGGCAACGCGGTCCTCGCCGAACTGGCGGCCCAGGTCGACCGCCGGGTGCGCTGGTACTACACGCCGGTGGCCCGCCAGCGCGGCCGGCAGTCGTGGATCGAGCACCGTGAGCTGATCGCCGCGATCGCGGCCCGCGACGAGCAGCGGGCAACCCGCCTGATGCGCGAACACACCGAGCACACACGCCGCTCGTACCACGAGCGGAACACCGGCTGAGCCGGGCCCCCGAGCGGCTTCCGGCCGGCGCCCGCTACGCCTCGGCCAGTTCCCGGGCGGCCGGTGCCGTCGTGCGGAACCGCGCCTCCACCGCCAGCATGGCCGTCAACAGGGCCACCAGCGACAGCAGTTCGGCGTACGCGGGCAGCCGGACGGCCGGCCCGGCCGTGAGCAGGGCCAGTGCCGCCGTGCCGGCCCGGTAGCGGACCGGACGCAGCGCCAGGGCGGTCCGAAAGGCGGCGTCGCCCGCCAGGAAGAGGGCCACGCCGCCCGCCAGGGCCAGCGCCGGGCCCGCGTGCGGAGGGGCGCCGAGGTGGCCGAGGGTCTTCTTCACGCCGGCGGCGAGGTAGGCGATGCCGAGCAGCATGGGCAGGAAGGCGTAGTAGTACGCGTTCATCGCCAGCCGCCACCGCCGCGGCGCCGGGGTGGCGCGGAACGCGGCCTCCGCGCCCTCCTCGTCGCGCACGAAGTACGTCCACCACAGGGCGACCGCGAGGGCGAGCGCCAGGAACGCACCGCCGAACAGCCCCACGGTGAGCGGCAGATCGCCGATGCCGACACCGATGGAGATCACGGACTCGCCGAAGGCGATGATCAGCAGCAGCCCGTGCCGCTCCACGAAGTGCGCCGGGTCCAGGGTGCCCAACTGCACCCTGAGCGTCGCCGCGCTGCGCCCGTCCCGGCGGCCGGGGCCGTGCTCGGCGACGAACGGGGTCACGAACTGCAGGGCGATCGCGAGCAGCCACAGCCCGTCCGCCGCGATCCCGTCGATGCCGCCCGCGGCCGTCACGGCCAGTGCCGCCGACGCGTTCGGAACGCCGTACCAGACGGAGTCCCAGCCGTGGCTGCGCGTGTACAGCGCCGTGTGCACGATCACCACGAGCAGGAATCCCAGCCCGAAGACCACGCCGGAGTCGTCGAAGACCCGCGGGATCGCCAGCGCGCACACCAGGAACCCGGTCATGCCGAGCATCAGCAGCAGCCGCCGCGAAGGTCGGTCGGGCGGCACCTGGTTGGTGAGGTAGGCGTAGGCGCCGTACATCCAGAACAGCACGACGAGGATCAGCGCGACCCGGCCGGCCGTGGCGAACGACAGGTCGTGCGCGAGCAGCACGGTGAGCTGGGTCAGCGTGAAGACGAAGACCAGGTCGAAGAAGAGTTCCAGGGTGGTGACCCGGCGCCCGGGCTCCTCGGCCGCTCCGTCCTCGGGTGCGGTGTCCATGCGGTGTTCCCCCTCCGGTGATCGGTGAGCCGATCGTAGAGGGGGAACACCGCACGGACGGTGAGCAGTTGCTCTCAGGCGACGGGTTGCGGGGCCGTGGCCGGTGCCGCCTCGGTCCGTCCGTGCCGCCCCGGCTGGCGCAGCAGCAGCGCGAGTGCCGCCGCCACCATCGACACGCCGCCCGCCAGCGCGTAGGCGCCGTTGTAGCCCCAGGCGCCCACCACCATGGAGCCGAGACCGCCGCCGAACAGCCCGCTGATCAGCTTGCCGCTGTAGACGAGGCCGTAGTTGGTGGCGTTGTAGTTCTCCCCGAAGTAGTCCGGGGTCAGTGCCGCGAACATCGGGTAGAAGGCGCCGCCGCCGAAGCCGGAGAGGAAGGCGAAGAACAGGAACAGCCACTCGTTCTTCATGTCACCGGCCCAGATGACGCCGAACTGGGCGAGCCCCAGGACCACGATGACGAACACCAGCGTCGACTTGCGGCCCCACAGGTCCGACAGCCAGCCGACCACCGCGCGGCCGACGCCGTTGATGACGGCCATGACACCCATCGAGGACGCCGCGACCAGCGGGCCGAAGCCGATGTCCTTGGCGAAGTCGACCTGGAAGGAGATCCCGAAGATCGACACACCGGCGGTCATGACGACCGTGATCCACATAAGCGGCAGCATGCCGGTGCGGATGGCCTCCCTGGGCGTGAACTGACGTACCGCCGGGGGGTTCTTCGCCAGGCTCGCGGCGCTCTTGCCGTTCCCGGAGTGCGACAGCGGGTCGATGTCGGCCGGCCACCAGTTCTTCGGCGGGTCCTTGAAGAAGAACGCGCACACCGCGACCACGACCAGCACGTAGACGCCGATCAGGTCGAGCACCTCGTTGTAGTTCCCGGTGTCGAAGGCGTAGTTGAAGATGAAGATGAAGGGCAGCGAGCCGTAGGCGAAGCCGCCGTTGACGAAGCCCGTCTTCGCGCCGCGCCGCTCCGGGAACCACTTGCCGACCATGTTGATGCACGTCGCGTAGATCAGCCCCGAGCCGACACCGCCCACGACACCGAAGCCGACGACGGCCAGCAGCACGTTGTCGAGATGGGAGAGGGCCAGGAAGCCGAGCAGGCACATCGCGGACCCCAGGTACATGGCCCGCCGCGCCGTGAGATGCCCGCGCTCGCGCAGCCAGCCCGCCGGGAAGGCGATGCCCGCCTGGAAGAACACCCAGACGCTGAGGATCCAGAAGGTGTTGCTCTGCGTCCAGCCGTGCGCCTCGGACAGGGTGTCCTCGGCGGAGCCGTAGGCGTACTCCGAGACGCTGATGGCCATCATGGATATCCACGGCAGATACACCATGAACCTGCGTGAGTGGCCCAGTATGTCGCGGTCCGTCTCACCGATGCGGTACACCCGGCCCCGGGCGTCGGTGACTTCGCGGTAGGAAGGGTTCGCCGCGCCGGGATCGGCCGGCGTGTTCCTTGTTGCCATGGGATCAGCCGTCATGTCAGGCCATCTCCTCGCCGAGAGGGTGGGGATTGGGAACGATGCGCCGGGCGCTCGGTCGGCCCGGAGCCCTGAGGAACAGCGCCAGCACGGCGCAGACGAGCCCGGTGCAGCCCGCCAGGAGGGAGGCTCCGTGGGGGTCCCGGACGGCGGCAGCGGCGGCTGTCGTGCCGCAGCCGACGGCGACCGGGAGGAGCCAGGCGGCGGCGAGCAGCCCGTGGACGCTCGCACTGTGGTTCTCACCGAAGTGGTCGGCGGTCAGCGCGGTGACCAGCCCGAGGACCGCCACGCCGGCGGCTCCGCCGGCCGCGGCACAGCCGAGCAGGAGCGGACCGCTGCCCGTCCGGCCGGCCAGCAGCACCCCGAACTGGGCGGCGCCCAGCACCGAACCGGCCGCGATCAGGACGGCACGCCGCCCCAGACGGTCCGAGAGCACGCCGGCCGCGGCCGACACCGCGCCGCCCGCGACCGTCGCGGACATCACCGAGCCGTGGGTGAGCCCCAGCTCCCGGCCGTACGGCGCCGCCAGGCGGACGCCGAGCACGGTGACGCCGGCCGAGCACAGTACGAGGAGCCACAGCGACCACAGCACCGGCGTACGGGCGGCCTCTTCGGCGCCGTACTGGCGTACGGCGGGCGGATTCTTGGCCCGCGCGCGCCGGGCCACGGGACCTAGCGGCACCGCCAGCGGGTCGGGGCGCGGCGGCCACCAGTTCCTCGGCGGATCCCGGAAGAACCACCCGGCCCCCGCCGCGGCCAGGCTCGCCCCGGCACCCGTCGCCGCGAGCAGGGTCCGTGGATCGGCTCCCGCGACCGGACCGAACAGGAAAGGCACGGCCCCGAACGCGAGGCCGCTCGCCACGAGCCCCGTCGGGCCGCCCCGGCGCTCCGGATACCACTTGCCCGGCAGCGTCAGACAGGTCGCGTGCACCAGTCCGGCCCCGGCACCGCCGATCACCCCGAACCAGAGCCAGGCGGCCACGAGACCCGGCGCCCAGGCGAGCGCGAGCCACCCCAGCAGGGTGCCGGACGCTCCGGCCGTCATGGCCGCGCGGGCGGAGAGCCGGCCGCTCTCCCGCAGCCGCCCGGCCGGGAAGGCGACGGCCGCCTGGGACAGCGCCCACAGCCCCGCCGGCCAGTAGTGGTCTCCGCCCCACGGGTGGGCGTCACCGAGACCGTTCCGCGCCGCGACGAACGCGTACGCGGCACAACCGATGCCCGTCATGCCCACCCAGGGCAGGACGGCCATCCAGATCCGGCCACGGCCCATGAGCTCGACGTCGCTCTCGCCGACCCTGTAGACGCGGCCCCTGCGGTCCCTCACCTCCCTGCACAGCGGGAAGGCGGGTGGATCGATGGTTTCCATACGCGGCTGCACCCCTTGCGTCGAAAGTTCTGGCCAGCGCCCCCTGTCCAATGCCTTTCGTGCGCGCACGGGTCCCGGGGGGGGGGGGGGGGGCGCCCCCCCCCCCCCCCCCCCCCCCCCACCCCCCCCACCCCCCCCCCCCCCCCCCCCCCCCCCCCCCCCCACCTCCCCCCCCCCCA
>NZ_JBWKFL010000001.1:50106-65094 GCF_056434305.1 Streptomyces sp. NPDC044061 | reverse complement strand
GTGGGTGGGTTTTTTCGGCAGGGGGTCACACCCTTTGCGGGAAGTTTTCGGGAATACCCCCTTTGCAGAGTCTTTTTTGGACGCGCCGGGTTCCTGGGGGCCGCCGACCCCCCCCCGCCGGCCGCCCCCCGCGTCACTCACCTCATGAACCGCCTCCCGCCAACCCGGCCGCCCGCGCCCAGCGGTACTTCGCGCCGAGCACGGCCACCGGCCGCTCGGTCGTGTACGGATAGGCCACGACCCCCCGCTCGTACAGGTACTGGCAGGCCTCCTCGACCTCGACGTCCCCCGCGAGGGACGCCACGACGGGCTTCTCGATCCCCCGTTCCCGGAACTCGGCGACCACGCGCGCCGTCAGCTCGGCGAACACCATCGGCGGGGTGACGATCGTGTGCCAGTAGCCGAGCACCAGCGCGTGGATCCGCGGGTCCTCCAGACCCAGCCGGATCGTCGCCTCGTACGTCGACGGCGGCTCGCCCCCGGTGATGTCCACCGGGTTGCCGGCCGCCCCGAACGGCGGGATGAACCGGCGGAACGCCTCGTCCAGATCGGGCGGGATCTCCATCAGGGACAGCCCGTTGTCGGTCACCGCGTCGGACAGCAGCACCCCGCTGCCGCCCGCACCGGTGATGATCACGACGTTGTCGCCCTTCGGGGTGGGCAGGACGGGCAGGGCACGGGCGTACTCCAGCATGTCGTGCAGACCGGGCGCCCGGATGACCCCCGCCTGCCGGAGGATGTCGTCGTACACCGCGTCGTCGCCCGCGAGTGCGCCGGTGTGCGAACCGGCCGCCCTCGCGCCCGCCGCCGTACGGCCGGCCTTCAGCACCACGACCGGCTTCTTCGGCACGGTCGCCCGGGCCGCCTCCACGAACGCCCGCCCGTCCTTGAGGTCCTCCAGGTGCATGGCGATGCACTCGGTGTGCGGGTCCTCGCCGAACCAGGTCAGCAGGTCGTCCTCGTCCAGGTCCGACTTGTTGCCGAGGCCGACGATCGCCGACACCCCCGTCTTCGTGGTCCGCGCGAAGCCCAGGACGGCCATGCCGATGCCTCCGGACTGCGAGGTCAGAGCCACCCCTCCCTTGACGTCGTACGGCGTGCAGAACGTGGCACACAGGTCCTGCCAGGTGGAGTAGTAGCCGTAGATGTTCGGGCCGAGCAGGCGGACGCCGTGCCGTTCGGCGATCGCCACGATCTCCGCCTGGAGTTCGTGCTCGCCGGTCTCCGCGAAACCGGACGGGATGAGGACGGCGTTGGGGATCCTCTTCCGTCCCACCTCCTCCAGCGCGGCCGCCACGAACCTGGCGGGAATGGCGAAGACGGCCACATCCACCTCACCGGGAACGTCCGTGACACTCTTGTACGCCTTGCGGCCCAGGATGTCATCGGCCTTGGGGTTCACCGGATGGATCTCACCGGCGAATCCGCCGTCGACGAGGTTGCGCACCACCGAGTTGCCGATCTTGCCGGTCTCGTTGGAGGCGCCGATGACGGCGACGGACGCCGGCTGCATCAACCGCCGCATGGACGTGAGGATTTCCTCGCGGGTGTACGTCCTCCTCGGCGCCGGCCGGCCCTCGGCGAGGATCACCCGGATATCCGCGGCGACCGCGCCCTGCGGTGTCGCGATCACCGGGTTGAGGTCCACCTCGGCGATCTCCGGGAAGTCCGCGACCAGTTGGGACACCCGGCGGATCTGCTCGGCGACCGCCCACCGGTCCACACCGGCCTGCCCGCGCACTCCGCGCAGGATCTCCGCCGACCGTATGGAGCCGAGCATCGACAGCGCCTCGTCGGCCGACACCGGCGCGAGCCGGAACGTCACGTCCTTCAGCACCTCGACCAGCACCCCGCCGAGCCCGAACGCGACGACCTTCCCGAAGGTCGGGTCGGTGACCGCGCCGACGATGACCTCCTGCCCCCTGGGCAGCAACTCCTGCACCTGCACGCCCTCGATGCGGGCCTCGGCGTCGTAGGCGCGCGCGTTCTCGACGATCCGGTGAAACGCGGCCCGCACGTCCGCCGCGCCCTCCACCCCGACGACCACGCCACCGGCGTCGGTCTTGTGCAGGATGTCCGGCGAGACGATCTTCATCACCACGGGTCCGGCGAACCGCGCGGCCGCCGCGACCGCCGCGTCCACGTCCCGCGCCAGTTCCTCGCCCGGTACGGCGATCCCGTAGGCGTCGGCGATCACCTTGCCCTCGGGGGCGGTGAGCGCGCTGCGGCCCTCGGCACGCACGGAGTCGAGGAGCGACCGCACCCTCAGCATCCGGTCCTCTGCCATCACGTCAGATCACTCCGTTCGACTTCAGCAGGCGCAACTCCTCGTCACCGAGGCCGAGTTCGCCGACGTAGACCTCTTCGTTGTGCTCGCCGAGCAGCGGGGACGCGGACACCTCGACGGGGGAGTCGGAGAGCTTGAGCGGGCTGCCGACGGTCACGAACTCGCCGCGCTCGGGGTGCGGGACGCGCACGACCATCTCGTTGGCGGCCAGCGAGGCGTCCTCGATGATCTCCTTGGTGGACAGGATCGGCCCGCACGGGATGTTGTGCGCGTTCAGCCGTTCCAGCACCTCCCACTTGGGGAGCGTGGCCGACCACTCCTCGATCAGCTGGAACATCTTGTTCAGCTTCGGCAGCCGGGCCTCCGGGGTCGCCCACTCGGGGTCGTCGGCGAGTTCGGGCCGGCCGATGAGTTCGCTGATCGGCTTCCAGCCGACGGGCTGCACGATGACGTAGACGTAGTCGTTCGGGCCGCCCGGCGCGCACTTGACCGCCCAGCCGGGCTGGCCGCCGCCCGAGGCGTTCCCGGACCGGGGTACCTCGTCGCCGAAGTCCTCGTTGGGATACTCGGCCAGCGGCCCGTGGGCGAGGCGCTGTTGGTCGCGCAGCTTCACCCGGCACAGGTTGAGCACGGCGTGCTGCATGGCGACGTTGACCCGCTGTCCACGCCCGGTGCGCTCGCGCTGGAGGAGCGCCGCGAGAATCCCCGCCACGGTGTGCACTCCCGTGCCCGAGTCCCCGATCTGGGCGCCGGTCGCGAGCGGCGGGCCGTCCTCGAAGCCCGTGGTCGACATCGACCCGCCCATGGCCTGCGCGACGACCTCGTACGCCTTGAAGTCGGTGTACGGGCCGTCCCCGAACCCCTTGATGGAGGCGTAGACGATCCGCGGGTTGATCTCCTTGATGCGGTCCCAGGTGAACCCCATGCGGTCCACCGCGCCCGGCCCGAAGTTCTCGACCATGACGTCCGAGCGGCGGATCAGCTCGGTGAGGATCTCCTTGCCGCGCTCGGTCTTGGTGTTCAGCGTGATGCTCCGCTTGTTGCAGTTGAGCATCGTGAAGTACAGCGAGTCGACGTCCGGAAGGTCCCGCAGCTGCCTGCGGGTGATGTCACCGGTCGGCGCCTCCAGCTTGACGACGTCGGCGCCGAGCCAGGCGAGCAGCTGGGTGGCCGACGGACCGGACTGGACGTGCGTCATGTCCAGGACGCGGATGCCCTCGAGTGCCTTGGTGGTCACGGGCGTTCACCTCACTTGTACATCGTCTGGTTCATGGTTCCGGGGGCGTACGCGTCCGGGTCGACCCAGACGTTGATCAGCGACGGCTTGCCCGACTCCCGGGCCCGGCGCAGCGCGGGACCGATGTCGGAGGGGTCGCGGACCTCCTCGCCATAGCCGCCGAGCATCCGCGCGAACCGGTCGTACGGCACGTCGCCGAGGGTGTTGCCGACCCGCTCGCGCTCCTTGCCGTACTTGGCGGCCTGGCCGTAACGGATCTGGTTCATCGAGGAGTTGTTGCCGACGATGCCGACGAAGGGCAGGTCGTAGCGGACGAGGGTCTCGAAGTCCCAGCCGGTGAGCGAGAAGGCGCCGTCGCCGAAGAGGGCGACCACCTCCTTGTCCGGGCGTGCCTGTTTGGCGGCGAGTACGAAGGGGACGCCGACGCCGAGCGTGCCGAGCGGGCCCGGGTCCATCCAGTGGCCGGGCGACTTGGGCTGCACGACCTGCCCGGAGAAGGTGACGATGTCGCCGCCGTCGCCGATGTAGACGGAGTCCTCGGTCAGGAAGTCGTTGATCTCGCTGACGAGGCGGTACGGGTGGATGGGTGAGGCGCCCGACCTGAGCTGCGGCAACCGCTTCTCGATCGCCGCCTGTTCGGCCGCGCGCAGCTCGTCGAGCCACTCCTTGCGCCTGGACGCGCCCCCGTTGAGGCGCCCGGAGGCGGCCTCCGTCACGGACCTCAGCACCAGTCCGGCGTCGCCCACGATGCCGAGGTCGATGTCGCGGTTCTTGCCGACGGTGCGGTAGTCGAGGTCGATCTGGACGACCGTCGCGTCCGGCGACAGCCGCTTGCCGTAGCCCATGCGGAAGTCGAAGGGCGTGCCGACGATCACGATGACGTCGGCGTTCGAGAACGCGTACCGGCGGGAGAGCTGGAAGTGGTGCGGGTCGCCGGGCGGGAGCGTGCCGCGGCCGGCGCCGTTCATGTAGGCCGGGACGTTCAGGGCGCGTACGAGGTCGATGGCCGCCTCGGTGCCGCGGGTCGTCCACACCTGGCTGCCCAGCAGGATCGCCGGCTTCTCGGCGTGCACCAGCAGGTCCGCGAGCCTCTCGACGGCCTCCGGGTCACCGGCCGAGCGGGTCGAGGCGCGGTAGGCGCCGGCCGCGGGCAGGCGCGCCCCGGCCGCAGGCACCTTGGCGTCCAGGACATCGCGGGGGATCTCCAGGAAGGAGGGGCCGGGTGCTCCGTGGTAGCACTCGCGGAACGCCATCGACACCATGTCCGCCGCCCGTGCCGTGTCCGGCACCGTCGCCGCGAACTTGGTGATCGGGGTCATCATGTCCACGTGCGGCAGGTCCTGCAGGGACCCCATCTTGTGCTGGCTGAGCGCCCCCTGACCACCGATCAGCAGCATCGGGGACTCCGCGCGGAAGGCGTTGGCGACCCCGGTGACCGCGTCGGTGGTGCCGGGACCCGCGGTGACCACCGCGCAGCCCGGTTTGCCGGTGATCCGGGCGTAGCCGTCGGCGGCGTGCGCGGCCACCTGCTCGTGGCGTACGTCGACGACTTCTATGCCCTCGTCGACGCAGCCGTCGTAGATGTCGATGATGTGGCCGCCGCACAGCGTGTAGATGCGGTCGACCCCCTCGGCCTTCAGCGCCTTGGCAACGAGGTGACCACCGGAGATCACGTCCTGGGTGTCGTCGGGCATGGCGAAGTCCTGTCCCTTCGTAGGGGTTTGGGAGGCTCTCGCGGTACATTGCATACAGTCGACGAATACTGTATGAAGCTTGTTATCCCGCATCCGGTGGGTGGTGTCCAGGGGGCGTGCGGCACTTTTGAGTCAGGAGCCGAAATGGACCTGTACGAGCACCAGGCAAGGGAACTCTTCGCGGAACACGGCATCTTGGTCCCCAGGGCGGAGGTCACCGACTCGCCGAAGGAAGCGCGCGCGATCGCCCGCCGGCTGGGCGGCAGGGCGGTGGTGAAGGCCCAGGTGAAGACCGGCGGCCGGGGCAAGGCGGGAGGGGTGAGGCTCGCCGCGGACCCGGCGGCGGCCGAGCTGACCGCCCGCCGGATCCTCGGCATGGACATCAAGGGGCACACCGTCGGCAAGGTGATGCTGGCCCAACCCGTCGACATCGAGAGCGAGTTCTACGTCTCCTACGCCCTCGACCGCGCGGCCGGCCGCTTTCTCGCCATCGCCTCCGCCGAGGGCGGCATGGAGATCGAGGAGGTCGCCGCCACCCGGCCGGAGGCCGTGGCCCGCATCCCTGTCGACCCGGCCGAGGGCGTCACCTCGGAGAAGGCGGCCGAGATCGCCGACGCGGCCGGACTGCCACCGCGGACCGCCGACGTCCTCGTACGGCTGTGGCAGGTACTGGTCCGCGAGGACGCCCTGCTCGTCGAGGTCAACCCGCTCGTGCGCACCGCCCAGGGCGGCATCCTCGCGCTCGACGGCAAGGTCACCCTGGACGACAACGCCCGCTTCCGGCAGGCACGTTGGGGAGACGCGGAGCGTGAGCACCACGACCCGCTGGAGGCCGTGGCCGCCGCCCGTGGCCTCAACTACGTGAAGCTCGACGGCGAGGTGGGCGTCATCGGCAACGGTGCCGGACTGGTCATGTCGACCCTCGACGTGGTCGCCGGCAGCGGCGCGCGCCCCGCCAACTTCCTCGACATCGGCGGCGGGGCCTCCGCCCGGATCATGGCCGACGGACTGTCCGTGATCCTCTCCGACCCGGCCGTGAAGTCCGTCCTCGTCAACGTCTTCGGCGGCATCACCGCCTGCGACGCCGTCGCCGACGGCATCGTCGAGGCGGTGGACCGCGTCCGGCTGACCAGACCACTGGTCGTCCGCCTCGACGGCAACAACGCCGCCCTCGGCCGCGCGGTGCTCGCCGAGCGCGCGCACCCGCTGGTCGAACAGGCCACCACCATGGACGGCGCCGCCCGCCGGGCCGCCGAACTCGCCCGCACCGCCTGAGGAGAGGGAACATGGCCATCCACCTCACCAAGGAGAGCAAGGTCCTCGTCCAGGGCATGACGGGCGCCGAGGGCATGAAGCACACCCGGCGCATGCTCGCGGCCGGCACGAACGTCGTCGGCGGCGTGAACCCCCGCAAGGCGGGCCGGACCGTCGACTTCAAGGGGCACATCGTGCCCGTCTTCGGCTCGGTCGCCGACGGAATGCGGACGACCGGAGCCGACGTCACCGTCGTCTTCGTCCCGCCCGCCTTCGCCAAGGCGGCCGTCATGGAGGCCGCCGACGCCCGCGTCCCGCTCGCCGTCGTCATCACCGAGGGCATCCCCGTCCACGACACCGTCGCCTTCACCACGTACGCGCAGCGGCGCGGCACCAGGGTCATCGGCCCCAACTGCCCCGGCCTGATCACCCCCGGCCAGTCCAACGCCGGCATCATCCCTGCCGACATCGCCAAGCCCGGCGGCATCGGCCTGGTCTCCAAGTCGGGCACGCTCACCTACCAGCTGATGTACGAGCTGCGCGACATCGGCTTCTCCACCTGCGTCGGCATCGGCGGCGACCCCGTCGTGGGCACCGGCCACATCGACTGCCTGGCCGCCTTCCAGGACGACCCGGACACCGAACTCGTCGTCCTCATCGGGGAGATCGGCGGCGACGCGGAGGAACGGGCCGCCGCCTACATCCGCGACCACGTCACCAAGCCGGTCGTCGGCTACATCGCCGGCTTCACCGCGCCCGAGGGCCGGACCATGGGTCACGCGGGCGCCATCGTCTCCGGCTCGGCCGGTACGGCGCGGGCCAAGCAGGAAGCGCTGGAGGCGGCCGGCGTCCCGGTCGGCAGGACCCCGACCGAGACGGCGGAACTGGTCCTCGCCCACCTCGCCCGGACACAGTGACTTCACTCATAGTCGACGCACGGTGACTGTCGGCTGTCGTGACCTGTCGGTACCTTCGTCGGTCACGGCCGCGGCTCCCGCGCGAGCCGTCCGACGCGCGACGACAAGAGCCGCGCACCGGACGGCCCCGCACCCTCACGCACCCCCGCCCAGGAAGCACTCCACCCTCCCAAGGGAAGGCCCCCCGGGCTCCTTCCTGTCGTTTCTCTCGACCGTGCACCGAGAGCGGAGCAACCGAATGGCATCCACCCTCACCCTCAAAGCCGGAACGTCCTGGTCCCAGGCCTGGCAGCGCTGCCTGACCGCCGCGCCCGAGGCCTTCCGGGACGACCGTGTCCTCAACCTCTGGAACGCCGCCTGGCACGCGGACGGCCGGGCGCTGCCCGCGACCAGCCCGGTCGACGGCAGCCCGATCGCGGGCCCGCCCCGGCTGGACCGGGCCGTCGCCCGGCAGACCGTACGGGCCTCGCTCGACCAGCACCGCGTCTGGCGGCACGTCCCGCCGGCCGAGCGCCGGGCACGGGTCGCCGCCACCCTCGACGCCCTCACCGAACACCGCGAGCTCCTGGCGCTGCTGCTCGTCTGGGAGATCGGCAAGCCCTGGCGGCTCGCCCAGGCGGACGTCGACCGGGCCATCGACGGGGTCCGCTGGTACGTGGACGGCATCGAGCCGATGATCGCCGGCCGGGCACCGCTGGACGGCCCGGTGTCCAACATCGCGAGCTGGAACTACCCGATGAGCGTCCTCGTCCACGCGCTGCTGGTGCAGGCGCTCGCGGGCAACGCGGTCATCGCGAAGACCCCGACCGACGGCGGTGTCGCCTGTCTGACGCTCGCCTGCGCGCTCGCCGCCCGCGAGGGGGTCCCCGTCACCCTCGTCAGCGGCAGCGGCGGCGAGCTGTCCCAGGCGCTGGTGCGGGCGCCCGAGATCGGCTGCGTCTCCTTCGTCGGCGGCCGTGACACCGGCGCCGCGGTGGCCACGGCCGTCGCCGACCTCGGCAAGCGGCACGTACTGGAACAGGAGGGCCTGAACACCTGGGGCATCTGGAACTACTCCGACTGGGACGCGCTCACCGCGGTCGTCCCCAAGCTCTTCGACTACGGCAAACAGCGCTGCACGGCCTACCCCCGCTTCGTGGTCCAGCGCGGCCTCTTCGACGCGTTCCTCGCGGCCTACCTGCCGGCGGTACGCGCGGTCCGGGTCGGCCACCCCCTGGCGGTGGAGCGCGAGGGCGACCCCTGCCCGGAGCTGGACTTCGGCCCGCTGATCAACGCGGCCAAGGCGAAGGAACTGCGCGACCAGGTCGCCGAGGCCATCGACCGCGGTGCCGTCCCCCTGCACCGCGGCGACCCGGCCGACGCCCGCTTCCTGCCCGGGCAGGACACGTCGGCCTACGTTCAGCCGGTCACCCTGCTCAACCCGCCCCGCTCCTCCCCGCTCCACCACGCGGAACCCTTCGGCCCGGTCGACACCATCGTCCTGGTCGACACGGAGGCGGAACTGCTGGCCGCCATGAACGCGTCCAACGGCGCCCTGGTCGCCACCCTCTCCACGGACGACAGGGCCACGTTCGAGCGGCTGGCACCGCAGATCCGTGCCTTCAAGGTCGGCCACGGCAAGGCCCGCTCCCGCGGCGACCGCGACGAACTGTTCGGCGGCTTCGGCGCCTCCTGGCGCGGGGCCTTCGTAGGCGGGGAGCTGCTGGTGCGGGCCGTCACCCAGGGCCCGGCGGGGGAGCGGCTGCCCGGCAACTTCCCGGAGTACCAGCTCACGCCCTGACCGCGCACACCGTGACCGTTCCGTCACCATTCGTACGACCCGCCGGCCGGGGCGCCCAGCAGCGCCCCGGCCACCGCCCACGCCACGGAATACGCAGGTGAAACGCACTCCGAAACCTTGGTATTGTTGTCCATGTCGCCGCGGGGAACACCCCCTGTCAGGCGACCAACACCTGGTCCGGGTGGCGGAATGGCAGACGCGCTAGCTTGAGGTGCTAGTGCCCTTTATCGGGCGTGGGGGTTCAAGTCCCCCCTCGGACACTTGTTGGGACGTTCACGAGATCGTCCCGAAGGGTTCACGAATTACCGGTCGAGTCATGTGACTCACCGGTATTTCGTCGTTTCTGGGGCCTCGAGCCTCGTGATCGGCTCGACCAGGGGGTGAGGCGGTGGCAGTCCAGGTACTGCGCCTCTCACCTGCGGAAACAGGACATGCCTGCGCGACGGCTGGTAGCCGTGGCGCAGGCATGTGGGGTTTTCAGGGGGCGGAGCGCGGCGGAGGTGTGTCACTCGCGTGGCGGAGGCTCGCCCTGTTCGGTCGGAAGCGGTCGTGCCTGGGGCGGGTCGGAGGGCTCATCGGGTGGGGTTGCGGCGCTCTGCGTGCCGGCTTTGCGGGGCTGGATGCCCTGGTCGCGGAGGAACCGTCGGATGGCTCTGAGGTTCGCCACGAAGATGATGACGGCATTGAGCAGGGTCTGTGCGACGCGTCCGTGCGGCAGGCGGAGCTGGGGATTGTCGATGCTGTCGAGGGCGGACTTCTTGAGGTCGCCGTTGCCGCCCTCGTTCTGGCTGCGCAGTCCGGACCAGGCTTCCTGCCACAGAGGGGTGAACAGGGGGTATTTCTGCCGCCACTTGGCCAACACGGTGCCCGGGACGGTGATGCTCTTCCCCCTGCAGATGTCGGGGTAGACGGGGGTGTCCCGCTTGGGCCTGGGGATGGTGGGCAGGGCTGCCGGGGTACGGACAGTGGGGGCGTCGAGGTCGACGACGGTGGACGGGCGTGGCTGGGGCCGGCGGTAGCAGGTGACCGTGGCGTGGGAGCCGAGGGCGGGGCACTGCCGACGCTGGTCCCCTGCGGGCCCGTACTCCTTGATCTTGGCCTGGTAGTCCTTCCGGGACTGGATCAGGTTGAGTGCGTGGGCGCGGCCCTCGTCCGTGCGGCTGTCGATGTATGTGGCGCCCGCAGTGATGAGCGGGGTGGGCATCAGCGGGCAGTAGAACTCGCCGCCGACCAGCTGCAGGGACGCCGCTTCTCCTTCAGTCCCTGACGGATGACGCCGCCAGCGGAGACGAAAGCAAGAATGAATCCAGAGATGAACTCACCATCCAGACCACCAGTTGAGTAAAGGTACGCTCCGCATGCCACCAGGACAGCAGTCAGTACCCAACCGGTTACGATCAACCGTCGGGCGCGGCGGTGCCCTCGGGTCCGGGATTGAGCGGATCGATCCTGGCGCTGCGGGCTGTCGTACTTGCTTGACACTGGTACTCACATTCTTCTGGGTTCGGAGATACGGCTGGACGCGGAGCTGCGACCCACGAATTCGAGCCCCGCCTCCGGGAACTCCCCACCTCATTCCGGAAGCCAGCTCCCAGGGACTCGACCCCGGCAAGTCAGTGATCCGGCATCGGTTCCTCGAAGACGCTCGTCAAATACACGACTGGAGCCCTTCGGAAGGTTCAAACCGACCGTCCAGAGGCCACCCTGCCGGGCGTCACCGCGCCTCAGCCGCCGTCGTGTATGGCCGCGCCGGTCTGTGAGCCGACGGTGCGGACCCATGGGGCAAGATCGTGAGACGCACCACCATTGGCCTCAACGCCTACAGTCGGCGCCACGGGCCCGAGCGGAGCCGCTGTCCGGACTGTGGGGACTTCGCCGTGGACGGTGCCGATCCGCAAGCGTTCAGCGTTCGCGAGCCAGCTGCTCCAGCGGCACTGTCACGACAACTGACGGCGTGGGATGATCTCCGGGTTGACCTGCTGGAGGGGATCGCCTGTGGAGAGCGTGTCGCTGTCGGACAAGGGGCACCCGGTAGCCGGTGGAGATCATCGCGAACTGTGAGTGGCTGCACTTCCGGTTCCCGCTCAGCTTCCGTGGGGTCGAGGAGCTGATGCTGGAGCGCGGCGTCATCGTGTCGTACGAGACGATCCGCCGGTGGTGCCTAAAGTTCGGGCAGGCCTGCCCAACTCCCTGCGCCGCAGACGTCCCCGGCCCGGCGACAAATGGCACCTCGACGAGGTCTTCATCAAGATCAACGGCGAGCTGAGGTACCTGTGGCGGGCCGTCGACGCCGACGGCAACATCCTCGACATCCTGGTCCAAAACCGCCGCGACAAGGCGGCGGCCAGGCGTTTGCTACGCCGCCTCCTCAAACGCACCGGCTCTGTACCGTGGGTGGTCGTCACCGACAAGCTCCGCTCCTATGGAGCCGCCCACCGCGAGGTGCTGCCCTCGGTCGAGCACCGCTCCCATAAGGGCCTGAACAACCGGGCTGAGAACTTCGTCGCGTTGCAGCGCTGGCGCGACAGCGCGCGCTATCGGGGGCCAGCGGTGTTCTACACCGGCAGGATCACCACGAACCGCGTCGAGAAGAGCAACCAGCTCGGCGCGCAGATCACCACCTCCAGCACGGAGTTGACCCGGATGACCGACGCCCTCTTGAGGCCAGCTCTGGATGCCCGCGTGGTTGACCAAGCACGGCGCCGGACGGCACACGTCCCAGTGCGTAGACGGTACAAGGACACCCGAAGCCCCCCAACGCCGCGGACCACAGCGAGAGTTCCACCGCAAGGGACAAGGCCTGCGTCGGCTCAGTCGCGCAGCGAGGTGTCCAGGAGGGTCATTGCCAGAGCACCGGCGCTGACGGCGATGAGAATCCAGGCTGCGGTATGCAGGCCGTGGTCGGAGGCGCCGTGGGCGTAAACGGTGCTGATGACGGCGGAGGATGCGATGGATCCCAGGGCCGTGAATGTACGGAACAGGCCGGAGGCGGTGCCGAGTTCGCTGCGGGGGGCCTGCCTGGTCAGTGCGGTCTGGTTGGCGCTGGTAGCCGCGCCGACGGTGACGCCAAAGGCGAGCGAAATGGTGAGCACGGGCCAAATGCTGCTGGAGGCGGTGAGACGGAGGGCGACGGCGGAGGCTGCCGCCATGGCCAGGGCCGCCGCTGTGAGCGGGCGCCGGACGCGGCCACGGGCGGCGACGGGGCCGTTGATGAGGGCCGCGAGCATACCCATGGGCAAGATGAGGAGCCCGGCGGCCTGGGCCGAGTACCCGGCTGCTGACTGCAGCCACGGGGTCAGCCCGTACAGCACGGTGTAGACACCGAGGAGGGTGAGTGCGGTCCGTAGGTAGGTGCGCGTGAGCGCGGTGTGGGCGGCGAGCTGGCGGACGTCGAAGAAGGGGGTGCGGGCGCGTCGTTCCCATGCGATGAGGAGGCAGGCCAGGGCAAGGGCCGCACCGGCTATTGAGGGGTCGGCGTGCGGGATCTGCTGAAGGTAGATGACGAGCGCGCAGGCGGTGGCCCCGAACAGCAGCATGCCAGGAAGGTCGAGACGGGACAGAACGGCGCTGGCGGACGGGCGCTCGCGAGCGGGCGGATCGCGGTCGATCCAGGCGAGGGCGCAGGCGGCGGCGAGCAGGGCGCAGGGCACGTTGATGAGAAAGGTGCTGCGCCAGCCGAAGACGGTGACGAGGAGGCCGCCGACGGCTGGGCCGACCGCGACGGTCGCGTTGCCGATCATGGAGATGCGGCCCAGCACCGGTCCGGGCAGTGCCTTGCCGGGCGAACGCTGGCTGACCAGGGCCATGGCGGAGGGATAGCCGGCGGAGGTGCCGGTGCCGATGAGCAGGCGGGCAGTGGTCAGGGCACGCAGGTCATGCGCGAAGGCTCCCGCCAGTCCGCCGACGGTGACCAGCACACAGCCAGCCAGGAACACCCGGCGGGCTCCCAGGACGTCGGCGGCCCTTCCCGCGGCAGGCTGCATCACGGCGGTCGCCAGATATAGAGCGGAGACCAGGATGGTGACGCGGCCGGCGGACACGCTCAGATCGCGGGCGATGGGAACGAGCGCGGTGGCGATGAGGGAGGAGTTGATGGGGTTGAGCGCCGCCCCGATCAGCAGCGGGGCCATGAACCGGCTCGAGAAGGCGGCCTCGCTGTCGACGGTGGGTGCGGCGGCTGCCCGTTTCGGTGAGGGCACGGTGATGGCCTGCTCCACGAGTGGGCGCTCCTGGCCCTGGTCGGTCAGGAGGCGGGGTTGGCGGTGAGGTAGCGGTTGTAGAAGTCGGCGGTGCGCTTCATGTACTCAGCCCGGTGCTGAAAGAACGATTCACCGTGCCCAGCACCCGGAACGAAACCGTTTGGGAGAAGAGGTGACGGCGGCGCAGATCTTCTTGCCCATCCAGGTGGGGTTGTAGGTGTCGGCGTCACCGTGGACGACAAAGACGGGCAGTTTGGTCTTCTCGGCGGCAGCAAGTGCGTCGGCGTCGCCGAACCAGTAACCGGCAGTCAGCTTGGTCTCCAGGCTGGCGACGGCGACGGCCGGGATGAAGGCGGGCACATGGGCCACGTTATGGACCTGATAGGAGATCTCGTCGTTGACGGAGGTATAGCCACAGTTGTCGATGACGGCCTTGACCTGGGAGGGCAGGGGATCGTTGGCGCTGAGCATGAGCGCGGTCGAACTGCCCATGGAGATGCCGTGGAGCAGATTCTGTGCGTCGTCCCCGACAGCGGTGACGATGCGGTTGAGCCGGCCGATGTAGTCGTCCCGGTCCTTGAAGCCCATGCCGACGTAGTCGCCGCCGCTCATCCCATGCCCGCGCGCATCGGCCATGAACACGTTGAAGCTGCGCTCGCGGGTAGGCGGCGCCTAGTACTGCGCGGGGAACCAGTAGCCGACGGTGTCCACACCGTCCGCGCGCTGCGTCCAGCGCCGATGAGGCGTCGCAGTGATCCACTTCCAGCCCTCTGTACGGGCGCCTGCCATGGTCAGTGACATCGTGTCTGCCCCCTTGGGGGCGTAAGTGCCGAGCGGGGCGGCTCGCTGGATCGCGGCGTGGAAGAGGAACGTGCCCACGCCGACGGAGGCGACGGCCCACAAGGCGACCAGCGCGATGGCCGACCTGATGAGCCATCTGCGGCGCCTGGATGGGCATGTCTGCTCGCCCTCCTGCGTCGCTCGCTGGTGGATGGCGGCGGGGTGATGACGGGCTGTGCACTCATGGCGATGGTTCCTCGGGGCCTGGGCAGGCGCGGGTCAGGGGGGTGAAGGTGATGGCGAGGGCGACGCCGGGGTGGGCGGCACGTGGGATGAGGCGGGTGAACCAGTCGGTCAGGCGGACGATAAGGTACCGGCGGGCGAGGACGCGGCGGGCGGCCCGGCTGGCGTCGGTGTCGAGGATCTGCGCCTGCGCCTCGTAGCGAGTCGCGCCGACGGAAACACGTCCGCGTCCGTCGCTGATGGTGACGGTGACCCGGGGGGTGTGGCGGAGTCGTTTGATCTTGCCGCTGCCCGGGTCGGTCCACACCACCAGGCGGTCGCCGTCGGGGGCCAGCCAGACCGGGGTTGAGACCGGGGCGCCGTTCATGCGGTAGGTGGTCAGGCTGATGTGCCGCGAGGCGGCCACGTCCGAGGGGATGCTCATACGATTAGTCCTTGGTACCGGGCGGCCGAGGGGCGGTCCGAACAACAGGGAGAGTAGGGGGGGGGGGGGGGGGGCCCCCCTGCTTCCCCCCCCCCCCCCAGCCGCCTTTTCCCCCCTTCAACATCACTTTTTTTTCTCTTTTGGAGAAAGACCCCACCCCCAAGGACCCCCCC
>NZ_JBWKFL010000001.1:0-50096 GCF_056434305.1 Streptomyces sp. NPDC044061 | reverse complement strand
GCCCTGTGGGGGGGAGTGTCGGTAGGGTTGTTCTTGGGGGTGGGGGGGCGGGGGGGGGGCCAGAAAAAAGGGGGGGGGGGGGTGGGGCCGCCTCCGCGCCCCCCCCCGACCCCGCAAACGGTGCGTGCGCGCCGCTGAGGGCTACTGGTTGTTCGCGGTGGGAAGAAGGCCGAGCCTGAGAAGGCTCTCGGCGGTGGTGGCGACGGAGTCGTCGCTGCTGCGCGGGCTCCAGCCCAGCAGGGTGCGGGCCTTGTCGTTGCTGACGTGCCGGATCTTGCCGAGGTTCGGCAGCATGCCCTTGAGCGCGGGGTTGGCCTCGGCGGCCTGGCGGATCACCTCATCCGGCAGCTCGACGGCCGGCACCTGACTGGCGGCGTCGCCGAGCCGCTCGCGTACGGCGAGCGCGATCTGGTGCAACGACACCGCATCGCCGGCGGCGGCGATGAAACGCTCCCCGGCGGCCTCGGGCGCGGTCATGGCCTTCAGGTGCAGCTCAGCGGCGTCCCGTACGTCGACCACTGCGAAATACAGCCGTGGGGTGCCGGGCAGGCCGCCACTGAACAGGCCAGTGATCATGTTGATGGAGGAGGAGTGATCGGCGCCGATGACCGGGCCGAAGATACCCACCGGGTTGACGACCGCCAGTTCCATGGCGTTGCCCTCCTGCTCGACGAAGTCCCAAGCGGCTCGCTCCGCCAGTGTCTTGGACTTGATGTAGGCGGGGATGTCGCTGTCGGTGTCGGTCCAGTCGTCCTCGGTGAAGGCCCGTTCGGTGGCGGGGCGGCCGTAGCCGACGGCGGCGAACGAGGAGGTGACCACGGTGCGTGCGACGCCGGCGTCCCGGGCCGCCCGCAGTACCCGCAGGGTGCCCTCGCGTGCCGGGATGATCAGGTCGTCCTCGTGGTCGGGTTCTCGGCCCGGGAAGGGGGAGGCGGTGTGCAGGACGTAGCGGCATCCGGCGACTGCGCGGGCCCAGCCGTCGTCGCGGGTGAGGTCGGCCTCCACAAAGGTGAGCTTCTCGCCCGCGTCCACGCCCATGGCTTCCAGGTCCCCACGGACCTGGGCCTCCTTGTCAAGGGAGCGCACAGTGGTGCGGACCTGATAGCCCTCGGTCAGGGCCTGGGCGATCACGCGGCCGCCGAGGAAACCGGATCCTCCGGTGACCAGGACGATGTCAGCTGCAGTGCTGCTCATGAGAGGGTTCCTTGCCTTTCGAAGCGAATGCGTGCCAGAAGAGCCGGTCGGGCAGGCGGAGTCAGCGGGCGGAGGTCAGGGCCGGGAGCAACACGGCGTCGGTCACGGCCATCAGCTGGTCGGCATTGGCCTCTTGGCCAGTGAAGAGCTTTTCGACGAAGAAGCTGCCGAGCAGGAACATCTCCGCATGTGCCAGTGCCGGGTTGTCGCGGCGGATCGTGCCGCGCTCGACGTGCCGCGCGAGGATGTTGCGCAGTGCATCGAGGTACGGGGCGAACAGGACGTCCCGCAGTGCCTGTGCGAGCTGAGGGTCGGTCATGACCGCCTGCCAGATCCCCAACGTCGGAGCGCCGGACGGGTGAGGCTTGGGCATTTGGCGGACCAGCTCCACCAGGTCGCCGCGCAGATCGCCTGTGTCGATACGCGGCAGCGGAGCGTACTTGCGGGCCTTCATCGCCGTGATCACCAGCCGGGGCTTGTTCTCCCACTGCCGGTACAGCGTGGCCGTGCTCGCCTTGGTACGGCGCGCTACCTCGTCGACGGTCGCCTGCTCGTAGCCGACCTCGGCGACCAGGTCGAACGTGGCATCGAGGATCTCTCGTTCCCGCTCGACCGTCAGCCGCTTGCGCCGCGATGAAGCCGGTGCCTGCTTGTCCATCACTGATCCCTGTCACTGTCTGCCGGTTGTGTGCTGTGCCACCCAGAGGATGGAAGTAGCGAAAACGCGCTTTCGATAGTACGTTTTCGAAAACGAGTTTTCAACTCGTGGGCCGAACGCGACCACGGCGGCACACATGCCGCCCCGAGCAGACAGGCATCACCGTGAGTGAACAGACTGTTCTGGTGACCGGTGGGAGTGGATTTCTCGCCGCGCACTGCATCGCCCGACTCTTGGGCCGCGGATACCAGGTGCGCACCACCTTGTGCAGTGTCGCGAAGCGCGAGTCGGTGACCGGCCGCCGGGCAGCGGTTCATCGCCGCGGCTGGCGACGCCGCGCTCCTTCACTCATCGCCGTCACGCTGCGCGAACGCCTGGGGGAGGGCGCGAGCCGGTACCCAAGCGACGCCTGTCAAGCCTTGTCGTACGTCTCGGCGGCCTCGTGGCCCCGGCGAAGCGCGAAATGAGCGGCAACCTTGGCGCTGTGCGTCACGTCGATGCCAGCCGGGCGCGCGGTGCTGGGCTGGCAGCCGCGAGCCACCGAGGACGCCGTCGCCGCCAGCGGACAGAGCTTGCTCGACCTCGGGCTCCTTGCCCCATACCGCCGACCAACCGTCAACCGACCGTTCTGTGTTGGGAGTTCTTCATGTCCACATCCGCTTCTCCCGTCAGGGCTGTCGGATTCATCGGCTTGGGCGACCAGGGGGCGCCCATGGCCCAGGCGCTCGCCAGCAGCGACTTCGAGCTGCACGTCTGGGCCCGCAGCTCCAGGAGCCTGGCCGCGCTGGAGGGCCACCGGCATACCGCGCATCCGGATCCTGCGGCGCTGATCAAGGCGGTGGAAGTGCTGGCACTGTGTGTGACCGACGACGACGGGGTGCGCTCCCTGGTCATGTCCGATCAGGCACAGGCTGTGTTCCGGATGGGGCAGATCGTCGTCAACCACGGCACCGGCGACCCGGACGAGAACCGCAGGATCTCCGCCGAGTTGGCCGAGGCGGGGGTGCACTACCTCGACGCGCCGGTCAGCGGCGGGAGCCCCGCCGCCCGCTCGCACTCGCTGACCACCATGGTGGGCGGTGATGCGGATGCCTTCGACGCCTGCCGGCCTGTCTTCGACGTCTATTCCGCGACCGTCGCCCACATGGGACAGGTCGGCGCAGGCCAGCTGACCAAGCTCCTCAACAACTCCATGACCATGTCCAACCTGGCCAATGCCATCGACATGGTCACCATCGCCGACGGCCTCGGCCTCGACGTGGAGCAGGTCATCAGCGTCATCTGCGCCTCCAGCGGAGCCAGCACCAGCCTGATGAATCTTGCGGCCACCACCGATCTGGATCTCGCCGCCCATCTGCAGAGCCTGTACGCCAAGGACATCGAGCACTTCGCCGACACGGTGCGCGCCCAGGACTTGGACCCCGCGCACCTGCACGAACGTGGCACCTTCGCCGCCCACCACTTGAGGGACACGGTCGCCACCTTGGCCCGTCACCGCACCACGGAAGGCATATGACCATGAACTTCACCCGCATCCTCGGTGCCACCGCAGCCGGCGTGATGCTGGCCGGCGCGGGGATCGCCGCAACCGCGTTCAACATGGCCATCTCCCGCAAACCGCCGCTGAGCAACGAGGTCACCGAAGAAGGCGACCTGATCGCCGCCACCATGGCCGGAGCCCGCCGTGACGGCCGCGACTGGTTGAGGACCACCGCACATCAGCGCTGGGAGATCATCGGCCACCGCGGCACCCGGCTCGCCGGCTACTACGTTCCCGCCCAGGCGGCCACGCACAAAACGGTCGTCCTCCTGCACGGGCACCGCGCGGACGCCACCCTGATGGGCCCGTTCGCCCGCGACTACCGGGCCCGCGGATTCAATGTGTTCCTGGCCGACCACCGTGCCCACGGCAAGAGCGGCGGACGCTACGTCGGCTTGAGCTGGCTCGACCACCTCGACCATCTGCGCTGGCTGGACCGGCTGATCACCGAGGTCGGACCCAGCGCAGATATCGTGCTGCACGGTCTCTCCATGGGCGGGGCGACCGCTCTGATGCTGGGCGGCTCACCCGACCTGCCCGGACAGGTCCGCGCGGTCGTCAGCGACTGCGCCTTCAGTTCCGCCTACGACGAACTCGCCCATCAACTGCGCACCCGGCACCTGCCGGCCAGAGCCGTCATGCCGCTGGTCGACCTGCTCACCCGGGCTCTGGCCGGTTACCGGCTCACCCAGGCCAGTCCCCACGATGCCGTCGCCCGCACCCCCATCCCCGTCCTCCTCATCCACGGCGGCGCCGACTCCTACAACCCCACCCCCATGGCCCATGAACTCCACGAGGCCAATCCACGTACGTCCTTGTGGATCGTGCCCGGGGCCGACCACGGCATGTCCTACTTCACGGACCCCGACGCCTACCGCGAGCGCGTGCGCCAGTTCCTCGCCCCTCTCACCCACGAGGAACCCGCCCCGGCCGTCTGACCCAAGCGCTATCGCGACAGGCCGATGAGCCAGCTCATAACACCAGGGAGGAGCCTGTGGAGCTGACGAGTGCCTTGGGTAGTCACCTCAGGGCCCTGCGCGGGCAACTGCGGCCCGACGACGTGGGCCTCGAGCCGGGCAGGCGTCGCCGGGTGCCGGGCCTCCGCCGTGAGGAGGTCGCCCACCTTGCCGGCATCCGCACCGAGGGCCCTCCTGAGGACGGACGCGTCGGTTGCACATGTCATCGCAGTCGGCACGGGGAGACTCTGTGCGTACGCGTTTCGCTGTACTCGGCCCAGTAAGAGTGTGGCGGGGCGACACGGAACTGGCGCCGGGACCGCCCAAGCAGCGTGCACTCCTTGCGTTGCTGCTGGCTCAGGTGGGGCATCCGGTTGCTGTCCACGAGATCGTCGACGTCCTGTGGGGGCAGGATCCGCCGGACACCGCCGTCAACGTGATCCAGCGGCATATCGGAGCATTGCGCCGCCTGCTCGAACCTGATCTCCAGGCCAGGGGCGAGTCGCAGTGGCTGGTGCGCGGCTCGGGCGGCTACCGCCTCGACCTGGACCCCGACTCCCTCGACCTGCTCCGCTTCCGGACCCTGCGACGGCAGGCGGAGCGTGCGGCGCAGGACGGGGAATCAGCCGGTGCCACCGAGCTGTTGATCGAGGCGTTGGCCCTGTGGCGTGGGCCGGTGGCGTCCGGGATCGCCCCAGAGGTGAGGTCCCACCCGGCCTTCACTGCCCTTGACGCCGAGCATCTGGCCGCCGTCAAGGAGGCAGCCGAGCTGGCCCTGGAGGCCGGACCGGACCTGGGCGCGCGGGTGCTGGTGACGCTCAGACAGGCTGCCGCGCAGCACCCGCTGGACGAAGGGCTGCAGGCCAGGCTGATCCTGATGCTCGCGGCCACCGGGCACCAGGCCGAGGCCTTGGACGTCCACCAGAGCATTCGCACCAGGCTCGCGGACGAACTGGGCGTGCAGCCGGGCTCCGAACTGCAGGCCGCTCAACAACGTGTCCTTGGCCGCACCCACGCCCTGCGCGCCACGAAGCCGGTCGAAAGCGTGGAGTCGACAGACCGCGCCGAGGGTGGGGCAGAGGCGGCCGATGCCACGGAGGCGCAGCCGGCCGTCATCGTGCCTCCTGCCCAACTCCCCGTGGACCTGCCCGCCTTCACCGGCCGACGTCGCGAACTCGCCCATGTGCAACAGCTGTTGCCCGCGCCAGGCGAACAGGCGTCGACCGTGGTGATCAGTGCGATCGGCGGGATGGCCGGTGTCGGGAAGACGTCACTGGCGGTGCACTGGGCGCACAGTGTCGCGGACCGTTTCCCCGACGGGCAGCTCTACGTCAACCTGCGCGGCTTCCATCCCACAGGCTCGATCATGAGTGCGGCCGAGGCGATACGGTCCTTCCTCGACGCGTTCGGCGTCCCCGCACAGCGCATCCCTGCAGGGCTGGACGCGCAGGCCGCGCTGTATCGCAGCCTTCTCGCCGACCGGTGCGTCCTGATCGTTCTCGACAACGCCCGTGACACCGAGCACGTCCGCCCCCTGCTGCCCGGCGCGCCCGGCTGCCTTGTCGTCGTCACCAGCCGTAACCAGCTCTACGGGCTGGTGGCCGGCGAGGGCGCACACTCGCTGACGCTGGACGTGCTCAGGCCGGCGGAGGCCCGGGAGTTCCTGTCCCGTCGACTGGGAGCCGACCGCACCGAGCGCGAACCCGGCGCCGTCGAGGAGATCGTCGACCTGTGCGGACGCCTCCCTCTGGCGCTCGCCGTCGTCAGCGCCCGTGCGGTCGTGAACCCGAGCTTCCCACTCGCTTCCATCGCCGACGAACTACGCGCGAGCGAGGGCAACCTCGACGCATTCTCCGGGGAGACCCCCGCCGCGGACGCACGCAGCGCGTTCTCCTGGTCGTACCACCTCCTCACCCCCGCAGCCGCCCGTGTCTTCCGCCTGCTCGCCCTGCACCCCGGCCCCGACTGCTCGCTCGAGGCCGCCGCAAGCCTGGCCGGGTTGCGGGTCGGTCAAGTCCGCCCGCTGCTCGCCGAGCTGGTTCGAGTCCATCTGATTTCTGAGCCTGTGCCGGGTCGCTACGGCTGCCATGAACTGCTACGCGCCTACGCCACCGAACTGGGCCTGGCCCAGGACGGCGCACAGGACCTGAACCTGGCCAGTCGCCGCATGCTCGACCACTACCTGCACAGCGTGCACGCGGCCGACAGTGTCATCGCGCCCACCAGGGAGCGCCTCCAACTGCGACCCCACGCGGCCGGGGTGACTGTCCCGCGCCTGCCCGACCAGGCGGCCGCGAACGACTGGCTGGAGACGAACCGGTCCGTCGTGCTCGCGGCGATCGAGCAGGACGCGCGACACGGCAGCGGCGAGCACTGCTGGCAGTTGGCCGCGACCCTGTACCTCCACCTGGACCGCGTCGGCCGCTGGCAGGAGCAACTCACTGCGCAGACAACGGCCTTGGGGGCAGCCCAACGTCTGGGCGACATCCGCGGCCAGGCGCACGGTCACAAGGCGCTCGGCTTCGCGAGCGGTCGCCTGGATCGATGGGACGAGGCGGACGCACACCTCGTGCGTGCCCTCGAACTGTTCGGCGAGACGGGCGACGCAGTCGGCCAGGGCCGGGTCCATCGCCATTTCGCCTACCAGGCCAACCAGCGCGGACGGCACGACGAGGCCCTCGACCACTACGTCGAGGCGAGCACCCTCTACCGAGCGGCCGGATGGCACAGCAGCGAGGCGTACGTCGCCAACGAGGTGGGATGGACGTACATCCTGATGGGCGAGTACGAAGACGCCCTGAAAGAGTGCGGCCGGGCGCTCTCGGTCCACCAGGAGACCGGCGACCGCAACGGCGCGGCCTCCGCCTGGGACAGCCTCGGCTACGCCTATCACCACCTGCACGAACACGAGCGGGCGCTCGAGTGCTACGAGCATGCTCTGTGGCTGTACCGGGAGGGCCACGAGCGCTACCTGGAGGCCGACACCCTGGTGCACATCGGCGACACCCACCGTGCGGCCCGTCACGACACCCGCGCCGCGCTCGCCTGGCGCGAGGCTCTCGACACCCTGGAGGAGATCGACCACCCGGAGGCCGCGCACGTCCGCGACCGGCTGAAGGACCTCGCCGTACCCGCCCCCTAGTCAGTAAACCGTCAGAGTTCCGGAAGCTGGTCCTGCCTACGCTCCCCGCGCTCTGCTCCACCCGGAGCTGGAGGAGCGTACGGCATTCCCCTTCAGAAACTCGGACATGACTACGACTTCGCACGCGGGCACCGCGTCGGCCGCGGACCGCGGCCAGCTGCTGCACACCATGATGTCGGACCACGCGAAGGCCCTGCTCGCCTACGCCGAGAAACTGCTGAACGACCGTCACACGGCGGAGGACATCGTCCAGGAGGCCCTCATCCGCGCCTGGCCGCATGCGGAACGGCTCTACAGCACCGAGGGATCGGTGCGGGGCTGGCTCCTCAAGGTGATCCGCAACCTCGTCGTCGACCGGATGCGCAGCGCCGCCGCCCGCCACGAGACCGTCGGCGCCGAGGTCCGGGATGTGTGTCTGCCTGACCACTCCGGCGCCGTGCTGACCTCGGTCGAGGCGACCGACCTGCTGCGGCAGCTGTCCCCGGAGCACCGGGAGGTCCTGCTGCACACCTGCATGTACGGCAGCACGGCGCAGGAGACGGCGCGCATCCTCGGGATACCCGTCGGCACCGTCAAGTCCCGTAGGCACTACGCCCTCAACATCCTTCGCGCCAAGGCGGATCAGGGCCGGCTCAGGCCGGAACGGTGAGTCGCACATCCATCACCGGGATGTCGACATGGCCGTCGGCGTCGGTATGCCAGCGCCAGTGCGCGACGCTCGCCTCGCCGCAGACCAGCCCGGTCCAGCCCGCGCCACCCGGCCCGCACAGGGCGGCCAGCTCGGCGGCCTCCCGCTCGCTCGGCGTCCCGGCCACCACGACCAGTCCCCGCACCGGCCTGCGCGACGCTCCCGCACGCACCGTTCCGCGCCCCGCCGCGGGTGCCGTCGGAGCAGGCGCGTCCACCCGCGGCACCTGCCGCAGACTCGTCGGCACCACGAGCGGCAGCACACCGTCCGCCCCGCGCAGCACGGTCACCGGAGTGCTCGGCCGGGTGCGCGCGATCTCCGCCAGCAGGTGCTGTACGACGTCCCGAGCCACGTTCTGATCACCGCTCACGCTGAGGACTCCGTCGAGCCGGCTGAGGTCCACGAACATGGGCTCGCCGTCGGCGTCCGTGCCCGCTCGCACCAGGCAGGCGGCGTTGACCGAGGTCTGTGAGGTCGTGCCGGTGTCCTCGCCGCGCGTGAGGAAACCGGTGGCGGCAGCGGGGCGGCGCCACCGGGTCCTGTCGATGTTCGTCCACGGGGCGTCGGCGGTGTCCGAGGCCGTCAGCCACACCGTCACGCCCGCGCCGTCGACGCGCAGCGCGTGCACCGGCCTCTCGGGCTGCTGCCGGGTGCGCGCGAACTCGCCCAGGATGCCGTACGCCTGTCGTACCGAATCAGCGTCGGTCGCGAACCGGCGGCCCGTCGCCCGGCGCTGCATCAGTCGGCGCCTGCGCCGCATCGGCTCACCGAGCCGGTGGACGGCGCGCCGTACGGCGGCGTACGCGGTGCGCACTTTCCGCCTGCCGACGATGCCCGCGGTGATCAGGGCGAGCACGATCGTGCCGAGTACCGCGACGGCCGCCGCCAGCGGAATGCTGAACATCGTGGACCGGTTGGTGCTCGGCGGCGACGTCTGCTGCCCGTGGCTCGGGGGAGCGGTGGCGGCGCTCTGATCGCCGGTGTCCCGGGCCAGTTGGACCTGGGGGCCGGAGGCGTCCTGCGGCAGGCGCAGGATCCAGCCGGGGCGCAGTGGGTCGGCCGGGCTGTTGAGCGCCCCGCCGTCCTTCTGCGCCAGACCGCGGTTGAGGTCGAAGATCTCGCCGGATCGCGACGCGTCGCCAAGGGTGGCGGTGGCGATCGACTGGAGATTGGCGAGCTGCCCGCCCGTCTGCGCGGGGTCCGGGACCACGAACACCTTGATCAGATCGTCGTCCGGTGCCGCGTGCGCCGTAGCGCTCGCGCCCAGCGTCACGAGGCACGCCGCCAGCAGCGCCGCCAGGGCGTGCAGGAGCGTCCGTGCCGTGTCGGTTGCCGGCCTGTGCTCGGACCCGAGGTCCGCGCCGTTGCTCATCGTGTCCACCCATGCCCTCCGGGATTCCGTTGCACCGACTACACGGAGTCACCCGGCGAAATCGTTCGAAGCGAACTTGGTTTGAACCCTCCGTGACGCCGACGCCGTGTACCTGGAGACCACCACTCACAGGCACGGCACCGGGGGACCCCATGGCACGTCGGCACTCGAGTCCCGAGGACTTCCAGCTCGTCGGAATGGACTCGGACCCGACTCCCGGCGACCCGGACCTGATCCAGGGCGTGATGCAGCGGTACCGGGACATCGGGGACGCCGCGGAGAAGGCGCTGAACGTCCTGAAGAAGGACGGCACGATCTCACAGGGCCGAGGTTCGGCCATGGACCAGCTCAAGCAGAAGATCGGCGACGATCTCCCGGACAAGCTGACCAAGACCATGACCTCGTACCACGACGCGGCCCAGGCCTACAGCGACTACATGCCGCGGCTGCGCGAAGCCCAGGGCACGTTCGACCGGGCGGTGGACCAGGCGCGCACTGCGGCACCGCAGGCGAACCAGGCGCCCAAGGAGCTCGGCGCGAACCCGACGGACGCCGACAGGTCCGAGGCGCGCAAGACGCAGGACGCCATCGACGCCGGAAAGTCCGAACTGAACGCCGCCAAGAGCCTCGCCGAACAGGCGAAGTCCATGCGGGAGAGCGCGCAGCGGCAATGTGCCGACGTGCTGGACCGGGCGGCGGGGGAGGCGATTCCGGAGCGGAACATCTTCCAGAAGATCGCCGACTTCTTCAAGGACTTCCCGTTCGTGCAGATCCTGCTGGCCGCACTCGTCGCCGTCGTGGCGGTGTTCTTCCCGGTGGTCGGCGCGCTGCTCGGCGGGGCGTTGTTCGTCTTCAACCAAGTGATAGCCAGTCAGACCGGCGGTATCAAAGCAGGCGACTTCGTCGTAGGGCTGCTCGGGATCGTCCCCGGTGGCTCCCTGCTGAAGCTGGGCGGGCGGGCCGTCGAGGCAATCGCTCCGGCCGCCGTGGCCGCCGTGAAGAACTCCGGCTTCATCACCAAGAGCACCGCGTCGATCACGAAGATCGGTGAGTCCACCACCAACAGCAAGATCGTCAGCGGAGTCCTCGCCAATCCCGTCGGCAAGGTGGGCGCGGAGGTCGCCGGCAAGTTCCTCACCAACTCGGCGCTGGAGGCGGGGGCCAAGGCGGCCAACCACGACCAGATCACGGCCGCGGGCGTGTTCGCCGGGGCCGCGGCCGGGGCGGTGGCGGGAGCGGCCTTCAAGGGAGGCATCGGCAAGATCGGCAAGAGCCGCGGGAACCCGCCGGTGGAAGAGGGCAAGGGCGGCCGGTTCGGTGATACGACGGCGCCCGAGGCCGGGGACACGGTGGGCAAGCGGGCCGCCGACCAGCTCGGGGGCGCCGTCGAGGAGGGCGCCACCCTCGGCACCAAGATCGGTGTGGGCGTCGCTCAGGGCGGAAACCCCAACGAGGTGGCGGCCGGGGAGATCGCCAACTCCGCGCCGAAGCTGGGCGCGGGACCGGTCGGCAAGGCCGGCCTCGGCCGGTCGATCGACGGCCTCACCGACAAGATCCCGGTCAAGGGCAGCCTGAGGCCGACCGGCCCGGCGCACACTCCCGCCCCTCAGCCGCCGGCGCCGAACCCTGCGAACACACCGGCCGCCGCTCACCCAACTCCGGTGGATCCGGCGAACGTGCCGATTCCGCCGTCCCCGACCGGTTCTCGCCCGTCGACTCCGGCTCCGGTGGATCCGGCGAAGGTGCCGATTCCGCCGTCCCCGACCACTCCACGGCCGTCCACACCCAACGCCGCCGACGTGCCGCTACCGCCCTCGCCCACCACCCCGGACGGCGGCAACTCGCCGGGACGGCCCACGGTTCCGCCGATCAGCACGTCCGACGCGCAGTCGAACGGCGGCAACGAGTCGCCGTCACCGTCACCGTCCCCGTCCAGCGACGGGTTCGTCACGGCACCGACAAGCCCCGCGGACGGCCCGGACACCGGCAACGGCTAGCCGACCGCCGGACGCCCGCACACCCAGTCCTCCGTCCCCGACAGGGATGGATCGCTTTAACAACCAGCAAGGAGTGCTCCCATGCCCAATTACAGTGTCAACTCGGACACGACGTCGTCCACGTCGCAGGCCCTCCTCAACGACTTCTCCCAGCTCCAGGACAAGCTCAACGAGGTCAAGGGCAAGATCACCAACCTGCTCGCCGACGGCTACAGCACGCCGGCCGCCCAGCAGAAGTTCTCGCCGTTCTTTGACGAATTCGCCAAGGGCTTCGAGCAGGTCAACCAGGGCCTGCAGGGGATCGGCCAGTACGTGAAGTCCGTCGGCGAGGCCTTCGACCAGACCGACAACCAGCTCGGCTCCAACCTCTCCTGATCCAACGGCCCGGCTCGCCGCCACGGCGGGCGGTGCCGCACCCACCTCCACACGAGAAGGACGATGAGCAGTGCGATTGACCGTCAGCGCACGTGACCCGCAGGTCGAGGGGGTGTCCACCACCGTGGCCGTGGAAACCGAACCGTCCGCGCAGACGGGCAGGTTCGCGGCCGAGCTGGCACGCGCCGTCGGATCTGCCGGGACGGCCTCGGGGGAGCCGTCCCTCTACATCGGCTCGACCCCCGTCGCCCCGCACACCACCCTCCAGGAAGCCGGTGTGCGCGACGGCATGGACCTCGGGCTCGGTGCTCCCCTTCCGCGGGAGCCCGAACCCGAGGGCCGCACCGAGGTTCGCGTCGTCTCCGGCCCGGGCGCGGGAACGGTCTTCCGCCTGGTCCCGGGTGACTACGACATCGGCAGCGCCGCGGTCTGCCGGATCCGCCTCGCCGAGGGTGCGCCGATGCTCGCGGCCCGAGTGCGGGTCCGGCTCGACGGCAGCACCCAACTCCTCATGACCGACATGGCGTTGCTCGACGGCAAGCCCGCGCAGAACCCCGCCCCATGGCGGGAGGGCAGCCAGCTCGCCGTCGGCGACATCCTGCTGGAGCTGACCGCACGACCGACAGCCCGCGCCCCGCTGGCTCCGGCCCAGGACGGTCTTGGCCTGGAGTTCAACCGGCCGCCGAGGTTCCTGCCGCCCGCTGCGGGAGCGAAGTTCCGGTTGCCGACCCCGCCGGTCAAGCCCGACAAGCGGCCCATCCCGCTGCTGCCGATCCTGCTGCTGCCCGCGGGCAGTGCTGCGATCGCCATCTTCGTCACCCACCGCTGGTCCTTCGTCTTCATCGCCCTGCTGTCGCCGATCGCCGCCCTGGTCACCCAATTCGGCGGACGCAAGCAGGCGATGCTTAAGTACCTGGAGAAGAAGCAAGAGTATGAGCAGACGCTGGCCCGGCTGCGCGCGGACATCGACGCGGCCGTGCTGGACGAGCAGCACAACCTGCGCCTGTCCCTGCCCGATCCGGCCACACTGCTCCAGATGGTGGTCCAGCCCTCAGAGCGGCTGTGGGAACGCCGGTGGCAGGACCCCGACTTCCTCTCCATACGCGTCGGCACCACCGATCTGCCCTCGTCGATCAGCGTCGACGACCCCGAGCAGGACGAGCATCGGCGCAGCACCGTGCCATGGCTGAACCACGTGCCCGTCGCCGTGCCACTGCGCCGCGCTGGAGTCGCGGGCGTGGCCGGACCGGGAGCGACCCGGCTCGCGGGCTGGTTGGCAGCCCAGGCCGCCGCCCTGCACAGTCCCACGGACCTGCGCATCGTCGTCCTCGCCGGACCGGACGGCGAACACGACTGGTCCTGGTCCCGCTGGCTTCCCCACACCCAGGCACAGGGCGAGGACGCCTACGCCCTGATCGGCAGCACCGCCGAATCCCTGGCCCGGCGCATCGGCGAACTCGGCCAAGTCGTCGCCTCCCGTCTGGCTGCCGACCCCGACGTCACACGCGGCGGAGCCAACGGCTACCCCGACATCCTGGTCGTCCTGGAGCAGGCACGCCGCGCCCGCTCGCTACCTGGCGTGATCGCGCTGCTGCGGGACGGCCCGTCCGTGGGCGTCCACACCATCTGCATCGATCGCGAGGAGCGGCTACTGCCCGAGGAGTGCGGCGCCGTCGTCGTCACGGAGGCGGACGGCACCACGGCAAGGGTGCGCACCGGCTCCGCTACCGCACTGGAAAACGTACGTGGTGACTCGCCGGAGCCAGACTGGTACGAGCACTTCGCCCGCGCGCTGGCCCCGCTGCGCGGCGTCGGCGACAGCGACGAGAGCGCGCTGCCCGGCTCAGTACGCCTGCTGGATCTACTGCAGATCGAGCCGCCCACCGCTCAGGCCGTGGTGGCCGGCTGGTCGCTGGGCGGCCGCAGCACCAGGGCGCTGCTCGGTGTCGGTTACGACGGTGAGTTCGCCGTTGACCTGGTGCGTGACGGCCCGCACGCCCTGATCGCCGGCACCACAGGTTCCGGCAAGTCCGAGCTCCTGCAGACCCTCGTCGCCACCCTCGCCGTGGTCAACCGGCCGGACGAGATGACCTTTGTGCTGGTCGACTACAAGGGCGGGAGCGCCTTCGCCGAGTGCGCCGATCTGCCGCACACCGTCGGCCTGGTCACCGACCTCGACACCCAGCTGGTGGAGCGGGCGCTGGTCTCCCTCGGCGCCGAACTGCGCCGCCGCGAGACTCAGTTGGCTCAGACGGGTGCCAAGGACATCGAGGACTACCTCGACAAGCGCGCCCGCGGCGGCAACGTGCTGCCGCCACTGCCCCGACTGCTGCTGGTCATCGACGAGTTCGCCTCCATGGCGCGGGAACTGCCCGAGTTCATTTCGGGATTGGTAAACATCGCGCAGCGCGGGCGCTCGCTCGGCATCCACCTGGTGCTTGCCACCCAGCGTCCCGGCGGCGCGGTCACCCCGGACATCCGCGCCAACACCAACCTGCGCATCGCGCTGCGCACCACCGACACCAGCGAGAGCCGCGACATCATCGACGCCCCCGACTCCGGGGACATCTCGCCGGCCAACCCCGGCCGCGCCTACGCTCGGCTCGGGCCGTCGGCACTGCTGCCGTTCCAGTCGGGCCGCGTCGGCGGCCGTCGTCCCGGTGGCCAGGCCACCGCAGGGACCGAGATCACCGTCCGCGCGGAACCGGTGACCTGGCAGAACCTCGGCGGTCCCCTGCCGAGCGCCCGCTCCCGGGGCGGCTCGGGAGCGGCACAGACCGAGGCCGTCACCGACCTGGCGGTCCTCGCGGTCGCCGTCGCACAGGCGGCCCGGCTCGCCGATGTACCACGCCAGCCGAGCCCCTGGCTGCCGCCGCTGCCGGAACTGCTCCCGTGGTCGGCGCCGTCCGCGCCCAAGCCCACCGCCGAGCGGGAAGTGGCCCTGCCGGCCGTGGAGTACGGCATGGTCGACCTGCCTGCACAGCAGATCCGCGCCCCCCTGGTCTTCGACCTTGACCGGGCCGGTCACCTGCACATCGTCGGCTCGCCCCGCAGCGGACGCTCCCAGACCCTGCGCATCCTGGCCGCGGCACTCGGTCAGGCCCACGGCGCCGACGACGTCCATCTGTACGGCATCGACTGCGGCAACGGCGCGCTCAACGCCCTGACCACGCTGCCGCACTGTGGCGCGGTCATCGACCGCAATCAGATCGAGCGCCTGGGACGGCTGCTGGACCGGCTGGGCACGGAACTCACCGCCCGCCAGAGCATCCTGGGCGCGCGGGGCACGGCCGACCTGACCGAACTGCGCAGGGCTCAGCCCCCCGAGAAGCGGCTTGCCCACATCGTGCTGATGGTCGACCGGTTTGAGGTCTTCGAGCGCGAGTTCACCTCGTACGACAACGGCAGCTACATGGAACGCATGATCCGTCTGCTGCGTGACGGAGCAGGCGTCGGCATCCACGTCGTGCTCGCCGGCGACCGGGTGCTCGGCAGCAGCCGGTTTTCCGGCACCACCGAGGACAAGATCGTCCTCAGGCTCAACGACCGCCAGGACTACTCCAGCGTCGGTATCCCCTCCAAGTCGGCGCCGTCCGACCCCGCACCGGGTCGGGGCATCCGCACCCAGGACCTCAGCGAGGCGCAGATCGCGGTGCTCGGCGAGGACCTGTCCGGCACCGGGCAGGCCGAAGTCCTGGCCGCCCTGGGCCGGGATCTGACCGAACGCGAGGCCTCGGTCCCCGCCGCGCGCCGCCCGATCCGGCTCGACGTGCTCCCCGACCGGATCGCGTACGCCGACGCCCTTGCCCTGCACACCCACAGCGGACCGATGCGGCCTTTGGTGGCCGTCGGCGGTGACGCCCTCACCTCGCTCGGCCCCGACCTGGCGGACGTGCCGACCTTTGTGGTCGCCGGGCCGCCGCGCACCGGCCGCAGCACCGCCCTGCTCGGTGCGGCGGAGTCGCTGCTGGCCGCCGGGACCGGCCTCATCGTGCTGGCGCCGCGGCGTTCCCCGCTGCGGGAGCTGCGGGGACGGCCCGGTGTGGCCGTCGTCATCACCGACGCGGAGGTGACGGCGGACGAGTTCCGGCAGGCGCTGGCGAACGTGCCCGAGGAGCACGGCGTGATCGTCGTGGACGACGCCGAACTGTTCATGGGCGCCGAGATCGACTCCGACCTCGCGCTGCTCGCCCGCGGCGGTGCCGGAACCGGCTGGGGCGTCCTCGCGGCCGGCAACGCCGAGTCGCTGTCGCTGAGCCTGGCTGGCTGGATGGGCCAGGTGAAGCGTAACCGCACCGGCATGTTGCTCTCTCCGCAGGGGCTGAGCGACGGCGAGGTCATCGGCGTGAAGCTGTCCCGGGGCGTGGTCGGACAGGCCCCGCAGCCGGGCCGAGGTCTGCTGCACCTGGGCGACGGAACCCTGCGGACGGTCCAGGTGCCGCTCCTCGAAGCAGAACAGTGATGCCGAAGGTGCGCCCCCGCTTCCCCCGGGGGCGCACCTCCATCCTCGCCCGCAGGACGGGATGAGCGGCTGGCCATTCGGTGCACCGAAGGTCGGCGGGGCTGTGGCCCCGCCGACCTTCGGCATGTGCGTGCGCGGTGGATCAGGCGGCGACGTCGGCGCCTGTGCCGTCGCCTTTCGTGGAGACCTGGACGCTGTCGTCGGTCACGAAGCGGAATGTGCTGGTGATGGCATCGAAGAGGTCGTACACCTCGTTCTTCAGCGGCAGGTTGGGGCTGGCGAGGGTTACCACGAGGAAGTCCTCGGTGCTGCCGGGCACCGGCATCATCGTGTGCATCGTCAGTATCTTGACGTCGATGTCGCCGGTCAGCCGGGTCACCTCGGTGCCGGTGACGCGTGCGACCCTGCCTACGTGGGGCACGTTCGCCGACGTGATGACCCGGTCCTTGGGCGCCGTGCCGGTCGCCGAGGAGACGCCGAGCCGCGCGGACAGCACGGGCAGCGTGAGCTCCTCGCCCTCGGGCGTGCTGACGGCGAAGACCATGCCGTATGCCATGAACAGGCCCTCGGTGTACATCGTCGCCGCGCCCGCGGCCAGCAGTGCCCCGTGGCGGCGGGCCGCCCGGGTCACCTCTCGGCCTTGCCGGAACATGTCGTTGATCCGCGCCTTCTCGCGCGGGTCGTCGGTCGAGGCAAGGAACTGTGCGCGAGTCCTGGCCAGTTCCTCGCCGCTCAGGTCGACCTGCTGCCACTGGTCCGGGATGTCCAGCAGAAAACGCCGTGCAGTACTCATCGGTCAGCCGCCACCTTGTCCGTCGGGGGATCTATCGGGTAAGTCGGGGAGATGGCAGGGGGATCATGTACTGCTTCCGTCATCGAGGTTCGACACCGCGTCCTGATCGGTCTTCTCGAAGGAGTCCAGAATGCTGCCGATGGCGTCCCGGACGCCCACCACCTGCTTCTGCAACTGGTGCTTGCCGTCTTCCCACTTTTTTTCGAAGTTTTGGGCCGATCCGTGGGAGAGCTCGCGCCCGAACGCAGCATCGAAGTCGAATGTATGGTGCCCGATGTCGATGAAGTCGTGCACGAAGCCCAACATGTCCTGGGCTTCTCTGAGTTCACTCCCAGGGACGTTGACGTCCGACGCCACCGTGGGCCCCCGTTCCTATGTGGTAAGGATTCATATCTGCATAGAACACGAGGTTGCAGGGCCAGAACGTTCACCGCCCCGGTCTGTTCGACCGCCCCCGCGCGGCATTGAACCCTTACCGACGCGTGTCTCGTGTATCAGGCATGACCTCGCTCTTCACCCGCTCGCTGTTCCCCGGGGGCGCCTCACGCCGCGCCCTTGTCGCATCCGTTCTCGCCCTGTGCGGTGCGGCGAGCCTGTCGGCTTGCGGCAAGTCGGTATCTATCGGTGACACCCCGGACCCGGCCGCGTCGTCCCCTGTATCGTCGGCCGCCTCGCCATCTCACTCGACTACGACACCCGGTCAGGGCACAGGCAACTCGGCGCTGCAGGTGGTCGACTCCACTGCGAGGGACGCCGGCCTCAGTGGCAACGGCGGGACCGTAGTCGGTGCAGTGGTGCAGGAAGCGCCGCCCAAGTGGGTGCAGTTGTCCGCGGTGACCTCGGCGCCGCTGTCCGCCCCGCACCTCATCAACATCAATCAGGCGTCGCTGTACCGCTTCGACGACGACACTGCCGACCCGTCGCAGTCGGCCTGCAATGGCGCATGCGCTACGAAGTGGCCCCCCGTGACCATCCAGGAGGGCGGCAACGTCTACCTGGCGGGTGTGAATCCGAAGGAGGTCGGCGCCATCCGCCGCCAGGACGGACAGGTCCAGATCACAGTTGGAGGCTGGCCCCTCTACCGCTTCTCGGGCGACAGCAAGCCGGGTGACCTGAACGGTCAGGGGATCAATGGCAAGTGGTTTGCAGCGGGGCCGACCGGAGAGAAGGCAACACAGTAGGGACGGCTTTCCGCAAGCACTGTCCGCTTCTGCCTTGATCCTGATTGTCGCAGAATTCCAGGCTGCACCACTGCCGCCGCATGGTCAGACTGGTATTCGCTGCCGCGGTCCGAGTCGAAGATCACTCCCCTGACGTCGCCGCCGCGGGTGGCCGCGGCCATATGCAGGGAGGCGACGACCAGCTCCGCGTCGTGGCGCTCGCCCATCGCGTAGCCGAGCAGGCGGCGCGAGAACAGATCGATCACGGTGGCCAGGTACAGCTCCTCGCTGGTGACGATCTCCGTCATATCCCCAGCCCACACCCGGTCAGGAGGGTGGCGCTGAAGGCGCGGCGCACGAAGTCCGCAAATGCGGGCCGCTTACCCGGCCCGGTCAGACCCCGGCGCCTTCGGATCCTGCGTCCGGCCAGGCCGAGCTCGGCCATGAGCTTGGCGCCGGTGTTCACCGACACCCTCCAGCCCTGGCGCACGAGCGTGATCCAGACCTTCGGGGAACCATACGTGCCACCCGACTCATCGAAGATCTGCCGAATCGCGTCGGCCAGCTTCCCGCGCCGCACCTCGCGAGCGGTGACGGGCTGGTTGCGCCACTTGTAGAACCAGGACTCGCTTACACCCAGCGCACGGCCCGTCAGGGTGTGCGGAATGCCCTGCTCGGCCTTGCAGTCGCTGATCACCCCGGCCACCTGGGCCGGGTCCGCCCAGCTACTTCACCCACAAGGCCATGCAGCGTTTGAAGACATCACGTTCCATCTCCAGCTCCCGTATCCGCTTGTTCTTCTCGCTCATCTCCCGCCGCAGCCGCTCCAGCTCGGCGCGCTCGGTGTCCCGCAGCCGGCCGTCCGAGGCAGCGGCCGCGGGCCGGTCGGAGGAGGCAGAGCCGTTGCGCCGCCACCGCGACACCCAGCTGTGCAGCGTCCCGGGGTGGACACCGAGCTCCTCAGCGACCTCCGGGATCGGCCTGCCCGTCTCGACCACAATGCGTACTGCACACTCACGGAACTCAGGTTCATACGTCCGTTACTTGGACCCCATGAACCTCAACTTGCCCTGCATTCAGGGACTCCACGGTACGAGGGGAGGGACCGGCCAGAACTGCTCACCGCAGGAGCAGAAGTAGGCCATCGCACGCACGCCGGGCAAGAACATCTCCTCATGCCAGGACCGGTGCCCGGTGCACCAGGCATGCCACATCGCTCGGATCACAGGTGCTCATCGAGAGCGCGACTGTAGTAACGGACCCCGCTCTTCAGCCTGACGACTCCGTTCGTCACACTGACGCCGTGCCTCGAATAGCCACCGCCACCTCGTCCCGGCAGGTCCGCCGCCTCACCACGATGGCGTTTTTCGGTCCGCCGGTGGTCGTCGGGCTGTCGTTGCTGGCCGCCAATCCGGACTGGAGCGGGCTCGGGCTGGTGCTCGGGACCTTCGCGCTGATCGGGACTCTCTCGCTGATGACCATCGCAGCGTCGAACGGGTGGTTGATCGTCGGCGGGGTGATCGTGGGGATCGCCGCGCTGTCCGGGCCGGGGCCGGTGCTGCAGGCGGAGGTGATGGCGCACCAAGGGCAGCGGGTGCAGGTGCGGGTCACCTCGGTGAAGACGTACCAGGGCAAGCACGGGCCGGAGTACACCTGCCTTCTGGGGCGGGTGGACGGCAAGCCGCTCAAGCACGCCGAGCTGGGCAACGACTCCTGCGACGGGCCGATGGAAGTCGGACAGACGGAGGACGTGCTCGTCGACCCGCACGGCTGGACGGCGCCGGAGCCGGCCGAGACGGACTACAGCGGGATCGACATCGCCGCGTGGGCCCTGCCGGTGGTACTGGTGCTCTTCGAGCTGCTGGTCTGGCTGTCCCGGCGGGTCGGGCTGCGCCGGTTCGAGGGCCGCTGATGGCGCCCGGGTCCCGGAAGAACGTGGCCTGGCCCCTGCATGTGGTGCGGCGGCTCGCCCGCACCGCCGCGCTAGTCCCCCTGCTGACGTTGGGCATCGGCGTGCTCGGCACCAGCCCGGACTGGTATCCGGCGGCGCTGATCCTCGGTGTGCTGACCGTGGCCCTCGCGATCACGATGCTGATGACGACCACGACCAAGGGATGGGTGTTCTTCGCCGGGCTGACCATCGGACTAGCTTGACTCTGTCGGCGATCTTAGAGCAGTCGAGGTCAACTGCCCAGCGTTCGCCAGGACTTCGATCGGGGATGCCGTGCTGGTCCAGGGAGGTCTGGAAGGCGGTCGGTGGCCGTGGTGAGGGGGGTTTCTCAGTCGGTGGCAGGCTGCTGAGGCGTTCGATGTTCACGGCGATGGCCGTGAGTACATGCTGCAGATGGGTTTTCGGCTGTCCTCGATAGCGGCAGTAGCGCATGCCGTATCCGTGGGCGAACTCGTTGATGGTGCCCTCGACTCCGGAGCGGACGGCGTAGCGGGTCTTCCAGTCGGGGGTCTGCTGCTCGGCGCGGACGCGGAGTTGCCGGTCGCGGAGTTCTCGTGGGGGAAAGCCCACGGTCCGGGCGCTTTCGGCGGTGGTGGTGCACCCGGTGCGGACCGGGTAGGGGCGGCACTGGCTCTTGGTGAACCGGGCCACGATCAGCGGGGCGGCGGTGGGCGAGGACGTCGGGTAGGGGCCGTGCCAGCCCTGGCTGATCTGGCCCTGGGGGTAGGTGACCTGTCGGCGGTCGCAGCGTGCCGTTGCCGCCCCGCTCGCCTAACGAAATGGTGTACGAGGGAGTTGGAGGGCAGAGGTTCCGGGTGTGTGAGTGGCGCAGCCGAAGCCGCGGGAAGTTGGTCGCGGACTGTGGGGTGGAGTGTCAGTCCTCTACGCGACCGTCGGGCCGGTAAACCGGCACGCCGAAGCGGTCGGACATGGTCTCAAAGGTGCGCTGTTCGGTGGCGCGCTGCTCGGTGAAGTCGGGTGTAGCAGTCGGACCGAAGCCGACTTCCGTGTCAGAGCCGCCCAGTAGGGGGAAGACGGTGTCGCAAAATTCGTCCAGGTCAGCACCGTGTACCTGGCCAGGGCCGGCGAGCTCGGTGGCCACCGCCGGGGGCATGAGTTCCACCACACGGACCGGGGTGGCTTTCAGGGCGTGGCGAAGGTTCACGGTGTAGCTGTGCAGCGCGGCTTTGGCCGCGCTGTAGAGCGGGGCGAACGGTTGCGGGAAGAAGGCCCCGCCGGACGTGACGTTGACCAGCACGCTGGGACGGCCGTGGGCCAGCATGTGCGGGACGAGCAACTGCCCGAGGTGGACCGGCGCGGCGAACAGGATGTCGATCTCGTTCTGCGCTTCGGCCCAGGGAGATCGGTCCGAGGCAATGCCCACCCGTCGCTGGATGCCAGCGTTGTTGATCAGCACGTCCAGCTCCGGCATGGTCTGCCGGACGCGATCGGCCAGGTGCTGCCGTCCTTCAGGGGTGGCGATGTCGTTGGTGAGGGTCTCGATGCCGGGCAAGCGGTCGGCCACCGCGTTGAGCCGGTCGGAGCTGCGGCCGGTGATCATGACGCGGTGTCCGGCGGCGAGATGCCGTTCGGCCAGGCCGAGCCCGATGCCGGAGCCGCCGCCAGTGATGAGCACTGCACGCTTCTCTTGAGTTGCCATGTAAACCATCATGGACCCTTTATGTTTACATGGCAACTCAAGGGTAGGATGGCTCCATGACGCAGCCCCTCAACGACGCCGAGATGGCGCGGTGGACCGCCTGGAAGCGAGCGAATGAGGCGGTACTCGCCACGGTCGCACGAGAGATCCACAGTGCGGCCGGGCTGTCCGCAGCCGACTTTGCCGTCCTCTCGCGCGTGATCGAGAACGGCGATGGCCGCATGCCCCAGCAGGACCTCGGCGCCATGCTGGGCTGGAAACGCGCCCGCCTGTCGCGTCAGCTCTCCCGGATGGCCGAACGCGGACTCCTGCGGCGCGAAGACGGACACGGCAGGCGCGTGCTCATCACCGCAACGGACGAAGGTCAGACCGCCCTCGCTACCGCCCGCCCGGCTCACGCACGGGCAGTCCGTCTCGCTCTGTTCGAGCACACCCTCGCGCCGGGCTCCGATGACTTTTGGAATGTCATCCAGGAGATCTCCTCAACTCCTGAGGTGGCACCGTAGGCACCCGTCGCCGGGACTTCAGGCGCCCCCAACAGACGAGCGCGCATTCAAGGGTAAGGAAGGCTTGATGGATGTCGTCGCGTATCTCCCAGCGGATCCGCAGGCGCCGGAACCAATGCAGATGGGCGAACGCGCGCTCTACGACCCAGCGTTGGGTGCCCAGACCGGAGCCGTGCTCGGTGCCGCGCCGGGCGATCAGCGGCTTCACACCGAGGTCCCAGACCAGCCGGCGGTACTTGTCGTGGTCATAGCCGCGGTCAGCCACCACCACGTCCGGGCGGCGTCGGGGTCGGCCGCGTTTGCCGCGCACGGGCGGCACGGCTTGGAGGAGCGGGATCAGTTGGGTGACGTCGTTGCGGTTGCCTCCGGTCAGGGTGGCAGCGAGCGGGATACCGGTGGCGTCCGTAATCAGGTGGTGCTTGCTGCCCGTCCTGCCCCGGTCAACGGGGCTTCGTCCTGTCTTGGGGCCCACCGGCAGGGCCCACGCGGCGATGTCGATCCCGCTGTAGTCCGTCTCGGCCGGCTCCGGCGCCGTCCAGCCGTGCGGGTCGACGAGCACGTCCTCCGTCTGCCCGGCTTCCATCGGCCCGTCGCAGGAGTCATTGCCCAGCTCGGCGACGCGCTTTCCGCTTGGCCCTCCCCTTGAGCGACGGGGCTCGACCCGTCTGAGAAAGAGTGCCCAGCGCAGCATCGTTTCCTCGCCGGCGCCTGGGGTGGCGAGTCACGTTTGCCCGGCGTGCATCCATCGCATTTGTGTGAATCCGCAACTGTCCGGGAAGCGATCTTGGTGTCGCCGGGAAGTGCACACTGAACTGGCGGCATCGTCGCTGGTCAGCAAAACTCGTGAACGACCCACTTGTTGGGACGTTCACGAGATCGTCCCGAAGGGTTCACGAATTACCGGTCGAGTCATGTGACTCACCGGTATTTCGTCGTTTCTGGGGCCTTCGAGCCTTGTGATCGGCTCGGTGAGGGGGTGGGGCGGTGGCGGTCCAGGTACTGCGCCTCTCAGGTGGACGGGCGTGGCTGGGGCCGGCGGTAGCAGGTGACCGTGGCGTGGGACCCGAGGGCGGGGCATTGTCGACGCTGGTCCCCTGCGGGCCCGTACTCCTTGATCTTGGTCTGGTAGTCCTTCCGGGACTGGATCAGGTTGAGTGCGTGGGCGCGGTCCTCGTCCGTGCGGCTGTCGATGTATGTGGCGCCCGCGGTGATGAGCGGGGTGGGCATCAGCGGGCAGTAGAACTCGCAGCTGCATTCCGACAGGGCGACTAACGCCGAGGGGAAGAAAGCCCGCTTGAGCTGCTTGTTTCCTCGTCGGGAGGGTTGTTCGCGCCGGATGGAGGCTTGGAACGATCAGTGCTGCGGCGTCCGTGGTTGGCACGACGACGGTCTGCTCGTCGAGTGCGGTGAAGATGTCGTTGACTAGGCGTTCGCCCATCCTGGAGCCATCGGGCGTATCAGGCTAATTGGCCTGCGGCGGCTGGACCTGCGGATCTGGGCTGGAGAGAGCCGAACTGGTCGAGCAGTTTGAGCACGGCCGGGTGTTAGATGCGCGGGCTCGGGATGCGTTCGAGGTGTGCATGGATCGGGGAGAGCAGGCCGCGGAGCCGGTTGCTGATGCCCGTAGTCTTGCCGGCCAGGTCGTCGTCGAAGCCGCGATCATCTCCAGCTCGGCGATGGTCTCGTCTTCGAGCTCAATGGAGCGGAGTGTGTGGGGCATCGACCGGGCGGCATCAGCGGCGATGAATGTGTTCCTCAGGTCGGTCTTGGCCTCTCCGAAGGCAGAGGGCAGCGATCCGCCGCGTCGTCAATCAGATAGGCGACTGGACAGCCCATGATGCGGGCGACCGCAATGGGCAGGGCTCCGACGGAGGCCGGCTGCTCGGCCGCGACGGGCACGGTGCCGTGCTTGGCCTGCAACTTCGCGAAGGAACCGGCATTGCCTTTGCATTACCCAGACATGATCTCTCCTTGAACCCGCCGCCATAGAGTCGGAGACCGCACCTGCGAACGGGGGTTCATCGATGGGCGACGGCAAGGTCCCCGGCAAGGTCCTGGACATCAAGACCGCGGACATCAAGGCGGCGGCACCTGCCTTCCACCAAGGGGCCATCGATCTGAGCAAGGCGCTGACCACCCTCATCCAGACCCTGGACGGCCTCGGGGAGCCCTGGGGCCACGACGAGCAGGGCAACGAGTTCGGCAAGGCCTACAAGCCGCAGCAGAAGAAGATCGAGAGCGCCGCGGGCATCCTGGTGCTCGGGCTGACGAGCATTCACGAGGCCATGGTCGACCTGTCCGACGGAACCGTGGACAACGACCAGCTCATCGCCGGCATGTTCACGGAAGTGAAGACCGACAAGCAGAGCGACGGTGCCGGTGAGCGTTGAGGACAAAGCCCGCCACATCCTTCTCAAGCTGGGCATGTGGTGGCCCGAGGCCGACTCCGGCCAGCTTCGGGAGGCTGCGAAGGCCTGGCGCACCTTCGCTGGGGCCGTCGACGACGTCCGCTCCCCCGTGCACCGCAACGCGTCGTCGATCATCCACCACAACACTGGTGAGTCGATCGAGGCGTTCGACAAGTTCTGGGGCCGCTATGCCACGGGCCAGGACGGCGGCTGGCTCAGTGACCTCGCGAAGTCCTCGCGGGAGATGGCCAAGGCACTCGACAAGTTCGCCGACGCCATCGACGACGCCATCAACAAGCTCTGGACGCAGATCGGTATCGACGCGGCCGTCATCGCGGGCGGCGTGACGCTCGCCTTCTTCACTGCGGGCCTCGCCTCCGGGGCGGCCGTCGCGGCGGCGGACGCGGTCATCGAGTTCGGCGCCACGATGGGCGTCGCGGTCACCACGACGGTGGCCGAGATCGCCGCGGGCACCCTCGTCGCCGCCGCCTTCGGTGGCGTCGAGTCGGTCGCCGTCGACCTCGCCATCGCCCAGCCGCTGAAGATGGCGACCGGCCTGCAGCACGGCTTCAGCCTGGACGAGGTCAACCAGTCCGCCAAGGACGGCATGATCTTCGGCGGCGCGCTGGGAGCGGGCGGCGGCCTGCTGAAGGCGAGCATGGAAGGCGGACTCAGCGACACCACCCCGCTGCTGCTGCGCCCGCCGTCACTCCGCCCCGACCTGGTCGAGCTGGGCCCTGCAGCCCGCAACGCCGAACGCACCCCATGTGTGGGCGAGCCGATCGACGTGGCGACCGGCGCGATGCTGATGACGCAGACGGACCTGACACTGCCGGGAAGTCTGCCGCTGGAGTTCACGCGCACCCACCTGTCCTCGTACCGGGGTGGGGTCTGTTTCGGCCCGACCTGGATATCCACCCTGGACGAGTGCCTCCAGATCGACGGTGAGGGCGTCGTGTTCGCTGCGGCGGACGGCATGCGCCTGGTGTATCCGGTGCCGGAACCGGGTGTTGCGACCATGCCGGTGAAGGGCGCCCGGTGGCCCCTGGAGTGGGACGGCAAGCCGGACAGCGCGATGACGGTCACGGACCCGGCAACCGGCGTGACCCGCACCTTCGCCGCCCCGGTCCCGTCCCCGACCTTCGGCGTCTTCCACCTGGCGCTGGAGTCCTGGAGCGACCGCAACGGCATGCGCATCGACGTCGAACGCGACGACGACGGCGTCCCCTTCGGCCTCCGCCACTCCGGCGGCTACTACGTCGCCGTCGACACCCAGGGCCCGCGTATCACCGCCCTGCGGCTGCTCGACGAGCCACCCTCCCGCTACGGCCCGCAGGGCACGCAGGGCGAGGGCACCGTCGTCATGCGCTACGACTACGACCATGCCGGCAACCTCACCGAGGTCATCAACTCCAGCGGTGAGCCACTACGTTTCGCCTATGACGGCGAAGGCCGCGTCACCCGCTGGACGGACCGCAACGGCACCTGGTTCTCCTACGTCTACGACGAGCGCGGCCGCGTGCTCCGCACCGAGGGCGTCGACGGCATCCTGTCCGGGACGCTGACGTACAACGACACCGCCCGCACGACGACGTACACGGACTCGCAGGGCCATGTCTCGGTGCACCGGTACAACGCCGAAGGGCTGGTGGTGGAAGAGACGGATCCGCTCGGGCATATCACCCGCACCGAGTGGGACGAGTACGGCGACAAGCCGACGACGGTCACCGACGCCCTCGGTCACACCACCCGGTGCGCCTACGACGACGTCGGCAATCTGATCGCACTCACCCTGCCGGACGGCGCGGTGGCACAGGCCGCATACAACGTGCTCGGCCTGCCGACGGAGGTGGTCGAGCCGGGCGGCGCGGTATGGCGGCACACATACGACGAGCGGGGCAACCTGCTGACGACGGTCGACCCGGTCGGCGCGGAAACGCAGTTCACGTACGATACGGCAGGCCGGCCCACAGCGATCACCGACGCTCTCGGACACACCCGCACGGCGATGTACGACGACGCCGGCCTGCCCATCGCTCTCACTGACGAACTGGGCCACACGACGGCCATCCGCCGGGACTCCTTCGGCCGGGTGATCGAGGTGACTGACCCGCTCGAGCATCGAACCCGCCTGGGCTGGACGACTGAGGGCAAGCCCGCCTGGCGCGAACTGGCTGACGGCACACGGGAGTCGTGGATCTGGGACGCCGAGGGCAACCTGCTCAGCCACACCGACCCGGTCGGCCACCTCACCCACCACACGGTGACACACTTCGACGTACCCGCCACGCGAACCGATGCGGACGGCGCACGCTACGCGTTCACATACGACACGGAACTGCGACTGACGGGAGTCACCAACCCGCAGGGCCGCACATGGACCTACACCTATGACGAAGCCGGCCGCCTGACGGCCGAGTCGGACTTCAACGGCCGCACGCTCACGTACACCCACGACGCGGCAGGACGGCTGGTCACCCGTACCAACGGAGCCGGGGAGAGCCTTCGTTTCACGCGGGACACGGCGGGCCGCGTGGTGGAGCAGCGCGAGGGAGCCAGCGGTGACATCACCACATACAGCTATGGCCCCGACCGCAAGTTGGCGCACGCTTCCAACCCGAGCGCCGACGTGTCGCTGAAGCGGGACCCGCTGGGCCGGATCGTGACGGAAACCGTCAAAGGCCGGACGATCAGCTATGAGTACGACGCCCTCGGACGTCGGGTCCGGCGTACAACCCCTTCCGGGCTGGTCTCGGAGTGGACGTACGACGCGACGGGACGAGGCACCGCGCTGCGCACGGCGGACCACACCCTGACCTTCTCGTACGACACGGCGGGCCGCGAGACCGAGCGCCGACTCGGCGACGACGTCGCCCTCCTTCAGCGGTGGAGCGCCGCCGGCCGACTGACCGAGCAGTCTCTGACCGTGCTCTCCGGCGCCGCCGGGGCGAACCGCCTGCTCCAGCATCGTGACTACGCATACCGGGCCGACGGCCACATCACCGAGATCCGCGAGTTGACGTCGGGCACCCGTCGCTTCGATCTCGACGCCATTGGCCGGGTCACGGGCGTGCGTGCACATGGCTGGACGGAAACCTACGCGTACGACGCGGCGGGCAATCCGGTCCGGGCGGATTCACCGGGGCTCGGTACCTCGGGTGAGCGTGAGTTCGACGGCACCCTGATCCGTCGTGCTGGTAACACCGTCTACGAGCACGACGCCCAGGGCCGCCTCGTCCGCAAGAAGCGAAGGCTGCTCAACGGCCAGCAGCGCATCTGGTCCTATACATGGAACTCGGAGGACCGGCTGACCGAGGCGGTCACCCCCGAGGGCGACCGGTGGTGCTACGCCTATGACCCGTTCGGACGCCGGGTTTCCAAGCACCGTGTCGCCGAGGACGGATCCGCGTGCGACCGGACCGACTTCTCCTGGGACGACACCCGGCTGGCGGAGCAGACCGGTCCCACCGGCATGGTCTCTACCTGGGAGTTCGCTCCGGACACCGATCGCCCTGTGGCCCAGACCGACCACGAACCGACAGCGCACGAGGGGGAACGGTCGTTTCTCGCCCGGCTGGCCGAAGAGACCACGCCCGGGCGCCGGACGCGGTTCCACGCCGTCGTTACCGACGTCGTGGGGACGCCCACCGAACTGGTCACCCCGGACGGTCACCTGGCGTGGCAGCGCCGGACCACGGTGTGGGGTGCGCCGTTTCCCGCGCCGCCGGACGACGAGTCTTCCGTGGATTGCCCGCTGCGTTTTCCGGGCCAGTACGCGGACCCCGAAACCGGCCTCCACTACAACGTCTTCCGGTACTTCGACCCGGAGACCGGAAGCTTCGTCTCGGCCGACCCACTTGGTCTCGATCCGTACCCGAACCCCTACGCATACGGCCCGAACCCCTTCACCTGGCTCGACCCTCTCGGGCTCGCGTGCAAGAAGATCCCGACCGACGAGCTCAACTGGAACACGCGCAGCCGACCGACCTTCGGCCACACCTTCAGCGAGCACGGAGCGGGCGCGAAAAACACCAAGAGCCTTACCGACCGCGCACGCAGCACGGGCAATCAGCAGGGACAATGGCTGGACAACGACAAGGCCCTGGAGTTCCTGAAGACACATCACGACCCCAACGGCGGGGTGCGCGAAGTGGAACTGCCACCGGGGATGGGGCAGGTCATCATGCCGGACGGCGAAATAGTTGAGGCCAACTACGCGCGACTGGTCCCCAAACCCGATGGTTCCTACAAAACAGCTTTCCCGATCGTGAAGAAGTGAGCAGCTCCGTGCAATTCCGCATGACCGTCTCTCCGCCCACGTCCAGCACTCCGGTGACACATGACGTCGACCTCGCCGAGGACTACGAATCGCTGGTCATGGATGCCTGTGAGCTCCTGGCCGACACGGACTGCCGCTTCGATGTGGCAGGGTTCGGCCAGAGTCCGTGGCCGGTGGACGTCTCCTACGACCTGTCGTCGGTCATCGAGCAACTCCCGCAGGCACGGACGGCCCTCCGTCGGAGGGACCGAGCACAGATCGACTTCTACGGACAGGGGGTCGAACGTGTCATCACGTTCGATCCCGCCGGCGAACAGATCACCATGACCTGCACGACGCAGACCGACTGGATTCCCGACCCGGCGACGGAAACAGCTTCCCTTTCGGACGTCGAGGGCATGCTGGCGGCACTGGCCCATGACTTCCGGCGCGCACTTGACCGGGCCTGCCCGGACATCGCGGCACGGGCACCCTTTGCGCAATGGTGAACGGGCAGACGGTCCGAGGTTTGTGGAGGTATCGGCCGGAAGACTTCGTCGCAGATGGAGCACTGCGGGACGTCTGCGTCCTCGACACCACGATCGACGACTGGCGGCGCATGTTCGACGGGCTGCGCTCGGTCCCGGGACACCATGTGCTTACCTGGACGCTCTCCGGCACGACGGAGAGCGGTGCCTTGGACGCCTCTGCCGTATGGTCCCGGCTCGAGTAGGATCCGGAGGAATCGGCGAGCCTGGCCATCGACGTCGGCGGTGTGTGGTTCACCTGCTACTTCTTCGACATCGAAGAGATCGAGTTCACCTTCGATCCTTCCGACGTGGTCGACAAAACGACCTTCGCACCCGTTCGCGCCTTCGTCACCTGGCTGGGAACAGCGACGGGCCGGGAAGTCATCGTGACGATGGAAGGCACCGACCACGCTGCCATGCCTGCCCTGATCCGGTGGCGGCCGTGATGTTCGTCAAAGCGGCTGGGCTCCCGAGCTGCACGGCTTCCGTCTGGATTGCGGGCGCCTGTCTCGACGAGCTGCCACAGTGGCGTGACAGTCTGCTCCCGGGGGCGCGGTCCTGCGCGTACGATCCGGCACTCCGAATCCAGACCTCGGGAAAGGGCTGCACACCGTGATCACTGTGCAGTTCACCGTAGGCCTGGCCAGGGCGACGCCCACGGATTCGATCTGGGCGACATGACCTTCACCGGGGACCTCGGCACGGCCGACTCGGCCGGACACGTCCCCGATCAGGGCGTAATGATCTATCTTTCGGTCGTCCAGCTGCTGGGACATCCTGGGCGACCTTCTCCGGGGCAACACGCGCGTGCTCACCTTCACCGGTGCCGACACCTCGTTCGGCCTTGTCGTTCGACGAACCAAGAACGGTCTGTGGTCGCCGGCAAGAACGCCGTCGTCGCTCGGACGACGCCTCCGGAGCTCGCCTCCGCCGTGCTGAACTCAAGGCACTACGCTGCGGGCGAGTTCGAGACCTCGACTTCCCCCACCGCTCAACCTGCGGCGATCCAGACGGGCGTCCCAGGCGACCTCCACGGGAGGGCTCTCGGGAGACCGCCAGGGGACACGCAGGGGACGGAAGGACCCGGAAGGATCAGGAAAGCCGTCGCAGAGTCAGACTGGTCTACCTCAGCTATCCGCCGGGAACGGTCGAGCACCCCGCCAACCTGGCGTCGTCTTGCGCCTGATCGACCTTCCGGAGGGTTCCCCACATGACCTGGTCACGCTTCCGGGGGGGGCAGGGGACCATCAACGACCCGTGCTGGTACCTGATTCTCGGCGCATCGCCTACGTCAGTTATCGGCTCCGCGGTGCCTGAAAGCTGCAGCCGGGATTAAGCCTCTGGCGGCCAGGTGACGGCAGAGGTCCACCTGGACTCCGGAGAAGGCGTCGACATGGTCTCCGTTTCGCCGCGGAGTCGTATGAAGCCACGCGCGTCGACGCGGCCGGCAACGGGCGCGAGGGCGCGCCTACCCCTCGCAATCGGGCTCGCCGTGCCCCAGTTCGGCAACCATACGCTCAGCCGGCGGCTCCGCCGCCACGTGGGCGGTATCGAAGAGCTCCAGCCCTTAGGTGTGATCTCCACTGCCCGCACCCGTCGGTCACCCGCAGCTGCCTTGCGTACGGCAAGACCCTTGCACTCCAGAACATCCACGATGCGCATAAGCCCGTCCTTGTCCGACCCCGTCGCCACCACGGGGCGTAAGTACATCCCAGCAATAGTTGAATGCGCATACACTCGGGGAGTGATCATGCGGCCTGCGGGAACCTCAACATCAATTGGCCCTGTTACGCCTGGTCAAGGGATCTCGTGAACGTCCCACTTCTACTTCTTCTTCTACCAGCAACCAGCAAAGGCCCAGTTGATCTGGGGTTTTTCTGTTTCTCCGGCTGGGCGTGACCAACCACGTGACCAACAGCCGAGCGAACTTCCTAGTCAGACCATGGATGACAGGCCGAGACGGCTGGCACTGGAAGCGGCCTGCTTCTACGCTCCCCCGCTCGTACGCGGAATCTCCACCGGAGTCCCCAGACCGTTACCGCGCTTTGCCATGCCAAGGCCCTGGGGCTCTCCCGCGCCACCTTGTACCGGCACAACGGCGAGAGCGCCTGAGATAGGCGCACAGGGGTGTGCTCAGGCACTGACCTCCGAATGCAACGGGACGGGTGGACGTACACCGGTGAGGGCTTCCGCGCGGGCGACAAGCCGGGGTGCAAGGTCGGGGTACCAGCCACGGGCTACGGCTTGCAGCATCTCGGCCAGGGCCGCGAGTTCCCCGATTCGGCCGGCCGGGGTGTCGAGGGTCGGCGCGAACTCCTTGCGGATGCGGGCGGCTACGTCGGGAATGAGGAGGCTGTTGGCGTGGAGGAGTCCCGCGTCGTAGCCGAAGGGCACCAGACCCCACCGCTCCCAGTCCAGCAGGCACAGGGGTGCGGCGGTGAGGTTGCCCCAGTGCAGGTCACCGTGACCGGTCACACGCTCCACCTTGGCGGGGGCCGGGATACCGAGGAACTGGGGGAAGGCCCGTTCGATCCACCTGTCTCGAACGGTGGTCTTCACTCCCTCCGCTTCACAGAGCAGGGTAAGGGCCTGGCGAAGGTCCGCCCACCACTCATCCGGCAACCCCGGGTCGTTGTCGATGTCGGCTCGGTCCGGGGACACCACGGGCTGAGTGAGGTAGTCGAGGACTTCCGCCCCGAAGGCCCACTCGCCATCAGTCCAGTCATGCACCGCGTACAGGCGGGGGCGGGGGACGCCATCAGGTACCAGCTCAGAAGCGCCGACGATGCCCTCCCCCTGCTTCCTGCCCGCGTTCTTCTTCGCCGTCCGGCTCAGCCGTAGCCACCGGTCGCCCGCTCGGCGCCCGAGGGTGACACCGAGGAAGCCCCATGCCAGCGGACCTGTGCAAGTGAGGCCCAGTGCCTTGGCCGCCCGGCCGTGGGCGGCCTCCATCAGCGCCTGTACCTCCTTATTCAGAGGCGAGTTCATCTGTCACCCTCCTGAGTTCCTGGGCTGTCAGCGGCGCAGCCAGAGCCTTGGCCACATCGTCCCAGTGCTCGCGGGTGCTCGCGGAAGCCAGGACGACATCGAGGCCAGGGCACGAGCCAGCGGCCAGCAGGGCAGCGGCTGCGGCCGACAAGCCGGGGCGGATGAGGTTCACCAGTTCGGATGTCATGGCATCCAGGAGTTCGCCCCCGTGCAGGGGAGCGGAGCCGAACGTGATCAGCCCCGCGTCCTTCGCCTGCACCAGCGGTCCGCCGCCGTTGAGGGCCTGTCTGATCACGTCGTCCAGGATCAGGCTCACGGGCATCTGTAAGCCCGTGAAGTGATGCTCGGCGGAACCTGCCGCCTGCCGGGCGAGCGCGAGCAACTCGGGGATGCTGAACGCTCCGGAGGTCAGGCCCGACCAGGTGGCGACGCCGTACCCGCCGTCCTGCCCGCATGGGTGAACTCTTCCAGCACTGTGAAGGCTTCCCGCACACGCGCGTGCAGAGCAGCATGGTCAAGGCCGTGCCCGTGGTGCTCAGGGTTGTGCACGAACACCAGGTCCACGCGCCCGAGTGCGGCCAACGAGCGCTTCGTCTGCCAGCGGACGAAGCCCCGTTCAAGGCTGTGCCTACCAGCCGCCTCGCCTTGGGTGAGCGCGCCCTCAGCCAGGGCGGTGCTCCCTTGTTCCTCCGTGAAGAACCCCGTCTTCGTGGCTACCCGAACGGTCGGGTACTCCCCGAGAACCGGGCGCAGTTCCTCATGCGCCCGACCATGGGCGTAGTTGGGGGCCGTGTCCACCCAAGGGCTACCGGCAGCCAGGGCGGTGCGTGCCGCCTGGCTGACGGCACGCACACGGTATGTCCCCAGGGAGAGCGCGGCGGTCACAGCGCCGTCCCCACCACTGCGACGGCATGGCCGTCGATGAGGACGGAGGCCAGTTCCGCTACCTCCTTGACCTCCAGCCCGGCGGAGTCGGCCATCTCGCCCAGCGTGGTCGGCTGGTTGGTCAGCAGCGTGCCCAGTGCAGGCGCGGCGGACTCGGCAAAGTCCCACGCAGTACCGGCCGCCGAGAAGGTGACCGTGCCGTGTTCGCGGTTCGCCGTCAGGCGACCCCTCGGGGCGGTGAGCTTGACCGTGATCTCCCCCCGTGCGGGGAGCCCGTCAACGTACGGCAGGGACGGAATCGCGTGGCCCAGGTCCGTCGTGTCGATCGACTCCGCCCATCGCTCCACGAGGCGCGGGTCCGCCATCATGTCGGCCACCTCACGGCGCACGGTGTCGATGAAGTCCGACTGTTCCGCCAGCGAGCCGAAGCGCGGAATGTCTCTGCGCAACGCGAGGGACGCCCGGAGCTGATCGACAACCCACAGCATCAGGTCGGCGCCCGTGTGCGGGACCGTGCCGAACGTGAGATGAAGGGATTCCGTCCCCTGGTCAGCGGTGACCGCGTGCCACCAGCCGCGCGGGAGGTAGAGCACATCCCCCGGGGAGAGAACGAGGTCCGCCACCGGGTCGCCCTCCGGCTCCTCCGGCGACTCCACGTCCCTGAAGGTGGGCGCCTCACGGGTCATCCCCCACAGTCGCCACCGTTTCGATCCGTGCAGTTGGACCACCACGACATCATGGTCGTCCCAGTGCCGGCCGAAGCCCTCCCTCTCGGTCCACGAGGCGTACACGTTGGCCTGCACGGAAGTTCCGAGGAAGCGCTCCAGCCCCTCGGCAGCCGCCCCTATGGCCGGGTGGATCTTCTCGACCGCATCCAGGACCAGCGACGCCCCGTCCTTGAGCTGGGCGTGGAAGTCGGACGGTTGTATGCGGGACCAGGTGACCGCGCGGCGGTTCGTGGTCGGGATGGCGTAGCGGTGAAGCGGGACCATCTCCCCGTCCACCGACAGGCGCAGCCGGGGCGGCTCCAGCCGCTGCGTGGCGATGATCCGATTCAGATCGTCCCAGGAGAACAGGCCCGCCGTGTCGGCGGCGCCGGGGAAGTGCGCGTAGGAGCGGTGGTACGTCTGGGCGAGGAACCTGTCCCCGCCCAGACGCCCCGCCCACGAGGCTGCTTCAAGCACCGTGGGCGCTCCCGTCAGTCGTTGCCGTCGGAACGGCCGCTACTGACGTCCGACTCCTGCTCGGCGCGGGTGCGCGCGGCCACGATCTTCCGCTTCGCGACGAGCAGGCCACCCCCCTCGGGGGCCACCGAAGTGGTGTTCTCTTCCGCCATCGGACTACCTCTCTTCTCGGGAACTCCCACCGGGAATCCGGCAGGAAGCAAAGGGACAGCGGCGAGCGCGGCGGCTACCGGATCGCCGGGGCTCCGGCGACGGCCAGGACCAGGCCGCCGAGGAGCACGGCCAGGTAGAGCGGCCCTGCGTACCGGCTGATGGGGCGCAGCGCCCACCGCCGTAAGCCGGACTTCACGCCGACCTTGGGGGTGACAGGCACCCCGCGCACCGAGGGCACCCGCATGGCGGGTACTTGGTCGGCGAACCCAAGATCACTGCGTTACGCGGGTTCACCTTCACCGTGCGCACCGGGCCGTATGCCCTACCGCCGTCGTACGACACCCGCAGGGTCATGCGCCCGCTTGCGCGGTTTCTCGTTTCGTGCCGTTCGGTCGCCGCCATGGGGGAAATCATTGACCCGAAAAGCGGCGACTGTGTAGTTCTTTCCCGTCATGGACTAAAGATCATGAACGGCAAGCGGCAGACCACTCCGCCAACAAGGCTCGCGCTTCGCCTCCCGAACAACGCATAACCCTCCAGTGTGGAGAACAGTTCCAAATGCATTTCGATGTCGCGTGGATCTCTCAGGATCACGACACCGGTCGTGTTCTCCACAGTGGCCAGCGTGTTGTCATAAACGGTAAAGGTGTCCATCGGGGCTATGGGCTTGTATCCCGCAATTGGGATGACGCCGAACTTCACGTTCGTAAGGTGGGTCAGTGAGGCCAGCCGGTCAATCTGCATCGCCATCGCGGCCGGAGGCAGGAGCGGCCATCTAATAGCCTGCTCAGTCAGGATGAAGGTAAATCGCTTCTTCGTGTCGTAAAGAACCTCCTGCCTCTCCAGCTTCCTCGCGATCGTCTTAGCGACATCGGCCGGGGAATGGGCAAGGCTGGCCCGGATGTACTCAGGGGTAGACAGCAGCCCTGTAATCATCGAGAGCAGGAAGAAGCGGAACTCCGAAGACGAGGATTCAAGGGCTGCAAGTTCAGTCTGCTTTTTCTCCAGGCCCCTACGCCTCAGCGAACGCAGGTCTTGCCATTCGGTGTTGGCCAGCCTCGCAAGGGCGATGACCTCCTCGATGACCTCGGGCGGAGCCACGACGGCCCGGAGGAATCTTTCCAGATCCAGCAGACTCGGCTGAGCTTTCCCATTCTCGATCCGACTGATCTTCGATTGGGACATGTTGCAACGCCGAGCGAGCCGGTCCCCAGTGAGGCCGGCTCGCTTGCGTAGTTCTTTCAGCAGGGCAGCAAGTTCCTGTTTCGGCTGCCCAAGCTGTTCAGGATCGAACGTCACCCGCTGCTCACGTACTCCAGGAACGGCACGGATTCGGCAACGGCAATCCGTTTCCATTGCCGGTACGGCTCCGGGTCGCCCTCGTACAGTTCCCGGTTTATCTGCGTCCCGTCTCCCCGGTAGTTCATCAGGACCACTTTGGACTCATCGAACATCCAGAAATCCTGGTCCGGCAGTCCGGGGTTCTCCCGGTCGGTGAGGTCGAGAATGCGGATGTCCTCGCCCGCCTTCACGTGGTGCCGGTAGTAGTACTCGAACTCGAACCGAAGGTAGTCGGAGAGCGGGCGGGTCACGATGTGTACCCTGCCGACGCCCTTTCCTTCCGAGGCCCACTGCCGGACCTCATCCATCCAGGCCGACGTGTAATCGTCCGGAGAATTCTCCCCGGCGAGGAAGCGCTTCAGCTTCTCCGCTTCCTGGGGCATGGTGTAGACGGGAAGTGTTTCCAGCCGCCACGCCTCACGCTCCATGGAATCGAAGCAGTCATTCCACGCGTCACCATCCAAGTGCACGGATTGCCTCCCTGAGAACCGCCTCCGGGATTTCCACAAGCCCTTCACCAGCGGGCGGGGTGAAGGCGTCGGACACGTCGCCCTGCACCACGAACGATCCGGTCGCCGTGCGGTACACGTTCGGGCAGTCCTTCTCTCCGCACTCGCCGTTGCCGTTGCCCGTGAGCCGGGTGAGTGCCGAACGTTCGGACATGTCAAACCCCCTTGCTCTGGCCCCGTTTGGGCCGCCCGTCCAACGACGGTAGAGGGGGTGACGCTACGCGTCTATGCGTGAAAGCGACTATGCGTGTCCTTGCATAAACAGGTCCCGACCGTCCCAGCCCACCCCCGGTACGTGGTCACATACGCCGTGCAGACTGGGCGTCGTAGCCCCGTGGGGACGTCCGGGAAGCTTGACCAGGGGCGGAAGCCTCCGAGGAGGGTTGGTCACGTGACCAACGCATGACCAACAGGGGCCTGAGAGGGCCTGAAACAGCAGGAAAGAACAGGAGAAACGCCCGCCGACATGGAGCCTATCGACGGGCGTTTCCCCAGGTCAGAGCAGTTGTGGGCTGGTGCCCGAGAGGAGAGTTCAAGTCCCCCCTCGGACACTTCTTCACAAAGCCTGGTCAGTGCTCTGACCAGGCTTTTTGCATGAGTGGCCAAGCCGCTGCCGGGTGCAGGACGGCCGCGCCCGGGTCCGGCGGTGCCGGTCAGGTGCGGCGGTGCGCCGACTCCTCCAGCCGCTCGACCAGTTCGGCAGCCATGGCCTTGATGGTCTCCAGCCCCTGGCGCCCCCACGGCTGTGGGTCCTGGTCGACCACGCAGATCGTGCCCAGCACCACGCCGGTGCTGTCTATCAGCGGTGCGCCCAGGTAGGAGTGGACGCCGATCGCGTCGACGACCGGGTTGCCGGCGAACCGCGGGAAGTCCCGGATGTCCTCAAGCACCAGCGCCCGGCGGCGCTTGACCACGTGCGGGCAGATGCCCATGTCGATGTCGCGGGGCATGACGCGGCCGGGCACCGGGTCCTCCAGCAACGGCGGCCCCACGTGGGCCGTGGTGTCCTGCGCGGCGCTGTACAACCCCGCGAAGTACTGGCGGTCGGCGTCGAGGAAGAAGTTGACCCCGGCGTAGCAGCCGCCGGTACGTTGGGCCAGCTCTCGCGCGAAGGCGTCGAGTTCGGCATCCGGGCGAGCACGGATACCCAGCTCGCGCAGCCGCTCGGACCGGGCCCGCACCTGTGGATCCTCCGGCGGGAGGAGCAGATGGCGCAGGGCGATCCCGGACTCAGGCCCGGACGGTGGGTTGGTCGGTGTCGCTGCCATGGGAACTCCTTGTCGTGATCAGATGCTGAATCAGATCGAGCAGCACGCGTATGCCCGAGTTCTGGACGCGGGCGTCGCACAGCACCACCGGCACCTCCTGCCTGAGGTCGAGCGCGGTCCGCACCTCCTCCCCGCGGTAGCGGTGAGCCCCGTCGAACTCGTTGACGGCGACGACGAAGGGGATGCCGCGCCGCTCGAAGAAGTCCACCGCCGCGAAGGAGTGCTCCAGCCTGCGGGTGTCGGCGAGAACCACCGCCCCGAGCGCTCCCTCGGAGAGTTCGTCCCACATGAACCAGAAGCGCTCCTGCCCGGGCGTGCCGAACAGGTACAGGACATGTGACGGACTGAGCGTGATCCGGCCGAAGTCCAGGGCCACCGTGGTGGTGGCCTTGTTCTCCACTCCGTCCAGCCGGTCCGTGGCCGCGCTGACGGCGGTCAGCATCTCCTCGGTGCTCAGCGGCTCGATCTCGCTGAGCGCGTTGACGAAGGTGGTCTTTCCCACGCCGAACCCGCCGGCGATCAGCACCTTGACTCCCACCGGCAGGACTTCGGCGGGCAGCGGGTCACAGTCGTTTGAGGAGGCCATCGCGTACCGCTTCCAGGAGGTCTCGATCAGGTCGTGCGGAGTGGCCCGTGGGCGCCGGGGGTGCATCACCTGCGACCACCGCGCCTCCCTCGGCCAGATCGGACAGCAGTACCTTGACCACGGCGGCGGGCACCTGCATCCGGGCCGCGACCTCGGCAACGCTCACCGGCTGTTCGCACAGCGCCAGCACCTGCGCGTGTTCCAGGCCGAAAGCGCCCTGCGTCTGGGCGCCAGTGGCCCGCACCGTGGTCACCAGCGTGAAGTGCGACGTGGCCCTGGTCCGGCCGTCGCTCACGGTGTAGGGACGGACCAGCCGCCCGGCCGCCTCGTCGAGCTGCGGTCCGTCTGGGAGGACCGGCGTCATCGGTCACCCCACCGGGTGCCGGGGCGGTGTGGCCAGGTGCGGGCGCACGCTCTTCACCATCATCCCCATCTCGTAGCCCAGTACCGCCGCGTCCGCGTCGCGTCCGGCCAGCACCGCCAGTACCGCGCCGTGCCCGGCGGACGAGACGAACAGCAGCGAGGTGCTGAGCTCCGTCACGATCTGTCGCACGTCACCGCCGTCGTCGAAGTGCCGGCCCGCGCTGCGCGCCAACGAGTACAGCCCACTGGCGAGCGCGGCCAACTGGTCCGCGGCGTCCTTGTCGAGCCCCTCCGCCGCCTTCACCAGCCCGTCCGAGGACAGCAACAAGGCGCTTCGGGTGTGCGGCACCCGGTTCACCAGACCCGTCAACAGCCAGGAAAGGTCTTCGCTCGCCACGATCGTGTACTCCTCTTCGACAGAAGGAAACGGCATGCTGCACGGACCCCGGGCCTTCAGGGCGGCATCGGCCATCAGGGCGTCTCCGCTTCCTCGGCCCTGCGTAGTCCGGTCTGGAACGCGGCCATCAGGCCCGGGTCGTGTGCGATGTCCTCCGAAGCACCGGTGCCGCGGACCGGGTGCGGCAGTTCGGCGGTTTCGGCGGCGTGGTCCTGGCGGCGGCGCTGAGGCAGCCGCGGACGGTCGTCCTCGCCGTCGGAGGGGACAGGGGCGGGCTCGGGTCCGGAATCGGACACGTGCGGATCCGCAACGGCGGTCGTCTCCGTCGCCCGGGGGTCCGCCGCCTCGGGCTCCACCGGGTCCTGCGGCTCCGCGTCGGGGGTCGGGACGGTGTGGTGCGCCGGCGCGGGAGCTGTCGGCTGCGGGCCGAGCAGTGCCTCGGGCAGCACCATGACGGCCTGAGTGCCGCCGTAGACGTTGCTCAGCAACTGCACGGCGATGTCGTGCCGCTGAGCCAGGACGGAGACCACGTACAGGCCGATCCGGCCGTCCTGCAGCAGTTCGCCGAGGGCGACCTTGCCGGGTGCGCTCAAAACGGTGTTCATCTGGCTGCGCTCGGCCGGGGACATGCCCAGGCCCCGGTCCTCGACCTCGATCGCCACCCCCGCGGCGACGGGCTCCACCCGCACGTGCACGGTGGTCTGGGGCGGTGAGAAGACCGTCGCGTTCTCCAGCAGCTCGGCCAGCAGATGGACGACGTCGACCACGGCGTGGCCGCTGACCGTTCCGTCGACGGGCGGGACCAGCTTGACCCGGGCGTACTGGTCGATCTCGGCGACTGCGGAACGCAGCACGTCGGTCAGGCCGACGGGGCGGGTCCACTGGCGGTGGGTGTTCGCGCCGCCGAGCACGGCCAGGTTCTCGGCGTACCGGCGGATCCGGGTGGACAGATGGTCCACCCGGAACAGCCCCTTGAGCAGGTCGGGGTCCTCGACCTCGTTCTCCAGGTCGTCCAGCAGGCCGATCTCGCGGTGCACCAGGGACTCCAGGCGGCGCGCCAGATTGGCGAACACCTCGAACTGCTCCAGCCGGGAGTTGTGTTCCGCACCGACCGCGGAAGCGGCGGTCTCCAGCAGGGCTGCCTCCGCCTCGTGCCGGGCCACAGCGATCTCGAAGCCGAGGCGGGAGAGTTCGTCCGGGCCGGTCTGCGGCGGCAGTTCCGGCCGGCGCCGCACAGGCCGCTCCCCGGCCCGCAACCGACGGCACAGCGACTCCAGTTCCGCCCTGCCCTCGGCTGTGGCACGGGTCAGCTCGGCCAGCTCGGCACGGTTTCGGTCGGCTGAGCGGGACAGCTCCGCCCAGTGCTTGGTGACTGCTCGTGCCTCCGCCGAAGCCCGTATGCCCGCGATCCCGGCCGCCACGGTGCTGATGAGCGCCACTCCGCCGAACACCGCGCCCTGGTCCGCCCGGTCCAGATGGCCGTCGCGGACCAGCGCGGCGGCCACCGCACCGGCCACGGCGACCACGCCCGGCGGCAGCACGGACGACAGCACCAGACGCCGCCTCAAGGACCCGGCACGCGACTCGGCCGTCACACGGGAGGTCACGGACGACGCCGGCCGGTCGTCCGGCGGCATGGAAGGATCAGGCATGACAGTCCCTGGACGGTGCGATGATCGGGCCGAGCGCGCACGTTATCGCGCACCAGGACCCCGGTGTCAGCCCCTGGCGCGTACAGAGATCGAACCGTTGTCCTTTGCATTCATTCCGAAGCGCCCGTCCCGGTCCCGCGAGTGGGGACAGGGCCACCAGCACGGGGGACGGCATCGCGCCCGCGGCCGTCACCAGCGGGCTGGTGCGCAATCGCCATGCCTCGACCAGGAATTCCGTCGAGCGGCGAACCGACCGGAGCCGGTCCCGTCCGTGTTGAGGCGGTGCGCGCCCGGCGCTCCGCTGCTCAGGGACAGGCCAACTGCGCGGCGAGCCCGCACTGGTGAGGTGGATCCGCGAGCACCGCATGCTCGTCGGTGGCGGCTCGAACACCGCGCCCGTGCGACCTGAATCCCCGGCGGCGCTTTGCCCGACCTGACCACGGCCTCACCTGTCGGTGATCTCGGAGAGCCATGCCGTGTCCTCCGGGCCAGGCGCTTCGAGGCCGGGTGCGGGCAGCCGGCGGACCTCGCCCGTGCGCAGGGCGACCGTGGCCCGTGGCCGCATCGGCCCCTCGCCCCTGCGTGAGAGCAGGACGAGCTCCCAGACTGTCGCCGTCATGGCGTCGAGCCGGGCGGCGCAGTCGGCGCTGACTCGCCGCGGATCCCGGGTCCGGCCCAGGGACAGATGCGGGGTGAAGTCCTCGTTGGGCCCACGACAGCGGGGGAACCGCTCCTGCAGGACGCGGTGCAGTTCGGCCCACGGGCCCTCTCCGGCTGCTGTCGGGTCGAGCCACACGGTGGAGTACGCCCTGTGCCGGAAGGTGCGCACCCCCTCCAGCCGGGCGGTGAAGACCGGCGTCTCGCCCGTCGCCGCGGCGAGCAGCGGGGCGGCCCGCTCGAATGCGGACTCCGGCACGAAGCCGAAGAGCACATTGACGTGCGGCGGCCAGCGGTGGATCTGCGGATCGTAGTCCTGGCGGATGTCCTGGATCGGCGGCCACAGCTCCGCCGGCGGGATCCAGGCCACCGCCGTGCGGGCCGTCGGGGAGACGCCGAGGACGCCGACGGGGTCGCCCCCGCCGAAGCGCGTGTCGGAACTCGGTTCCGCTTGTGGGTCCCGCACCCGGCCGGCGCCCGAGGCGTCGATGCGGTCCACGCCCGTGGCCCGGTCCCAGACCACCCAGCCGTCCGCCTCGATGAACACCACCCGGTGCCACGGGATGTCGCCGCCGGGCACGAACGACGTCAGGGGGATGCGCTGGAAGGCACCCCCGCGCTCGCTGATCCCCAGCACGAACCGGGCCGGGTCGAACCGCGGGTCCCAGCGGACCTGGTGATAGATCTCGTCGCTGGTTCGCATCACGCCTCCTCTCCTGCCGTCACACCTCCTCCTCCAGGGTGCCGCCCGCCCTGTCCTCGACGGCTCTTCCTCACTCACTGTTAGGTATGGGGCGCGATGCGTGAGGAAGTTGGTGTGTCCCGGGGAGCTCGTCGAGGGCCTCGCAGGGGCTCTTGCGCTCCGACGCCGCAGGCGGCGGCCGACATGGTGTCGGCCGCCGCCTGCGGAAGGGATTCAGGTTCGTGTGCGTCGGAGGTGTGGCGTCAGCCGGTCGCGCTGCCCGCGACCCACTCGCTCCACGGCATGTTCCAGTCGCTGAGGCCGTTGCCAGGGGCCAACGCGGTCTTGTCCTCGGAGTTCTTGACGATCACGACGTCACCGATCATCGAGTGGTCGAAGAACCACGCGGCGGGCCGGCTGCTGTCGCCGCCGCCCCTGACGTCCTTCAGGCCCACGCAGCCGTGGCTGGTGTTGACCTTGCCGAAGACCGAGTCGGCACCCCAGTAGTTGCCGTGGATGAACGTGCCCGAGTCGGTCAGGCGCATGGCGTGCGGTACGGCCTTGATGTCGTACGAGGGCTTGCCGTCCTTCTCCGTGAGGCCGACGCTCGCACCGTTCATGTGGACCTGCCGGAACTTCTCGGAGATCACCATCCGGCCGTTGTACGTCGGGTGCTCGGGGCTGCCGGACGAGATCGGGATGGTCTTGATCGTCTTGCCGTCCCGCACGACGGTCAGCTGCTTCGTCCTGGCGTCGACGGTGCTGATCTGGCTCCGGCCGATCTTGAACGTGACCGTCTTCTGGACGCCGTAGCGGCTGAGCGTGACGGTGACGGTGGAGCCGGGCTTCCAGTAGTTCTCGGGGCGGAAGTCCAGGCGGTGGTCGTTGAACCAGTGACCGACGACCCGCTGGCCGCTGCTGGAGCTGACCTGGATCGCCGACTCCACGGCGGCCTTGTTGCTGATCGCCTTGTAGAAGTTGACCGTCACCGGCATGCCCACGCCGACGGTCGAGCCGTCCTCGGGGGAGAGGTGCCCGAGGAAGTCGTTGGCCGGTGAGACCGTGGTGATCGTGGCGTTCGAGGTGACGGAGCGGCCCTTGGCGTCCTCGGCCTCCGCGGCGACCAGGTACTTGGTGGCCCGCTCCAGCCGGCCGGTCGCCGTCCAGGACGTGCCGTCCGCGGACAGGCTGCCCGGAACCTCGGTACCGGTCGCGACGGCGGTCATGGTCACCTTGGTGAGCTTGCCGTTGCCGACGGTGACCTTGACGGGGTCGTTGACCCCGACGCTGTAGGCACCCGGCCCGGGAGTGATCCCTATTCGGGCGTCGGAGGCGTCCTGGGCGCCCGCCTGATCTCCCTGCGCCTGCGGTTTCGGCTGGTTCGCGGTGTCGTTGCCGCCGGTCGCGGCGTTGCTGGTGCCGCCGAGGGCCGTGAGTGCGAGTACGCCGCCGAGTACGCCGGCCGTGGTCATCAGCCCGGTGCGTCGCTTACGTGCCGTGATCAAACGCTTCTCCCATGCCGCTGGTCGTTGAATCCCCGGAGCCGGTCGTCGGGGGAGCGCAACCGGCTGCAAAGAACTACTTTTACGCATTCGTCCTCTTTAAGGGACACATTGTGGCGAATTCCACGCGCGGTGAGAGCGGCGCCGAGGCTCCGCTCGACGGCCGGACGGCGCATGGTCGGCTGGGCCCGTAGGGGGTGCGGGGGCGGCTCCGAACCCGTGAAGCGCTGGTGGAAACCCTGTGGAAGCGCTGTCGGTGGGGCCGCCTATGCTGCACCGAAGATCACGCGGAACCTGGGGAGGGCGCGGCATGTTCGACAGGCTGTTCGGCAGGGGTGCGGGGAGACCGGCGGCGGATCCGTACGCCCTTCCCGTCCCGCGCCGGCAGAAGAACGGGATGTACACGCTGCGCGCGCTCGGTGACGCGCGGGTACTCGCGCTGGTGGAGGCGGCCGGCGCCGGTGACTGGGAGGCGGTCAAGGCTGCGCTGGCCCCCTTCGACCTCGGCCGCGACCATCAGGTCCTCGGTGAGCTGGCCGACCTGGACGGTGTGCAGGACTGGATCGGCCGGGCCGTCGAGGAGGACAAGGAGCACCGGGCGACGGCCCTGCTGATATCCGGGGCGCGGCACGTCACCTGGGGCTGGGAGGCGCGCACCCGCGCGGATGCCGTGCATGTCACGCAGGAACAGTGGCGGGTCTTCCATGAACGGCTCCACATCGCCGAGGAGCAGCTGCTGGAGGCCGCCGAGTTGCGGCCGGAATGGGTCACGCCCTGGCGCCGCCTGCTCACCTCCGGCCGCGGCATGTCGCTGGGCCCCACCGTCAACGAGACCCGGCTCGACGCCGCCCTGCGTCGTGACCCGCTGGACCTGGAGACCCACATCGAGTGGGTGTCGCAGCTGCAGCCCCGTTGGGGCGGCGAGCAGGGCGAGGCCCTGGCGTTCGCACGTGAGGCGTTCGCCGGGGCGCCCGACGGGCATCGCCTCGGCTGCGTGATCGCCACGGCGCACATCGAGGACTGGGTCGAGTCCGACCGAATGAACTGCCTGAGAGCCCCCGAGATCCAGGACGAGTTGCTGGAGGCGGCCGAGCGCAGCATCCTCCACCCCGCCCACGTGCGTCGCCCGGGCTGGCAGGAGGACTTCAACATCTTCGCCATGGCCTTGTCGCTGGCCTCCGAGCGCATCGCGATGCCGCGCGTCTTCCGTGAGCTCCAGGGTGCCTACACCCCGTCGCCATGGAGCTACATGGCGCAGCCGGAAACGATGTACGCCCGCGCCCGGCGCAACGCCTGAACCCGCCGCCCCACCAGCCACTCGTCGCTCACCTCACCCCGGACTGCCCGATGACTCTGCCCGACACTCCTTCGAGCCCGGCCGGCGCCGACCGCACCTTCCAGGTGGATCTGCGCGGCCTCGTCGATCTCCTCTCCCACCACCTCTACTCCAGCCCCCGCGTCTACCTGCGCGAACTCCTCCAGAACGCGGTGGACGCGCTGACCGCGCGGCACGGTCTCGAACCGGGCGCCCCCGCCGACGCGTTCGGTGTCCGCCTGTACGCCGACGGCTCGGTGGTACGCGTCGAGGACGACGGTGTCGGTCTCACCGAGGACGACGTGCACACCTTCCTCGCCACGATCGGCCGCAGCAGCAAGCGTGCCCAGCAGATCGCCGAGCAACGCGCCGACTTCATCGGCCAGTTCGGCATCGGCCTGCTCTCCTGCTTCCTGGTCGCGGACGAGATCCACGTCGTGAGCCGTTCCGCTCGCACCCCCGACGCCGCCGCCGTGGAGTGGCGGGGACGCGGCGACGGCAGCTACACCGTCCGCACCCTGCCCGCCGCCGCCCGCCCCCGGCCCGGAACCACCGTCACGCTGACGCCGCGCGCCGACGCGGGCGAATGGACCCGGCCCACCCAGGTGCACGCGCTGGCCCGGCACTTCGGCTCCCTGCTGCGCCACCCGGTGACCTTCGACGACGGCACGGGCGGCCCGGGCGTGTTCGTCAATCCCGAGCCCGCACCCTGGGCGCGTACGTACCCCACGCCGGGCGCACGCTCCCGCGCGCTGGCCGCGTACGGCGAGGAGGTCTTCGGGTTCACGCCGCTGGACACCGTCGAGCTGGACCTTCCGGCCGTCGGCCTCAAGGGCATCGCGTGCGTGCTCCCCGAGGCGGTGCCGGCCGGGCGTCGCCACGGTCACCGCGTGCACGTCAAGGGCATGCTGCTGTCCGAGCAGGCCGAGGAGATCCTGCCCGAGTGGGCGTTCTTCGTCCGCTGCGTCGTCGACGCCGAGAGCCTGCGCCCGACGGCGTCCCGCGAGTCCCTGTACGAGGACGACACCCTAGCCGCGGTCCGTGACGCCCTCGCCGAGCGGCTGCGCGCGTGGATCGCCCGGACCGCCGCCGGCGACCCGGACCTGCTCGCCCGCTTCCTCCAGGTCCACCACCTGGCCGTGAAGTCGCTGGCGGTGCACGACGACGAGATCCTGCGGATGCTGCTGCCGTGGCTGCCGTTCGAGACCACCGACGGACACGCCACGCTGGACGAGTTCGCGCGCACCCACCGCACCGTGCTCGTGACATCCAGCGTGGAGGAGTTCCGGCAGGTCGCGGCGATCGCCTCGGCCGCCGGGCTCGGCGTCGTCAACGGCGGCTACACCTACGACCGTGAACTGGTCCACCGGTTGCCGGAGATCAGGCCGGAGGTCAGCGTCGCCGACCTCGACCCGGCAACGCTCACCGCCCACCTCGACCCCGTCGACCGGGAGACGGAACTGGCCGCCGCGGCCTACCTCGCCCTGGCCCGCGACGCCCTCGCCGTCTTCGACTGCGACGTCGCGCTGCGCACCTTCCAGCCCGCCTCCGCCCCCGCCCTCCTCCTCGACAGCCGAGAGGCCCGGCACGAGCGCACCCGCTCCCAGCTCGCCCGCGAACAGCAGGGCGGCGTGTGGGGCGACATCCTCGGCCACCTGCGCCAGGAGGCTCCGCGGGCCCAGCTGATCCTCAACCAGCTCAATCCGCTGGTCCGTACCGCGGTCGGCATCGACGAGCCCGAACTGGCCCGCACCAGCGCCGAAGCCCTCTACGGGCAGGCCGCGATGCTGTCTCGGCGCCCGCTCAGGCCCGCCGAATCGAGCCTCATCAACCGCTCCTTCCTCGACCTTCTCGCCCACGCCCTGCGCAAGGACAGCTGACGATGCCGACCGCACCCCAGACCACCGACGAGCTGTACCGGGCGCTCCAGGAGAACGACCGGCGCCCCTACGGCCGAATCCGCACCGTCACGGCCGAGGAACTGGTCGACGCCGCCGAGCAGTTCGCGGAGGCCGTTCCGCTCGTCCGCGCCCTACTGGAACTGCAGGAGGCGTACACGTACGGCTCCGAACCCCGCAAGTCGCCCGTCGTCTTCGCCCGCCTGCTCACCCTCTTCGACGAGCAGCCCGACGTCTTCGACGAGCGCCTGCGCCACACGCTGTTCTGGCGGTTCAAGTGGGTGGCCAACGCCCTGCGCGCGCTGCCCGAGATTCCGCTGGCCAGCCTGCGCCAGTGGCTGACGGAGATGCGCGACCGGTACGAGAAGGCCGACCTCGGCCTCCAGCCCTACTACGGGCAGGCGTACCAGCTCGCCGCCCACGTCGGCGAGGACACCTCCCTCGCCTACGAGCTGTGGGCGGGCCGTACCCGCACCAGGCTCAGCGACTGCGAGGCCTGCGAGATCTGCGAGCGCGCCCTGTACCACCTCGCGGCCGGCGACGACGAGCGGGCGCTGCGCACCTGGGAGCCCGTCCTGGACGGGAAGGAATCCTGCCAGGAGGAGCCCGCCCGCTCCGTCTCCTACGCGCTGCTTCCCCTGCTGCGCACCGGCCGCACCGACCGGGCCCGCGCACTGCACCTCTCCGGCCACCGCGCCTGCCGCCGCAACCCCTCGATGTCCCCGGAGGTCGGCCGGCACCTGGAGTTCTGCGCGCTGACCGGCAACGAGGCACGCGGCCTGGAACTGCTCGCCGAGAACCGGAGCCTGTTCGAGGAGGTCGACTCGCCGCTGGACCTGCTCGGCTTCCTCACCGGCGTGGAGGTCCTCCTGCAGCGCGTCGAGCTCCTCGGCCACGGCGAACTGCCCGCCGCCGGATACGCGGGCCGCACTTGGACGGTGGCCGGCCTGCGCGCCGAGGTGCGTGGCCGCGCCGACGACCTCGCCGCCCGCTTCGACGCCCGCAACGGAACCACGGCCCACAGCGACCGCCGCAGGGCCCGCCTCGACCGTGCTCCCCTCCTGGACGCGCTGGAACTGACCCTGCGCACCCGCGGCCTCGACGATGTGGCCCCGGTCGTCGCGCCGGCCGCCCGCACGGCCGCCGCCGTCCCCGAGCCGCTGCCCGAACTCGTCGTCCGGGCCCGGACGCTGGACGAGCAGGGGCACCCGGACGCGGCGGCCTGCTGGGCTCGGCTGCGCACGCTCGTCGCCGCCCCCGACCACGTCCACCCCGACGACCCCGCCGTGGGACCGCTCGTACGGCTGCGCGCGGACCTGCTGGCCGACGAGGCGAGCCGGGCGGGCGAGAAGGACGAGTTCGACCGGGCCGCCGCCCTCCACGAGGAGGCCGCACACCTGTACGACGAGGCCGGAGCGCCGGGTCACGCGGCGCTCGCCCGCGCCTGCGCCGTGCTCCCCGCGGCCGAGATCCCCGCGGAGCGTGCCGACGGACCCGAGGCGAAGGCCGCCGCGCTGACCGCCGCGCACGCGGCCCTCGTCCGGCTGCACGAGGAGACGCCCGGCCTCGCCCCGTACCAGGAGGCCCGTCTGCTGCGGCTGCGGGCGACCGCGCTCGGCCTGCGGCTGCAGACGTCGAGGAACGAGGAGCACGTCGCGCCGGTCTTCGCCGAGGTGGACCTGCTGCTCGACTTCGCCACCCGGCACGACATCGCCGGACAGGTCTCCGGCGCCCTGCTGCTGCGGAGCAGCACGTACGCCGTCTCCGGCGACCTGCCCGCGGCGATCAGCGGGATCGACGCCCTTCTCGACCGGCTGAAGGCACACGGCCCCGCCTGGCACCTGCCCCGCACGCTCGGACTGCGCGGCCGGCTCCAGCTCGGCCTCCAGGACGCGCAGGCCGCGCACACGGACCTGACCGAGAGCCTGCGACTGGCCGCCGACTGGCCGTCCGACGCGGTCGACACCGCCCGCCTTCACGGTGATCTGGCCCAGGCCTGCATGCACCTGGGCCGCCCCGACGAGGCACTGCGGCACCTGACGCGCTCCGCGGAGCTCGAACTGCGTCGCGGCAGCCGGACGGACGCGTTCTGCACCTACAGCAACGCGGCCCAGCTCAGCCTCGACCTGGGCCGCGTCGAGGACTGCATCGCGCTGCTCGACTCCCTGCTGGCGGAACCGGACGTCGCCGCCGGAGAGCTGGACGACCGGCTCGTCGCCCAGCTGCGCCTGACCCGCGGCCGCGCGCTGCACGCGGGGGAGGACCTCAAGGTCGCCACGGCGGAGTTCGTCGCCCTCGCGGCCGAGTCGGCCGGCTGGGACGACGATCCCGGGAGCCACGCCATGATCGCCGCGGAGACCGCCGTGCTCCTCGGCGAGTCCGGCGAGTTCGGCCAGGCCCGCGAGGCCGCGGACCAGGCCCTCGCCGCCCACGCCCGGGCACCGCGCTACGAGCAGCTCAGCAGCTGCCTGCGCGAACTCGCCCGCCTCCAGGCGCAGCAGCAGGGATCCGAGGGCCTGGCCGACGCCCTCGCCTTCCTCGCCGACGCGGGCAGGATCGCCGACGAGGCCCGCGCCGCGGGGTACGAGGCCCGCGGCCGCTCTCTGGACAGCGCCCTGGCCTACGAACACGGGCGGGTCAACGCCTACGCCGGCGAGCACGAGACCGCCCTGGCCGCCCTGGACGAGGCACTCACCCTGCTCGGCGAACCCGGGCCCGACGAGGACGACGCCGGCGAGTGGGCCGAGTGCGTCCGTCTCGCGGGTGCCGTGGAGGGCATCTACCTGGAACGCCCCGCCCCGGCCCTCGCCCGCCTCGACGCCGCGGTCTCCCGCCTCACCGCCCTGGGTCACACCGAGGCGACCGAGTCGCTGACCGCCCTGGCGGCACGGCTGCGCGAGGAGGGGTGATGCGGCGGGGGGGGGGGGGGGGGGGGGGGGGGGTGCCCCCCCCCCCCCCCCCCCCCCCCCCCCCGACGCCGTGCGCAAGGAACTCGGTGAACTCCTCGCCGACTGGGAGGAAGCCGCCCGCGAGGCGCGCAAGGACGGCCGGGAGCTGTACTACCGC